>JAYTEX010000280.1:0-11708 GCA_043734785.1 Pseudomonadota bacterium | reverse complement strand
CCCGATTCCGGCCGAAACAGCCGGTCTAAGGCGAAGATCTCATACAATTATTGACAGCGGGTTAATCGGCATGAATCACCAAAAGTAATCTTTTAGCGATTCATGGGTTGGGACGCACGGCGGCGTTTGGCCGGCGTGCGGGGCTCGCCTGCGATACCCAGTGATCGTTCGCGGGGTGAGTCTAGTAACGCGGCCGATCGCCGCGCGGACCATTACCACCACCACCGCCACCGCGCGGGCCACCGCCACCACCGCCTTCGCGCGGACCTCCACCACCACCGCCTTCGCGCGGTTTCGCGGGATTCACCCGCAGCGGACGGCCGTTGAGCGCCTGCCCATCGAGCGCCTTGATGGCCGCCTCACCCTCTCCCTGATTCGGCATCTCGACGAAGCCGAATCCTTTGGAGCGATCAGTTTCCCGGTCAATCACGATCTTGGCCGAGCTGACTGCGCCATAGCGCTCAAAAGTCTCGCGCAACTCATCTTCTTGCATGGTGTAAGGCAGATTGCCAACGTAAATATTGATAGACATGACTTTCCTCCGCGTGCATCAGGACTATGGGGTGCGATCAGGGCTCGAGAGGGCACGCGTTCCGGGCGCTGATGACGAGTCTGTGCTCGTTTGCATGGATCGTGGGAACGAGGTTCGTGGTCCCTACGACTAATGTTGAATGTAGCAACGGAATATCAGACTGACAATATTCAGCCCAAAAAAAAATCGGTGATAGCGGGTGAGCGTCGGGCGTTACTTCGCTTCCGACTTCTCGATGGGTCCCCCTGCGGCCACCCAAGCCTCCATGCCACCGCCAATGTGGGCGACTTTGGGTAGCCCCATCATCTGTGCCGTTTGGGTAGACAGCGCGGAGCGCCAGCCCTTGCTGCAATGGAAAATAAACTGCTTGCCCGATTCAAAGATGGGCTTGTAATACGGGCTTTCCGGATCGATCCAGAATTCCAGCATGCCGCGCGGCACATGCATGGCGCCTGGAATCTTGCCTTCTCGCTGCAGTTCGCGGACGTCGCGGAGGTCGACAATCTGAACATCCGGATCTTCGCGCAGTTTGATGACTGCCTCGGCGCTCAGCGTTTCTATCTCAGCTTCGGCACGACGCACCAGTTCCTCATAGCCTATCTTGAGTTTCATTAGCGTTCTCCGTGGCAGTTTTACGATGCCACATGGTCGCGCAATTGCCCGCCCGAGTCACTAGCAGCCGCGAGCTTTAGAAGCGTCGGGTACGATCCAGTCGAGGCGCCGTCGCGAGCGCTGCGGCAGGTTTTGCGCGTGTGGCCTTGAGGCCTCCGCGCGGTTTGAGTGGGGGCGTGTGGGGCAAGCCGAGGTGCTGGGTCGCGAAACGCTGGGAACGTGCACCTTCGGCGGCATGGCCAGTGCCTTTCGGCTGAAAATGTGGAATCAGATGGTCGGGGCCGTTACCGATTAAATCCGCACGACCCATGCGTTGCAAGGCTGCCCGCAGCATCGGCCAGTTGTTCGGATCGTGGTAACGCAGGAAAGCCTTATGCAGGCGTCGGACCTTGAGCCCCTTAGGGATTGGCACCTCTTCGCTGGTGCGGGTGACTTTGCGTAAGGGGTTCTTGCCCGAATGGTACATGGCGGTGGCGGTCGCCATGGGCGAGGGCAGAAACGCCTGCACCTGGTCTGCGCGGTACTTATGCTTCTTCAGCCACAGCGCAAGTTCGAGCATATCCTCGTCCCGTGTCCCTGGGTGCGCGGCGATAAAGTAGGGGATCAGATATTGCTCTTTACCGGCAGCGCGTGAGTATTTGTCGAACAACTGCTTGAACCGGTAATACGTGCCGACGCCCGGTTTCATCATTTTCGACAGCGGACCGTCTTGAATATGTTCCGGGGCAATCTTGAGGTAGCCGCCGACATGATGCGTGGCGAGTTCCTTCACATATTCCGGTGATTGAATCGCAAGATCGTAACGTACGCCTGAGGCAATCAGGATTTTTTTGACCCCGGGCACCGCGCGCGCGCGCCGATACAAATTGATCAATGCGCTGTGATCGGTGTTGAGATTGGGGCAGATATCCGGAAACACACAGGCGGGCCGCCGGCACGCGGATTCGATTTCTGGACTCTTACAGGCGATGCGATACATATTGGCCGTCGGGCCGCCGAGATCGGAGATGACACCGGTGAATCCGGGGACTGTGTCGCGGATAATCTCGATTTCCCGGATCACTGAATCCTCGGAGCGATTCTGAATGATCCGTCCCTCATGCTCGGTGATCGAGCAAAATGTGCAGCCGCCAAAACACCCGCGCTGAATCGGGATCGAGAAACGAATCATCTCATAGGCGGGGATTTTGGCCTCGCCATAGACCGGATGGGCCACTCGGCGGTAGGGAAGTTCGTAGATGCCATCCATCTCGGGCGTGGTCAGCGGAATCGGCGGCGGATTGATCCAAACGTCGACATCGCCATGGCGCTGAATCAGTGCGCGCGCGTTGCCAGGGTTCGATTCCAGATGAACTGCACGGGAGGCGTGCGCATAGAGCACCGGGTCATCGCGCACCTGTTCGAACGACGGCAGGCGCAGCACGGAACGCGTGCGATCTGCGTTGCGTACCTGGCGCGCGGCGCGCACGACCTTGAGTGGGATGGTGGTGATGGTGCCGGTGGCGCTGGTTTTGGCGGCCGTTACGCCGGCTTTCGGCGCGGGGTCCATCGCATAGGGATCGATCTGCGGACTCAACACGCCTGGCGTATCGATATCTGTCGAGTCGATCTCGATCCAGTCGGTCGGGGTTGCGCACACGAGTGCGGTGCCGCGAATATCTCTCAGGGCGCCAATCGGTTCGCCAGCGGCAAGTCGATGCGCGATTTCGACGATCTGTCGTTCGCCATTGCCGTAGACCAGTAGGTCCGCCTTCGCATCGAGCAGCACGGAGCGTCGAATTTTCTCCGACCAGTAATCAAAATGCGCGACTCGGCGCAGGCTCGCTTCAATCCCACCGATGATCAACGGGGTCTCTGGGAATGCTTCACGCGTGCGTTGCGCGTAGACGATGACCGAGCGGTCAGGGCGCTTGCCGGGCTCGGCGCCGGGGGTGTAGGCGTCATCGCTACGAATCCGCCGGTCGGCGGTGTAGTGATTGACCATCGAATCCATATTGCCGGCGGTGATGCCGAAGAACAGGCGCGGCGCACCGAGCTGCGCGAAATCCGTCGTGTTGCGCCAGTCGGGCTGGGCGATGATGCCGACTCTGAACCCCTGTGCTTCAAGCATGCGGCCAATAATCGCCATGCCAAAACTCGGGTGATCGATGTAGGCGTCGCCGCTAATGACCACGATATCGCAGGCATCCCAACCCAACGCTTCCATTTCGGCGCGCGTGGTGGGGAGGAATGGCGCAGGCCCCAGGCGATGTGCCCAGAACTTGCGGTAGCTGAAAATGTCTTTGGCAGAGTCCATTCGCGAATAGCCGGAGGCTGACGCGTTCGCATTAAGGCGCGAAACGTCAGCGGGGGTGGGAGAGGCCGTGCTAGCAGACACCCAACGGCAGTCCTGCAGAACTGCCGTTGGGTGTCACGTTAAAGCAGTCGATTACCGATCATAGCCACCGGTTCGGCGGGGTGGGCGGTCCGGGCGGTCCGGGCGTTCTTCACGAGGCTTAGCCTCGTTAACGCGCATATTGCGGCCCTTGAGCGGCTTTTCATTGAGGTTTTTGATCGCCTCGTTGGCCTCAGTGTTATTCGGCATCTCAACGAAGCCGAAACCCTTGGATTGACCAGAGAATTTGTCTTTGATGACGCTTGAATTTGCGACCGCACCGTAGGCTGAGAATGCCTGCGACAGGTCTGCATCAGTCACCCCATAGGCCAGATTTCCAACATATATATTCATTCGGTCACTCTCACCAGTATTGATCGTGGGTTGTCTTCGATCACGTGGGCGAGAAACCAACCGCACAGATTTCTCGCCGGTGAATCGCCGCAGGCGGCGAATTCTTAAACTGTTCTGTGTGGCACTGTCATGTAGAAGATCTGAACCCCGCAAACCCTTATTCGAGCGCGCAATGAGGTGTTGCACAAACTGTGGCATGAAGGCCTGTTAGCATGCATCTTACATAAAGATTATGGCAGCGCCAGCGTTATTTTCAACTGTGCGCTAACAATCCGGATGGAACGGCCGCGCTCTGGTTGGCTGCATTCCCGGGTGCCCTAACCAGGGTCGCGATACTTGAAGTGAAACGCGGGTCCTCGGCTCACGATCCAACCGACCGAAGGAGAGGGGAAATGCGTGCCCAGTATCAGGGTATCGGTATCCGCATAACGGGCCAGAAACGCACGCCGTGTGCGCCCGGCAAGCTCGGGTTGATCGTCGTAGCGAAAATTCCATTCCGGGTGCGCGCACTGCAGCGGACTATGAATCAAATCTCCGGTCACCACCCCGGAAGCGCCGTTTGAAGCAATCCGGATCGCGCAATGGCCTGGGGTGTGACCTGGCGTCGATTCCAGGAACATGCAGTCATCGAGCGCGTAGTCGGTGTCCACCAGTAGGCCGCAGCCCGCTTCCATCACGGGTAGCACGTTCTCAAGGAACACTGGATCTTGTTTGGTGCGGTACGCACGTTCGGCGTAGGCGTATTCGTCCTTCGCAAACAGGTAGCGGGCATTTGGGAAGGTCGGCACCCAGCGACCGTCTATCATCTGCGTATGCCAGCCGCAATGATCGAGATGCAGATGGGTGCAGAAGACGAAGTCGATTTCGTCCGGGTGCACGCCTGCCGCCTTGAGCCCTGCGAGATAGGTGCTGTCATCGCGCCCAGCCCAACGCTTAAATCCGGCAAAGGATTTGTGATTACCGACGCAGGTATCGACCAATGCGAGGTGGTGCGGCGTACGGATCAGGTAGCTCTGAATCGGCAGGATCAGCTTACCCGTCTGCGGACACATCGCCTGGGGGATCAGCCACTCGAGATAGGGGGCGATTGCCTCTGGGGTCGCTTGCGCGAACATCTTGTCCGGGGCGAGAAACGGTTCGTCGATTTCAACGATGCGAATGAATGATGTCTGTCCGATGGCTGACCACTGCATAAAAAGTCCTTGGTTCAGGTCATGCTGTGCGAGGCGTCGTGGATAGCGCCCACCTTTTCACGCCGCCGCATTGCCGTGGCACTTCTTGAACTTCTGGCCGCTGCCGCACGGGCAGAGATCGTTACGCCCGACCTTGCGTAATGGGTTACGCACCGGATCCGTCACGTGATGATGATCGGGTTCGTGATCGTGGGCGCACCCGGGGCCGTGAACGTGCTCGGGTGGTAGGTGATTAGGATCATGCATAGCAATCACTCGAAGTTAAAATGGTCTTATCAGGTGGAATCAAATCGCGAGTAGTGCTTTGAGGTGCTCGTCAACCTGCTTGATGAATTGCGGGTCGAATCCCGTCAATACCAGGTGGCCGCCGGGACTGTTCAGAACCCTGAATTCACTGCCCTTGATCATTTTCTGCTCATGGCGGCAATCCCGCGGCGGAAAGAACATGTCTTCGTCGATCGGCATGACGAAGGTCTTGGCCGTGATGCGGCCGAGCGCCTTTTTGAGATCCCCGCCGGTGTGTCTGCTCACATCGCTGTGCTGCCATTTCCAGGCCTGGCACAGCAAATCGTTCGGATCCATGGCCGTGAAATAGGCTTCTAGAAAATTGGTCATGAAATCAGGGACCGAACTGAAACCCAGCGTGCGCCAGACCTCTTGTTTGAAGAATTCTGTGCTAAAGCCCATCACCGCCCACAATAATGCATGTCGGGCGAGCCCCGCGCGGACTTCGGTGTGAGAGTCATACCAGCCATGACGAAAGCCCGGATCGCTGGTGATCGCGTCCATCAAGCTCTGGGCGTACAGAAAATCGTGATCGGTGTTCTTCGCGGTACCAGCAATGGGCGCCGCGCGTTGCACAAGCTCGGGATAGCGCACCGCCCATTCATAGGTCTGCTGCGCGCCCATCGAACCGCCGACGACGAGCGCTAGTTGCTTGAGACCGAAATGTTCGGTCGCGAGCTTGTGCTGAGCGCGAACGTCGTCGCCGATCCGAATCTTCGGGAAATTTCCCCGCCCACCGTTACCGGGCGTGTTGTGTGGCGAGCTGGAAAGTCCATTGCCGATCTGATTAACGCAGACAATGAAGTACTTCGCGGGATCGAGCGCGTGATCGGTGCCGATGTAGGCTTGTTCGAAGATTTTGCTGGTACCCGAATACCACGATGGAACCAATATGACATTGTCCTTTGCCCTGTTGAGCTTGCCGTGGGTGGCGTAGGCAAGCGTGGCGCCCCGCAGCGTGCCGCCTTCCTCCAGGACGAAGTCGCCAAGCGCGTAAGTCTCATACGGGCCATGCACCTCTTTGGAATAGTAGGGATTGGCGATCATGGTATTACTGCAACTCCTGGCTCTGGGCACTTTTGAATGGGTGGCAAACGGGGCACTACAGCGCGAGTCGAGACTTCAGCCACGCACCGATTTTAGCGATCGCCGCATCCGCTTCTGGCAACATGCCGGCACCGATTTGAAAGACGTGCTGCATCTCCGGAAATATCTCGAGCGTGATATCGACGCCAGCCTTTTTGGCGAGATCGGCGAAGCGCACTGAATCGTCGAGCAGCACCTCTTCATCACCGACCTGGATGTAGATCGGTGGCAAGCCCTTGAGATCCGCGTAAAGCGGTGAGGCATAAGGGTCGCGCGTGCTGCCGCCCTGCAGAAACACGCCAGACAATTGAGTGATGGCAAGCGGAGAGACGATCATGTCGTGGGCCACGCGCGTTTTCATCGACTCACCAGCGCCCTCCATATCCGTCCAAGGTGAGATCGGTACAAGCGCCGCCGGCAACGGGAGCCCCATGTCGCGCAGCTTGAGCGCAGTGGCGAGGCATAGACCGCCGCCGGCCGAATCCCCGGCGATCGCGATGGCCTGTGGCTTGATGCCTTGTGCCAGTAACCACTGGTAGGCGGTCACCGCATCGTTCACGGCCGCCGGATGTGGATGTTCCGGGGCCAGGCGGTAATCGACATTGAGCGCGCGACAACCCGTGGCCTTCGCGATATGGCCGACCATCTTGCGGTGGGTCTCGGCGGACATCATCACATAGCCGCCGCCGTGCACATACATCAGAACGCGATCGTTCGCCGCACCTTGCGGCGTGAGCCACTGCGCGGGCACGCCGTCGGCGTCTACCGCCGTGCAGGTGACGCCAGTGGGCTCACTGGTCAGATTGCCGAAGGCGATGGCGTTCGCCCGCATCTCCGCCAGGCTCGCCTCGGGTTTACCTAGGCTCAGGTCGCGAAAATTGCGAAACGCTTCTTTGAGTTTGACGGCTTGGGGACTGGCCATTGGGAACCTCCTGGGCACGTTAGGAACATCGGCTAAGGGATTAAAAGCATCGAAACCAGATTCGATGCGATTTGCGGAGTCGGGTCAATGAATAATTTGCGGAGCACGTGGGTCGTCGGCATCGCCAACAGCGCTGGCTGGAGGGTATCTGTGGTGCGGACGTTCCGTGATCCGCCGAATTTAGGCCGACAAGTTCGTGGCCAGGAATGAAGCGATCCGCTCGCCGATCATCACGGTGGGCAAATTAGTATTGGCGCGCGGGATCTGCGGCATCAGCGAGGCGTCCGCGACGAGGAGGTGATTAAAGCCGAACACCCGTGCGCTTGAATCGCACACCGCGTAACGGTCGCTGGCGTGACCCATCCGGCAGGTGCCGACTGGATGATAGTAATGGGCGACTTGCGCGCGGATGGCGTTGTCAGTGGAACCCTCGGTGATAGGCCGACCCACTAAGCCGGCCACCTTCGGATGATCGAGCAATTCGTTAGCCCGTTCTAGTCCATCGCGCAAGACCGCGAGATCGTGACCCTCGGGATCGCTGAGATAGGCGTGATCGATCAATGGGCGCGCCGCGGGATCACGGCTGGTGATTTGTAGCGCACCACGGCTGCGCGGCGTCATACAGGCAACCTCGATGGTCGCCCGGCCGTACAAAACGCTGGTCTGATTACTGCCAATGACTGGGAAGACGTGCAGATCGTAGAGTCCGTCTAGCGACTGTCGGGAAATCGCCTTGCCAAGCGTCTGCTCTTCAGGCAGCACCCCGGATTTCGCGACCTCGTCGAGCCACATCTGCAATTGCGGCCCGAGTGCGCGATCGGTATGAAACATTGGGTGGTCGTGCAGGTTGGCGCCGACTCCGGGCAGATTGGCGACGACCGCGATACCCAAGCGGTTTAACAGCGCAGGATCGCCGATTCCCGAACGCTGCAAAATCGCCGGCGTGCCATACACCCCAGCGCACAACGCAATGGTATCGCCGCTCACGGTGATTGCCTCGCCGCGACGGCTGGCGTGCACGGTGGCCCTTTGGGCGCTCTCAACGACACGGTTGACCAGTACTTGGTCGAGGATCCGCAGGTTCGAGAGGTGTCGTGCTGGGTCGAGGTAGGCGAAGGCCGCGTTCCAGCGCACCGCTCCATCAGCATTCACCATCTCCAATCCAAACGAGTCGTTGGCATCGAGATCGCACAGATCGCTCGCAATGCGCCAGCCCAAGGCTTGGGCCGCGTCGAGGCACTGCGCATGAAACGGCACGACTTCGCTGAGTGCATAGGCGCGGACTCGCATCTGGCGGCTCACGCGATCGAATAGGGGCGCTACGTCGGCCGCGCTCCAGCCCGGTAAGCCCCAGGCGTCATAGTCACGTCGATGGCCGACTGCGGCGATTGCCCCGTTGTGGGATGAGCAGCCGCCTATCACTCGCGCCCGCTCAAAGGTCCAGCGCTGGTGGGCGTAGCCCCAATCGTGACTGGTGGCGAGCCTACGGACATCGAGCAGTTCGGCCGGCCAACGGCCGCTCTCGAAGGCACCGTAATCGGGCCCAGCCTCCATTAGGAGCACGTCTCGGCCGGCTTGCGCGAGGCGACCCGCGAGCGCCGCCCCCGCTGATCCGCTTCCGACCACCACGATTTCGGCGTCCATGTGCATAGCGTTATTCGATGATGCCGCGATGGCTCTTGGCGCGATCGTTAGGTCAATTTCTAGCGTTTGATCACGACTTTGCCGTAAACCTCGCGCGATTCGATGAGCCGTAAGCCTTCCTTGGCCTCGGCAAACGGTAAAACTTTGTATATCACGGGATCGATCTGTTGGCGTGCAATGAGGTCGTAGAACAGTGTCTGGGCCTGGCCAGGAAGCTCCGAGCCACGGTCGAGATACTGCCCCCATGCGAGCCCGACCACCGACATGTTCTTGAGCAGGATCCGGTTCAATTCAATCGACGGAATCTTGCCGCCCGCAAAGCCAATCACCACCAGGCGGCTGCCCCAGGCGACGCAGCGTTTCACCTGATCGAAGATTTCGCCGCCGACCGGATCATAGACCACATCCGCGCCGTGGCCGTTGGTCAGTGCCTTCACACGCTCGACCAGATCTTCGGTCTTGTAGTTGATTAGGTGATGCGCGCCTTGTTGGCGACAAATCTCGAGTTTCCGCGCGTCCCCAGCACACGCGATGACAGTCGCACCCATCAAGCGACCGAGCTGAATGGCCGCAAGTCCCACCCCGCCGGCCGCACCGAGCACGAGCAAGATCTCACCGGCCTTCAGTTGCGCGCGGTGTTCGAGTCCGAAGTAAGAGGTTCCATAGACCACCGATAGCGCGGCAGCCTGTTCGTCCGTTACATGCGCGGGCACGGTCCACGCTGAGCTATTGTTCACGAGGAACAGGTCGGCCAGGGTGCCGCCCGAGTGCGTGAAGCCGACCACGCGATCGCCCACCTTGAATTTGCTGGCAGGTCCGACTGCCTCGACAATGCCGACCGCTTCTACGCCCGGCACGGCCGGCAGTGGCGCCTTGTGCTGGTACATGCCCTGAATGATCAGCAGATCCGGGAAGTTGAGCGAGACGGCGGCCGTGCGCACCAATGCTTGATCTCGACTCGGTGTTGGTGCTGCGCGTTCCACCCAGTGGAGGACGTCGGCGTAGTGGCCATATGTTTCGAATTGCCAGGCGTGCATGAAGATTTCTCACATTAAATCGGTGGTGGCGGGTTCGGCGATCACTTCGTTCTCGAGGTGGCCGAGTTTTTCGATCTCGATTCGTATCTTGTCGCCGACCTGCAGATACCGGTGTGGCTTGAAGCCGATGCCGACACCACTCGGGGTGCCGGTCAGTATCAGATCGCCTGGTTCGAGCGTGAAGGCGGCGGTCAAGGTTTCGATTTGCTGATAACAGTCGAACACCAGATGACGCGTGTTCGAGTGCTGGCGGAGTTCACCGTTCACATAGGTTTTCAAATCCAGATTGTGTGGATCACCGACTTCATCGCTGGTCACGATGAATGGCCCAAACGGGGCGTGGGTATCGAAGGACTTGCCGAGCGTGAAGGTCTGCGCACGCATTTGCCAGTCGCGCACGCTCACATCGTTGCACACCACGAAGCCCGCGATCACTTCATGCGCGCGATGACGCGGTACATGGCGGCAGCGCCGAGCGATAACGAACCCGAGCTCGCCCTCGTAGTCGAGCTTGTCGGACACACGCGGCAGATGAATCGGTGCGTATGGACCGTTGGCAGCGGTCGACTGTTTGTTGAAGAACATTGGAAACCCCGGCGTATCGAGCTTGGTTTCTGCGATGTGATCTTGGTAGTTCAGGCCGATCGCGAGAATTTTCGGTGGCCGCAGCACCGGCGCATGCAGGGTGACCTCAGTCAGCGCGTGACGCGGACCGCTGGCTGTGTGCGCCTGTTGCAACCCGTACGCGAGCAGCGCACTCATTTCGAGCGGGAGACCGGCGCCCGAAAGATCGATGATATCCGTGCCCTCGACACGCCCGATCCTGGGCAGCGCGTCCTTGAGACTGAAGGTGGCAAGTTTCATTAGGAATTCTTCACAATTTATTGGGGCGCGACGATCGTGCTAGTGCAGGCGCTGCGACCAGGCGTTGGTCAATGCTTCTGTTTCATCGCGATACTCAATCGCGGCCTCGTCCGGCAGTGGCGTGCCCAGGTACTCGCGGTAGAATTTTTCGAGATCAGGCAGACTCTCGAACACGATCGGATTCGCTGGCGCGACCACCTCGACGGCGTGCTCAGTCGCGCAGGCGGGACACAGGAATTCGCGGATCTCCTGCCAGCCCGGCTCCGGGCAGGGCAGTAGCGGATCGTAGGCCTCGCGCGTTTCCGCCCGCGTACGCCGTCGGCGAATCCTGCAGGTCAGTTTCCAATTTTGACGATAGTCGCCGAATTCTTGCCCGCACTCGCATTTCACCACGCGCTGATTCTGCGCATTGCGCGCCACATAGAGCTTGTCGCCAAGACGGAGCAGGATTTGATCCGGCCACATCACGCGCCCCTGGAGCACTTCGATATATTTCACGAAGCGGTCGAGGTCCTTGCGGGGTAACCGCAAGGGCCGGGTGACATTGTCGTTATCCCGCTGGCCTGCGACCAACTGCGCGATCAGTGCCTTGCTTATGCCTTGATCACTCGACATCGCTCATTCCTATCTGAAAGTAAAACCCGCACGCGGGACACCCCGGCCAGGCGAGTCGCCTCGCTGAACCGGTGCGATTCTGACACGCGGCTGCGGGAAAAAGAATGCATCAATGGGTCACCTGCTCGGCACACACAAATGCGCGACTACCGGGCCGGTCAGGGCGTGCGCGTCGCGCCATCGTGGGCAC
>JAYTEX010000279.1:0-53735 GCA_043734785.1 Pseudomonadota bacterium | reverse complement strand
ATCGGCGCTGAAACGGTGGTCGCTTCCGGAGCGGCGCCGGTGGCGATGGGGGACCGCTTTACTGCCCGGGTAGTAAGCCTGCATCCGCTGCCCGTGCTTGAGCCCATCCGGCGTGAGTCCGTCAAGCAGGATGCGCGCGTGGAAGCGGTCGCCTTGCGCACCTTGCTGCCACAACAGGTCGCACTTGCGCCCGCGCTGCGCACGCTTGAAGCTCACTTGCCAGCTCTAGAGCGTGCCGCCCACAGCCCAGATATGCAGGCATTGATTCTATCGACCCAGAGCTTGTTAGCAGATATTCCCGCGCTCGCCGTGCTCACGACTCCGGCGAAGCTCATGCGGGCAGTCGCACTGAGTGGCACTGGACTCGAACCCACGCTAGCCCGACACCTGAGTGATCCCACAGTATCACTCCCCACCACAGACCGGAAATGGCAACTCTTGAGCTTACTCAGGCAAATCGAACCCTTCCTCCCTTCGGTGCCGACAGCGGCGGCGCCGCTCCAGGAAAAATCAGTTTTGCCGAACGAATCGGAGCTGACTCGGCTAGGCGTGCCGCGAGCAGAGTCCACGCCGCTCTCGGATCGGGATTTAGCCGTCTCGGAGTTCTCCTCAGAATTGAAAGAAACCCTGGAAGCAATGATCGCGCGCATCACGACCCGACAGTTGCAAATGACAGAGGCGGCGTCCCTCGGGCAGGCGTTTGGCCTGTTCGAGCTCCCTGTCCGGATCGATGAGCAACTAGAGGTCCTGCAATTACAATACTCGCGCGAAGGTGAGCACGAGCACTCTCAAGGTGCGGAGCGTCACTCACTATTGATCGTGGTGCCGTTACCGGGTCCGTCTCAGTTGCGCGTTCGGCTCACACTGTGCGCCGAACAATTGTCGATCCTCGCCTGGGCGGACGATGAAGCACTCCGCGTTGCGCTGTATCACCGTCGAGACGATCTACAGGCGCGCCTCGCGGCATGCGGCCTGCGCGTCGAGGCCGTTATAGTCGCCCCGGTGGATGGCCCGCGCGACACAGATCACCTACCTCAGGGCCTGATCGATATGAAAATTTGACGATGAAGATTGAACCTAGACGGCCACTGGCAATCGCCTTACGTTGGGAAGGCAGCGGCGCGCCGCGCGTAATCGCCAAGGGTCAAGGCGAAGTCGCGCAGCGAATCTTGGCGCTCGCAGCAGCGCACGATGTGCCGCTACGCGAGGATCCCGCGTTGGTCGAGATTCTAAGTCACGTCGAACTGGGGCGTGAAATCCCCGCGCCCCTCTACCAGGCCGTGGCAGAGGTGATCGCTTTCGCCTACTCCCTGCGGCCGCACGATCCAACGCCGTCTCACATCAACGCGTGAGAGGGCTGCGGGCGCGTTCAATCAGTTGGTCCGCCTGATACATCAATTCGCGCTCTCCACGCGCAAGTTCGCGCGCGCGTTGTGCCATCACAATTGCCTGCTCGTACTCGCCATCCACGAAATTCAATTCCGCGAGGCGAAACCATAATTGAGCATTCTCCGGTTTGATCTTCAGCGCGCGCTCCAGGGTCGCTCGTGCTGCTCCCCGGTCCCCCCGTGCACTCGCGCGTTCCGCCTGTGCCACCAATTCGCGCAGTGCCGGATCAAGCGGCGGTTTGATCGCATGAGTCGTTGTTAGGGGGCTATCGATCGCCCCGGGGACAGGGCCGGGGACAGGGCCGGGGACAGGAACTGGCTCCAGCGGTGCAACTTGCGAATCGGGTAACGCGAAAACCTGAGCGCCTTGAGGGGGTTGCGGCATCGGCGCAGCCGTGGTCGGTTGCGCGACTGGCGTCTCCTGTGGCCGGCGCCCCTCAATCGGGGCCGTGCGCGTGGTCGCGGTGCTGCAGGCGCCGAGTATCAATACAAAGCCGACGACAAGAAAATGGTTTCTTCGTGGTAACAAAATTTTCATTTAATTCCGTGGCTCCCACAATGGTCTGAAACCCGGCTCCAGCGGTGTCGTGCTGCACGAAACCGTCCTGGCTGGCAGGGAGTTTATGTTGACGGGGACATACAACGCATCACCACACGTGCGGTCGGTCAACGCAGCACCATCGGCGGTAAGCCAATGCCATTCGACCGTTGGTGGAGGATCCATCACGATTGGTTTCGCACCGATTTGCTTAACCGCTTTAACCCATACTTTTAGTGCGCCGGTCGCGCCGGTCAGGCTGGCCGGCTTATTGTCATCCCGTCCTATCCACACTGTCACGAGATCATTGCCCGTGAATCCCACGAACCAACTGTCACGCGCATCATTCGAGGTACCTGTTTTGCCGGCCAAAGGAAGTTCTCGCGGGAACTCCTGCGCCAGCCGGCGTGCGGTACCGTATTCCACTACGCGGGTGAGCAGGTAGCGGGTCAGAAAGGCAGTTTCTTCTTCCATGACACGCTCAACCTTCAGACCGTAGCGCTTAATCGGTTGGTTTCGACTGTCGACGACGGCTTGAATGGCACGTAATGGAATTCTGAAGCCATCATTTGCGATGATTTGATACAACTGCGTCACTTCATATGGACTGAGGTCTATAGCGCCGAGAAATAACGCCGGGAACTTGGGTATATCTTGCACAACACCGAATTTTCGCAGCGTTGCGCGCAACGATTCCACCTCGATTCTGAATCCAAGATCGATCGTCGCGAGATTGATGGATTTGGCTAGCGCGTCCTGCGCCGATATGGGGCCGAGGTATTTTCCATCATAATTTTGGGGTGACCAGGATTTTCCATTAGGTTGATTCCATGTTCGAGGTTCATCGATCAGTTGAGTCGCAACATTGAATCCCCGCAACTGCTCCAAGGCAGTCAAGTAGATGAAGGGCTTGATTAGCGAGCCAATTTGACGCTTCGCATCGAGCGCCCGGTTGAAACCGCCAACGTCTGTGCCGCGACTGCCAATCATGGCCTTGATGTCAGCGGTTCTGGCATCCGTCACGATCACTGCCGCCTGCAGACGGCCCTTCTGCTTCGGCAGTCCGCGTTCCAGTTCCGCAATCGCTGTCATCACCGCCGACTCGGCGGCCGCTTGCGCGCGGATATCAAGACTCGTAAAAACCTTGAGACCAGCGGTTCTAAGATCGATCTCTTGATAGTCCCGTTTAAGCTGCCGACCTACCAAATCAAGATAGGTGGCATAACGCTCCTCGGTCCGCCACTCGCCGCGTCGAAGTCCAAGTGGCGCTCGCTTGAAAGCATCGGTTTGCGCCGTAGAAATCAGACCATTGGCGCGAAAAACCCCCAGGATTACCGCCCGTCGCGCCAACGCGCGTTCAGGGAATTTAAAGGGATTGTAGCGGGATGGGCCACGTATCAGACCCACCATCAAAGCTAACTCGGGCGTTGATAGCTCGCTGAGCGGGCGTCCAAAATAGAACCTGGCCGCAAGACCAAAACCGTGGATCGCGCGGTTACCATCCTGGCCCAGAAACACTTCGTTGGCATAGGTCTCCAGAATTTCATCTTTCGTAAACTGGCGTTCGATCGACAGCGCCATCAAAGCTTCGTTCAGCTTGCGTCCCAGCGTACGACGCCCATCCAGATAGAGATTCTTGACCAGTTGTTGCGTGAGTGTGCTGCCGCCTTGCGCGATCTCTCCATGCAGCAGATTGACCGATGCGGCGCGCAAAATACTCGACCAGTCGATTCCGATGTGTTCGAAGAAATGCCGATCTTCCACGACTGTCAGTGCACGTACGAAAGATTCCGGCAAATCCTGTCGGGCGAGCAGCACCCGGTCTTCGAAATGCGCCGTGTGGATGCGCCCGATTTCGAGGGGTTCGAAGCGTAAGACGCCTATGTCCTCGCCAGTTTTCGGTTCCGAAATCTTTGTGATTCGATCATCACCGAATTCGAGGCGGACCATGCGCGCGGGCTCTTCGCCGTCGGCGAAAGTAAATCCTCGCGTGACAACATCAACGCGCTGCGCATCCGCGCGAAACTGTCCTGCTCCGGACGGGGCCGCGACCTCGCGATACCCCAACGCGATTAACGCCTGCGTGACAGATTCAGCGGTAATCGGAAAATTGCGGTACAGATCGAGCGGCGTCGCGTAGATGCGCGCGGGCAGTTCCCATTTTCGAGCGTTGAATGCAGCAACTACTCTGCGATCCAGCCACGCCCAATACACCACGCCACCGAGCACGCACCAGATCAGCAAATGCTTGAGATAAAAAGCAATACGGGAGCGCAGCGTCGCCTTGATCAGTGTCTTGGGTTGAGATCGGGACATCTCAGCGCAGTCTCTGGCAGGTCACGAAAAAGCTTGTGCTAGATGAAAACTACAGGGCACCGCTCGACCAGACGGTCTGATCGTCACCGGAGTCGGGGCAGTAGTCGCAATGTTTTTCAGAAGGCTCGCCGCTGATGGCGATCGCAGGGAGGAGTGAGAGTCGCAGGTATCGCGGAAATGTCTGTCTATCCATGCAGCCCAGACACTTCCGCACAGGTAGTCTTCGGTATTGCCCTCAGACTACTTCTTCTTCGCAGCAGCCTTCTTCTTCGCAACAGGCTTCTTCGAAGCTACCTTCTTGACTACTTTCTTGGCTACCTTCTTCGCTACCTTTTTTGCAACTTTGGCAGCCGGCTTCTTTGCAGCAGCCTTTTTGGTTGCCTTCTTTTTCGCTGTCGCCATATTACGGGTCCCCCTTCAACTAAATGGTAAGAACAAAAAATGCAACACCACACTTGCTTATATACATCACCATTAGGTGGTATGTAAAGATTTATAGTAATTTTTTTCGATGGTGCTGTTCGCGTGTTTCGTTCATGCCACACCAAATGTGCTCCTCGTCGCAACAAATTCCAGCTCGCTGTTCTGATGAAGTTAACACGTGACGATGATTGTCGCCGCCGCACTGTCTTCTATTGCGTCAACACAGATAAAACACGAGTGCGAATTTCTTGTACGTCACCTGTACCATTCACGCGCAAAAAACGGCTTTTCTCGCGGGCTTCCATGCGCTTTTGATAGAAATCAATTAACGGTTCCGTTTGCTCATGATAGACATCAAGCCGCTTGCGCACCGTTTCTTCACGATCATCATCTCGTTGCACGAGCGGTTCGCCAGTTTCGTTATCGATGCCGGGAGTTCGCGGAGGATTGAATTCCAAGTGGTACGTGCGTCCTGATCCCGAATGCACCCGTCGTCCCGATATGCGTTTGATAATTTCAGCATCACTCACTGAAATTTCAACGACCCGATCCATTTCTACGCCAATTCTCTCCAGCCCTTCGGCCTGGGGAATCGTGCGTGGAAATCCATCGAACAAAAAGCCGCGTGCGCAGTCCTCTGCTTTCAAACGGGCTTCGATCAGACCAAGGATGATGTCGTCGGACACCAACCCGCCTGCATCCATCACTTTCTTAGCAGCCAGCCCGAGCGCTGTCCCGGCTTGCACGGCGGCGCGCAGCATATCACCCGTGGATATCTTCGGAATGCGATGCTCAGCACAGATGAAATCCGCCTGCGTGCCCTTTCCAGCACCCGGCCCCCCCAATAATATGACCTTCATCTTGGCTCCTTTTAGCAGTTAAGATCCGTTCGCGACCAATTGCCGCACGGGGTGTGGCCGCAACGACTCTACTGGCCGAGCATTATGAAATTTGAACTTGATTCGGCGCGCACCGGATTCATCATCAAAGCCTATACCGACGACTCTGTCTTGATCGGGGATACTCGCCATACGGGTAGCTTGGTGATTACTCCAGAGGCCATTCACACGGACCTTCTTCCGCGCCATTTCTCCGAACTCACGGCGGTTCACCTCGACGCGATTGCCCGTACCGGTGCCGAAATACTGATCGTAGGTAGCGGCCATCAGCAGATTTTCTTGGACACCGCCATTATCGCGGAAATGGGCGCACGAGGCATTGGAGTGGAAGTCATGAGTAATGCGGCAGCATGCCGTTGCTATAACGTTCTTGCATCCGAATTTCGCGCGGTCGCCGCAATCCTTTTCATCAGCTAGACACGCGTGCAGTCGAGCGCACCGTTACCACTGAGACTTACATGTCTGTGCACAAGGCGTCGAGCGAAAACCCTTCACGCTCGAGGATGTGGCGTAGGCGCCGCAACGCTTCAATCTGAATCTGTCGAACCCGTTCGCGCGTCACGCCAATCTCATTACCCACTTCTTCCAAGGTCGCGATCTCTCGTCCGTCCAGTCCGAATCTCCGTTCAACCACCGTGCGCTGTTTATCGTTGAGCTGAGACAGCCAGGCGTCGATATGCCTTTGCATGTCATCGTCCTGCAACATGCGCGCCGGATCGCGATTGTGCTCGTCGGGGATGGTGTCGATCAAGGTGCGATCGGAGTCGCGATCCAGCGGACTGTCGACTGACGCTATCCGCTCGTTGAGCCCGAGCATTCGCTTCACATCCTCAATGGGGCGATCCAACATCTGAGCCACGTCTTCAGCGTTAGGCTCGCGCTCAAGGCTTTGCGCCAGACGGCGCGCCGCCCGCAGATAGAGGTTGATCTCTTTAACGATGTGAATCGGTAAGCGAATCGTCCGTGTTTGATTCATCAATCCACGTTCGATCGTTTGTCTTATCCACCAGGTCGCATAGGTCGAAAATCGAAAGCCGCGTTCGGGATCGAATTTTTCGACCGCCCGGATGAGGCCCAAATTGCCCTCTTCGATCAGATCCAGTAACGGCAGACCTCGATTCATATAGCGTCGGGCGATCTTCACGACAAGCCGCAAATTGCTCTCAATCATTCGCCGCCGCGCCGCAGAATCATTCTTTTGGGCGAGCCGTGCGAACTTGACTTCCTCTTCCGCCGTCAACAGAGGTGAAAAGCCGATCTCGTTGAGGTAGAGGCGGGTGGCGTCTAACTCGCCGTCCGAGATTTCACCAATCACCGCGCTGCCGGAAATTTCCGGTTCGCTTTCGGCCACTTCAATGATTTCGTCTAGTTCAGGCTCAACGCTGTCGAGATCGTTGCTTAATGCATCGTACTCAGCATCGGCCGTAACCGGCGGGCTCTGGTCGTCAACCGGGCTCGAAATGATTAAATCTGGCGTCTCCGGGTCCTGGTTTTTATTTCGAGTGCCGACCATGAGAGAGGCGCCTAACGCTTAGGAAGATATTGCAGCGGCTCGACAGCCTTACCGCCCTTTCTGATCTCGAAATGTAACATAACCTCCGAAGCCCCGGAATCGCCCATCAGTGCAATGGGTTGACTGCGTTCAATGCGTTGTCCCTCGGCCACCAGGAGCTTGTCGTTGTGCGCGTAGGCGCTGAGGAAGCTTTCGTCATGCTTGATGATGAGCAGCTGTCCGTAACCGCGCAGTCCGCTACCCGCATAAACCACTTGTCCGCTGCCCGCCGCGCGAATCGCTTGCCCACGAGTGCCCCGGATCTCGAGACCAATCGAACCCGTTGCGGAAACCGATCTCACCACCTTCCCGTCCGCTGGCCAGGCCCATTGTGGGTTTGATGCGGGTGACCCGGTTGGCGTCTTTGCAAGCGTCCCCTGTGACAGCGCGGGCGTTGTTTTAGGCGATATGGGCGCACGCTCCACTCTCACCGGCGTCTGGGCAACCACGGATGTCCGTGGCGCGGCGCGCGTGTCGCCGTTTGCGGCGTGCACTCGGAGCTCCTGACCAACCTCGATACGGGAGGGATCCTGGAGTCCATTCCATTGCGCCAACTGACGGAAATCAACGCCAAGTCGCCAGGCGATCGAATAGAGTGTGTCCCCAGCTTGCACTCGATAAATATCGCCCTTGATCGGTGCCTTTGGCGCCGCCAATTTCGTGATGCCACCCCTTGGTTTGGCCGCGGAAATCGTGGCCGGTTTCTGTTCGATCGGCGCTGGCGCCTGACTCGCGCAACCCGCCATCAAAAGGACCCACAGTCCCAATCCCGTCCACCGTTGCAACGCTGTGCGCATTGCGGTGTTATGCCACGCCATCGACAAGCGGCACAAAACTGACCCGCTGCAAATGTTGCTCGATGACTCCTTCCGGCGTGCGTGTCAGTAACATCAGTGTTTGCTCACCCGGCACCCCCACCGGCATCACCAAGCGCCCGCCAACCGCCAGCTGGTCTAGCAGGGCCTGCGGCACTACGCTGGCGGCGGCGGCAACCAGGATCGCATCGAACGGTCCGTAATTAGCCCAGCCCTGGCGACCGTCGCCATGGCGCACACGAACGTTGATCACGCGCAATTCATGCAGGCGCTCGCGCAGCCGATTCGCGAGCGCCGCGATACGCTCGATGCTGAACACGTTCTTGGCAAGCTTCGCCAGCAGCACAGTCTGGTATCCACACCCAGCGCCCACTTCCAGGACCTTGACCAACGGGCCCGTGGTCAGTAGTAACTCCGTCATGGCCGCCACCATATATGGCTGCGAAATGGTCTGCCCGAAACCAATTGGCAGTGCATTATTTTCATACGCGCGACTTGCCAGCGCCTCGTCGACAAAGAGATGCCGCGGCGTCGTGCGGAGCAAATCCAGTACTTCTTCAGAACCAATGCCCATCGTACGCAACAGGTCGACGAGCCGGTTTCGCGCGCGTTGCGACGTCAATCCTATGCCGTGGCGATCAGTCATGCTGGTGATTAGACGCTCATGTTCAGCCACGCGTTGGTTTCCTCCAGATTGTGCAAACGCGGTCAGACTAAGGTCAGTGAATTGTTCGTGCCGCTGGGATCGCGTACCGGGGCGACCACCGTGACCTCCGCAATTCTGCCCAGACTCTCCGCGAGCGCCACCAGCCCCTGCGCGCGATACCCATCATCGTTGCTGAGCAGAATTCGCATCTACCCTACCCTCATGGACGGAGCAAAAATTCTAGCAGGGCCTTCTGGGTGTGCAGACGGTTCCCGGCCTCATCCCATACCACGCTTTGCGGATGATCGATCACCTCCGCGGTCACTTCTTCACCACGATGCGCCGGTAGACAATGCATAAACAAAGCCTGAGGTCTGGCGCGTGCCATCAAAGCAGCATCGACCCGATAAGCGCTCAACTCGGCGCGGCGCTGATCGGCCTCGGCTTCCTGCCCCATACTGACCCAAACATCGGTGACCACCACATCAGCCCCTGCCACCGCAACGCGAGGATCTTTACATAACTCGATTTTGGCCGGGCCCCGCACGTACTCATCAATGGCGGGAAGGTAGGATGGGGGGCACGCAATCGCGAGTTCAAACTCAAAAATTTGCGCAGCTTCGATATAGGTATTACACATGTTGTTGCCGTCGCCGACCCAGGCGACCCGACGTCCCTTGATCTCTCCCCGGTGCTCCATGAACGTCAGCAGGTCCGCCAAGACTTGGCAGGGGTGTAGTCGGTCCGTCAGCGCGTTGATCACCGGCACAGTCGCGCTCGCGGCTAGCGCTTCCACCGTGCCGTGGGCAAAGGTACGGGCAGTAATCGCATCACACATCTGCGAAAGCGCACGCGCGGTATCCTGAATCGGTTCACCCCTGCCCAACTGTGAGTCGTGTGGAGAGAGAAATACGGCGCCCCCGCCGCCTTCCAGCATGGCCGCCTCGAATGAAACGCGAGTCCGCGTCGATGATTTCTCGAAAATCATCGCCAGTACTTTGCGTTCGAGGATCTGCGGTCGCACCCCGCTGGCCCGCAAGCGTTTGAGTTCAGACGCGCGTTGCAGAATCGCCCGCGCTTCCTCGTAGCTCAGATCAAACAAACTCAAAAAATGACGTGTCGACAACTTGCTTGAACCTCAATCCGTCTCCGTGGCTCGCATGACCACCGCACAGCTCTGTGGAAGTCCCAGTCGCCAGGCAAACCGTCTGGGGCAACTGCATAAGGCAACTGTCCAGCGAATTTACGCCTTCGCCAGTTTCGTCGGTTTCGCTACGGCACTGGCTTGCGGCTGCGTGAGACCAAGAACTGCGCTGCCACGCAAAAAATCAGCATGACGCCCAAAACGGTGAGCCCGGCCACCAAGCCGGGCTCACCTTGAACTGTCTGGCTTGCAGTGTGTTCAGGTCATAAAAAATGGCAGGCTGTGGCTTGACGCTTGCATGAACATGAGCATCGGAATCGACAGCATGGTGTTGGTTCGCGAAGCGAGAAACGCGACCCGACGGGCGCGAGCTTTCTGTTCGTCGGTGGCCGGCACCAGCCCGAGAATTTTTTTCTGGTTAGGCCAGATCAAACCCCAGACATTCAGTAGCATGATGGTTCCCAACCACGCGCCAAACCCGATCGAGGTCAGGCTGATATTGCCAGTCCCCGCGCTCAGACTGAAAGCCCCTGAAAGCGAATATTGTGGCGCGGATTCGAGATAGAAAGCCCCGCTCAACCAAGTCACTAACGCGGACCAACGGAACCAGAACAGGGCACGCGGTGCCACATATTTCGTGATCGCAGCGCCACCTGGACCACCGCTGCCGGCTTCAGCATTAGCCTGAGCTAGTGCGCCGACTTGTACGAAATTGAAGTAGTACAGCAAGCCTATCCACATCACTCCCATCACGACGTGTAGCCATCGTACCAGTAAATCTAGGTCAATCATGTCCCCTCCCGAGTAGTCGCAAATAGCGTTGTTTAGGCGTGAACTTTGGGTTGGCTTGGCTTAAACCCCAGCCACTATCTTCGCGAGATATGCGAGGACGATCGCAAGCACGACGCCTGCAATCACGGTACCGCCCAAACTCTCTAATGGATTCATCGTGTTATCCTTATGTACTCAACATGCAGGCAAATAGTCGCTCGACGACTGTCATTGTCTTTGACGCCCCCCCAAGATTCAAGCTTGCACCAAGCCGAGCGCGCAAAGGGCCTCCACGCCGAGTAGAGCCATGCGGTTGCGTAGCTACGCTCGGGCATCGTTCGCGTCCTTGCGAGCGCCCACCCTTGTGCAATCGGGATCTGGCGCAGCAGTCATAACCTCCGGGCACTGCTTGATCCTCACGCTTCGTCCAGCGCACCGGCACCTGAGGAATAACCTTAGCCGACACACGTTTTCTCGCCGCGTTAGCTGGCTTACACTACGCGCTCTTTCCGCCTTCCGTGTGAGGAACCCGTATGGACATGACGCAGCAGATTCAAGCCCTAATCGAACAGCATCCGATCGTATTGTTCATGAAAGGAACGCCGCAATTTCCGCAGTGCGGATTTTCGATGCGCACTGTCCAGGCACTTCAAGCCTGCGGCGCTGAGATATATCACGTCGATATATTGGCACAACAAGAATATAGACAACACCTACCACAATTTTCGCAATGGCCCACCTTCCCGCAGGTTTTCATCAACGGTGAACTGGTCGGTGGTTGCGACATCGTGCTCGATCTCTACCAACGCGGCGAGCTGAAGAAGATGGTCGGCGCCACGCTCGCCACGCGCTAACCGATCCTGGGCTTTCTCATCACTGCGGCCGCAGTGATGAGGGCTGGGCGTTCGCGCAAGCAGCCTCTATTCGTCGATATTCCACAGGCAGCGCCCGCCACTCGCACGCGTAATCCCGGTCAGGCGCGCGCGATGGGCCGCTAGTTCCATGTCATCTGCGGGAATAATCCACATCCGCCGCGGACTTCCAAGCGGGGCCGCCTCTGCGGCGTGCACGCGGCGTGCTTGGGAATCCAGAACCAACGCGCTCTGCCCGCCGGTCAGGGCCAGATAAACGTCAGCAAGAAGCTCTGCGTCCAGCAACGCACCATGCAGATTGCGGTGGCCGTTATCGATCTCGTAGCGCTTGCACAGGGCATCAAGACTGTTGCGCTGCCCGGGGTGCCGCTCTCGGGCAAGTCTCAAGGTATCGAAAACCGTGCAATAGTCCTCTAGCCTGCCCCAGGCATCCCCCAGCAGCGCCAGTTCATGATTGATGAATCCCACGTCAAATGGCGCGTTGTGGATGATCAGTTCCGCACCACGGATGAACTCGATGAACTCGAGCGCAACATCCTGAAAGCGCGGGTACCCACGGAGCTTCTCTAGGGAGAGGCCATGCACCTCGGCCGCGCCGGCGTCGATTTCCCGTTCAGGATTAAGGTAGCGATGAAAGCGCTCCGCACAGGGCCGTCGATTGCGGATCTCAATGCCACCGATTTCAATGATGCGGTGCCCCTCTTCTGGGGCCAGACCCGTAGTTTCGGTATCCAGGACTATCTGTCGCATATCCTAATGCCTACCCTCGGCGCGCTTAGCCTTTAGCGCGTTGTTGCAGAAATTTATCGATCGCAATGTTGGCCAGCCGGTCGACAGCTTCATTATCGGGAACCCCCGAATGACCTTTGACCCAGCGCCACTGCACGGTGTGCGGCGCACTGGCGGCTTGCAGGCGTTGCCAAAGATCAGTGTTCTTAACGGGTGTCTTACTGGCTGTGCGCCACCCACGAGCAATCCAACCCGCCAGCCACTCCGAGATCCCTTTCTGCACATATTGGGAATCCGTGTAGAGATCGACCACCGTTGGGCGATTCAGCGCTTCCAGACCTTTGATTGCCGCCATCAGCTCCATCCGATTATTGGTCGTGGCTGCTTCCGCGCCGGACAGTTCGCGAACGTGATCGCCATAACGCAGCAGTGTCCCCCAGCCCCCTGGCCCTGGATTACCGCGGCAAGCGCCATCGGTATAAATGATGACATGTCCGCTCACCTCGGCTTCACCTCGTCGGCCTGTAATGCCGGCCGTGACTGCCTAACTGTCGGTTCGATCGCGCCCCCCGCCAACAGCCTGCTGCGCATTCTCCAGCGAGTACGGATAGGCCGCACAGATTCAACCCGCTTGCGCGCCAGAATGGCGTAAAGATTGCTCAGCACCGGCCAGAAATGTCCGCCAAATCTTTCCAGGAATTCCGTCCGATGTTGCCAGCGCGCGCTACTGAGCGGAGGCCGAAACGAGGCCCTAATCACTCGCTCCACTTCAAATCCCAATAGACCGAGCCAGTCCCGCACGCGGCTTAACCCGAGGAAATCGCCCGACCAGGGCGCAAGGCCACGCCAACTCAGTGCTCGCTGATAAACCCCGAAGGCGCTCCAGGGGTTAAATCCCAGAATCAAGAGGTGGCCCTCCCCAATCAAAATGCGCTCAGCTTCGCGCAAGATGCCGTGCGCATTTGGTGCGAATTCCAGGGTATGAGGAAGGACGACGACATCGATTGAGTTGCCCGCGATCGGCAGCGCATCAGGTCTCGCCACCGCCCTCCCTGAAATCGTCGGTAATTCATCCAGCCCGATGACAACCCGATGTGAAATCCTGCTGAATTCAATCAGTTCATTGGCACTTTCACCAATCTGGACCAAGTGATAACCGAATAAATCAGGCAACACCTCGCGCGCCATTCCCCGTTCGATTTCAGCGACGGCCTGACCTGGGCGCTCTCCGTACCATGCGCGCAGCCCCGCGAGACCAGGGGCCGCAAGATTGGCTTGCGCGGCACTATGGCGCATGGTCCGCACGACCAGGCTTGGTCAACCTTATTCGTTGTGACACGTGTTCTCCTGTTGATTCGTCAGCGTCCCACCATAACAAAACCATCGTGGTCCATCACCCATCCGCATAGACCGATGATGGTGCCTGCGTGCGCCGATGCGCTAACGCACGTACCGCGAATACGCCAATCTCGTCGAGCTTTTCTCACGCCTCACACGCAACTGATATGCGCTTGGGGTTGACCTTCGACAGACTGGTTGAATAGCATACGGCCATGCGACGCACGATAAGACCTATTGGAATAGCCTGTGCGCTGATCACAGTGACCTTCGCCAGCGGGTGTTCGTGGCAGACGCCACGACCGGAACTCGGCCAGGTGTTCCGCCAGCCTGTCGCGACCGACCAGACTTCGGCGATGCCCCAACCCGCCCTGCCGGGCGCAAAAAACTCCTCGCTCGTGCGCCCGTTAGCCAATGCGCGCAATCCAGCAGATCTCGACAATCTCTGGGAATCACTGGCCAAGTCACTGACCTTTGGTGACACCACCCGTGCAGAGGTTCGACGCGAAATCGACTGGTATCAAAGCCAAGGCGAGTTTCTGCGAGAGACTTCCATGCGCGCCGCGCCTTATCTCCATTTTATTGCCTCCGAAATAGAGCGCCGAAACCTGCCTCCGGATCTCGCGCTACTGCCGATCCTGGAAAGCGGCTACGTACCGTCAATCGTGTCGCCTTTGGGTGCGGCCGGTCTATGGCAATTTATGGGCGGCACTGGCAACAAATTCGGCTTGCAGCGCTCGGCTTGGCTTGATGAACGCCTGGATGTCGTCGCCTCCACTGAGGCTGCCCTTGGGTACTTGAACACGTTGCAGCACCGCTTTGACGGCGACTGGCTGTTGGCAATTGCCGCCTACAACGCCGGCTGGGGTAATGTTGAACGTGCGATTGCGCGTAATCGGCGTGCCGGTCGACCAACAGACGTCTGGTCGCTAGAACTGACCGGCGAGACGCACAGACTAGTCGCCCGCCTCCTCGCACTCGTCGAAATCTATCGTCATCCTGCGAAATTCAACCTTAAGCTGGATGCTCTCCCGGACCGCGCTGTTTTTTCTGCGCTGATGCTACACCGGCCGACTGACCTGCGACGCCTAGTACAGCTCGCAAAGATCGACGAGCGCACGTTTCAAACGCTCAATCCAGGCTTAAAAGGCTGGCACACCGGCCCAATCAGCACCCAGCGAGTACTGATTCCCGTCACCAGCTTTGATGTAGCCACTAGAATTGCCTCGCGCCTTGGACCCTCGTCGCCGCCTACGGCCCACGCGCAGGTGGCGGCGCAGTCGCGACCTGGGACAATGCGCGCGTATGCCGCAAAAAACGGGGATTCGTTATGGGTGATTGCGCGTCGCTTCGATACGCGCGTCGCGGAACTCGAGCGCCTTAATACGTTGAACCGCAATCACCCTTTGCGCATTGGACAACGCATCATCGTCCCGGCTGCCACCCATCACACGGCTACCGCTACCGCGGCTAGCTTGGTCCGCTACAGGGTCCGTGCCGGTGATTCGTTGTGGACAATTTCCCTCCGTTTCAAGGTGACGATCGAGGAATTACAGTCCTGGAACAAGCTCGCTATTAACGCCACGCTACGCCTTGGGCAGGAGCTATTCGTGCGTATCGAGAGTTGAGTCCCCACTCCAGTGGGAGTGCTGCTGTCATGCCCCGATTATTCGCGCGCGATTACAATCGTTTCTGGGGTATCGTGACCGGGCGACCTCACGTCGTTACCGCTGTCGATGTCGCGGACAGAAACACTTATGAGATGAGCCCCAATCCCCTTATCATCCCGGGTATTCGGAGCGCTCGGGAGAGCAGACATGGATCTGTTGCGGTCAAAAGTGCGGGACATTCCAGATTTTCCGAAACCCGGGATCCTGTTCAAAGATCTAACCCCTGTCATTGCCGATAGCAGGCTACTGCGCGCGAGCGCAGAAGCGCTGGCAGAGCCCTTCCGAACGAAAGGCGTGACCGTGGTCGCCGGCATGGAAGCACGCGGCTTTATCTTCGGCAGTATCGTCGCCTATATCTTGGACGTTGGCTTCGTGCCCCTGCGCAAAGCGGGCAAACTTCCGCACCAAACCCACCGGGCCGCCTATGCGCTCGAGTATGGCGAGGCAAGTCTGGAAATGCATATCGATGCGGTCTGCGCACGTGACCATGTATTGCTCGTGGATGACTTGATCGCCACTGGGGGTACTGCCGCCGCGAGCTGTGATTTAATCCTGCGCGCGGGCGCCCGGATCGCTGGTTGCGCGTTCGTGATCGAACTCGACTTTCTTGCGGGCCGTAAATTGCTTGCACCTCATCGCGTGCATGCCCTGCTGCACTACTGATCCGAGATGTGCATTCTCCTCGTCGCCTACCAGCACCATCCCGACTACGACCTCGTGGTCGCCGCGAATCGCGACGAATTCTACGATCGCCCGAGTGCGCCTGCGGCTTATTGGTCCGCACATCCCACCTTGCTGGCCGGACAAGATCTGCAGGCCGGTGGTACCTGGTTGGGGGTCAACGCGCGAGGACATTTCAGTGCGGTCACCAATCTCCGCGGCGCGCTCACACCAACGGCCGGGTATTCGCGCGGTCATCTCGTGCGGGATTATCTGGTGCGACCCGATTCGAGCGAGGATTTCCTGGTCCGACTCGGACCAGACGCTGGTCGCTATGCCGCTTGCAACCTTGTCCTGTGCGATGCCGAAAATCTCTACTGGTGGTCAAACCTCGGTAAGCGCGTATTGAATCCTGGGGTTTACGGCATTAGCAATACACACATCGATCATGAGTGGCCAAAAGTCGAACGACTTAAAGGGGCTTTCGCACCTCTGCGCGGGCTTACCGGCGCAGCCCTTACCGATTCGCTGCTCGCGCTGCTTCGCGATGCTGAGAGATCCAGTCCGACCGGCACGGCGAAACCGTTGAACTTCGCGCGCGTTGAAGAAACCATTTTTGTGCACACGCCAAGCTACGGCACGCGCTGTTCGTCGATT
Organism: Pseudomonadota bacterium; assembly: GCA_043734785.1. Lineage (GTDB taxonomy): Bacteria > Pseudomonadota > Gammaproteobacteria > CAIKBL01. The sequence goes on along the minus strand of JAYTEX010000279.1, from coordinate 37,317 downwards.
GTCCTGCGTAACCGTCGTCTAGGGCGGCTGGAGTTCATTGAACGGCGCTACGGGTCAGATACTCAAGTTGTTGGGGAAGCCCGCTTTTCAATCGACTCTGTCAACTGACCAGGCCACCGTTGATCATGAGCGTCTGGCCCGTGATGAAGGACGCTTCGTCACTCGCAAGAAATACCACTGCGGCGGCGACATCGCGCGGATAGCCGAAGCGCTGGAGCGGCGTCGCGGCAATGACGTTCGCGCGATACTCAGGCGCCATCGCGGCCGCCGCAAACGCGGTTTCGATCCAGCCAGGCGCCACCTCGTTGACTCGCACATGAGGGGCCAACGTGCGCGCCAGCGCTCGTGTAAAGCCCGTCACGCCTGCTTTTACGGCCGCGAACATTTCGGGATTACGCCCGCCCATACCACGCAAGGCTTGGTCCCAGGAGGTATTTATCAAACAGCTGCCCGGCCGTTTCGACAGTTCGGCGCACGCCGCCCAACTCGCGAACATCGTGCCTTGCAAATCCGTGCGAATCAGGCGTGCAAGCTTTTCGTGGTCCGGCAGATTCGCGCCCTCACCGGTGAGGATGTCGGCGCCTGCCATGTTGACCCAAATATCGATGCCCCCAAAGGCCACGACGGCATCGGCGACGAGACGTTCCATCTGCTGCGCGCACGCCACATCGGCCTGGATCACCACGGCGCGCCCCCCGCGCTCGCGAACTTCGGCCGCGCAACTGAGCGCCGCACACTGCGAGTGCTGATAGTTAATGACAACCGTGGCGCCTTCCTCAGCCAGCGCCAACACGACTGCGCGGCCAATGCCCGTACTGCCCCCCGTGACTACTGCGCGTCTATCTGCCAAGCGCATGGCGAATGTACTCCTCTCGCAGGCTGCTTTTGACTCGCGATCATTATTTGGCGGATTTGGGTGTAACGGTCGGCACCGGCCATTCCTGTTTCAAGACAATGTCCCCGATCTCATTGCCGGGGGAAAGTTGGCCCTGATAAATGACGTAACGTCCGCCAGGTTCAGTATCGGTGGCCGGGCTTTCCGTCCATATCCAGATGTGTCCCGCCGCAGTATCCAGGATTAAGGCTTTCTCGGTGCCGAAATCGGAGCCGGAGCTGATGGGAATCGCCTGGTAGCGCTCGTCGGCTAGTGCGCTCACCGCACATCCCGTGAGTAATCCACTCAATAATAGGTTTTTGAGACGCTTCATACCTGGCAACCCTTTATTGGCAATGTAGAGAGAATCGCACCGGCGAAACGCGCTTACCCTGGCGCTCGTCATCGATAGCGGCCACCTTCAGCAGGTCTACAGGACTCAGGGAATGGATCCATGCCAAATCTCGGGGGCTTGCACGATAGTGAAGTTCGATATTGAAATATGCGCCTTGGCGGTCGTATGTGACGCGCAACGCCTCGTCGAGCGGACTGTAGTGTACGGCAAACGCGTTCCAATCCAGCGCGCCACCCTGCTGGTCACCGCGCGTAAGCTGGCTGCGACCAGCCGTAACTCTTGCATGACGCCTTCACATGCTGATTCTTTCAAACGTAGATGGCGCGTATCAGCGAAAGAGCAATTTGTGACCTACGCGGCACGCTCAGCATGACTAGATCGGTATCGAGTGCCATCCTCACCACGCCGTGTGTACCCTGCACGACGGTGATTTCCTGCGCGCGCTCGAGGCGGTGGTCAAGCACCGCGCAAAATGGCGAGCGCTTGGACATGCAACGTTGCGTTGGCCGCAGCCAATACCCGGCCACCGGCCCGAATCGGCGAGCCTTCCCAGTTGCTTACCACACCGCCCGCCCCTTCCACGATCGGGACCAAGGCCGCGATGTCATAAAACCCTAAGCCGGCTTCCACGACCAGATCCACATACCCCGCAGCTAACATGCAGTAGGCGTAACAATCCGCGCCGTAGCGCGTTGAACGCACCCGTTGAGTCAACTGTTCGAAGCGCGGCCATTCGATATCCGCCGCGAACATCTCCGGCGCGGTCGCGAACAGGCTAGCCGTTTCGAGCCTCTCTGCACCGCGAGTCTTGAGCAACCTCGTTGCCGCGCCGCGTGTCCAGCGGGAAGCGCCGTTGCCGCCGATAAACATTTCGCCGACGAATGGCTGTGACATCAGACCGAAGCGCGGTATATCGTCCTCGCATAACGCGACCAGGGTGCCCCAGGTGGGGAGCCCAGAGACAAATGCCCGCGTACCGTCGATCGGATCGATAACCCAGCAAAAAGCGGCGTCTCCACGATGCGCCCCGTATTCTTCACCAATGATTGAATGCGCAGGATAGCGCCGCCTGATGGCATCACGCAGCACCTGCTCCACGGCGCGATCAGCAATGGTGACGGGATCGAAACGCGCATCCCCTTTATTTTCAATGGCAAGGGGGGTCCGGAAATACGGCAATGCGGCGTCGCCGGCCAGGGCGGCGAGTTCGCCCAGGAAGGCGCTGATCTCCACTGCAAAATCTGCCGGCATGGGGTGCTCAGGATTCGGGAATTGGGTCATCATGACACCGGGCGGCAGGCGAGTGATAGTCCGCGAAGTCTGCCCGAGCCTGCAGCCATGGCATAGGGCACTGCCCGGTAATACGCCGCATCTCCAAGCGCTGACCCGTTCTTTAAATTTTCACAATCTGGATAGTGAGGTGGCCGCCTTCCAGCTATCATGCGCCACCGTCCGCAGGCGTCGGTCAACAGAGCCCCCGCCTCACTGGCGAGATCCCGGAAAAACGCGTCCACGACGCACAATCACTCACATGCAATCCTATGTTTGCTGACTTCTACGACCGCTTGGTGCTCGCGCAACCACGCCTCACGCTCGCGATACTGACGCTGACGCTGGCCTTGTTCGCCTTAGGGCTTGCGGATTTCCGGCTGGATGCCTCGGCTGATTCGCTGCTGCTGGAAAATGATCCCGATTTGAGGGAATTCCGTGAACTCGCGTTGCGCTATAACGCGCGGGATTTCCTGTTTGTCACCGTAAGCCCCAAAGAGGGCCTGTTCAACCCACAGGGCATGGGCCTGATTCGCGACCTTCGCCAAGCCCTGAAGGATATCCCGCAGGTCGCCTCCGTCATGACCGTGCTGGACGTGCCACTGGTTAAGAACATGCCTGGCACGCTCTCTGAGATTGCCACCCGCTACCGCACCCTGGAGTCCAAAGAGGTCGATCTGAAGAAGGCGCGCGAGGAACTCACCACCAGCCCCCTGTACCGTAATGTGGTGTTGAGCCCGGACGCGAGTACGACCGCGATCCGCGTCGTGTTACACGAGAACTTCAAGTTCCGCACCCTTCAATTTGAGCGTGCAGATCTGCTCTACAAACGCGGCACCACCGGATTAGATGCGGCGCAAACCGAGCGGCTTGCGGTGATCGAGCCCCTCTACCAGCAGAAGAAGGACGAGGTGGATATCGAGAACCACACGACCTTGGAATCGCTGCGCCACCTGCTCTCCACCTTCGAGGCACGCGCCGAAGTTCACCTCGGCGGAATCTCGATGATTGCGGACGACATGATTACCTTCGTGCGCGATGATATCGTGATCTTCGGCATCGGCGCGCTGGTGCTCGCGATCGGCATGCTGGGGTATATTTTTCGCGAGCTACGCTGGGTGCTGACGCCGCTCATTACCTGCGGCTTTTGCACCACGCTTATTCTTGGTCTGCTGGGGCACGTCGGCTGGCATCTTACGGTCATCTCGTCGAACTTCATCGCCCTCACGCTGATCCTGACCATCTCGATCAACATCCATCTGATCGTGCGTTATCAGGAGCTACTCAGCGAGCATCCCGGATGGACACAGTTCGAATTGGTGCGCGGCGTGGTCCACGACATGTCGCGGCCATGCCTGTACACCTCGATCACCTCGGTCATCGGCTTTGCGTCGCTTGCCACCAGCAACATTAAGCCGATTATCGACTTCGGTTGGATGATGACCGTGAGTCTGCTGGTCGTCTATTTCGTGGTCTTTACGCTCGTCCCCGCCATGATGGTGCTGATGGTTAAGCGTCCCGCGCCGCCTGCGGACACCCAGGGTCTGGCCTTCACGGAACATCTGGCACGCTTCACGGACCGTCACGGCACGGTGGTGATTGTCGTCTCCCTGTTGATTGCGGTGATCGGCGGCATTGGCATGTCCAGGCTCGAAGTCGAAAACAGCTTCATCAGCTACTTCAAGAAAAACACCGAAATCTATCAGGGCTTGAAAAAAGTCGATGAAACCCTGGGCGGCACCACACCGCTCGAAATCATCCTGAAGTTTCCGTCGTCCGAAGTAGCCTCGCCAGCCCCCGCCGAGGACGACCTCAGTGAGCTCTACGGCGAGGACGAACCCACACCGAAATCCGAGTACTGGTTCACGCCGGAAAAGGTCGAGCGCATCAAACGGGTTCATGACTATCTCGAAACCATTCCTGGCGTCGGCAAAGTCATGTCGCTCGCCTCACTGGTGCGCGTGGCCGAAGACCTGAATAAAGGTCGCGAGTTTGACCCGTTCGAACTGAACGTCATCTACAAGCGGCTGCCCGGCAACCTGAAACACGAGATGCTCTCTCCCTATATCTCCATTGAGAATGACGAGGCGAGAATATCGCTGCGGATACTCGATTCCACACCCAACCTGCATCGTCAAGCTTTGCTCGAGCAGATTCAAAACGGCTTGCAGCACGACCTAGGACTTAAGCCGGAAGAATTCCAAGTCGCGGGATTGCTGGTGCTTTACAACAACATGCTGCAAAGCCTTTTTTCCTCGCAGATCCAGTCGATCGGCGGCGCCATGCTGGGCATTGTGCTGACGCTCTGCCTGCTGTTCCGCAATGTGCGCGCCGCGCTGATCGGCGTACTCCCCAATGTCATTGCGGCGGTGTGCGTGCTGGGCTTCATGGGCTGGGCCGGGATCCCGCTCGATATGATGACCATCATGATCGCGGCGCTCACCATGGGCATCGCCGTCGAAGACTGCATCCACTATCTTTATCGGTATCGACTCGTTCACGCCGAAGTTCGTGACGGTGTCAAAGCGATGTATCTGTGTCATTCCAGCATCGCGAAAGCCGGCTTCTACACCACGCTGGTCGTGTGCGTTGGTTTCTCGATCCTCGTGCTGTCAAATTTCATCCCGAGCATCTTGTTCGGCTTGCTGACCACGGTTGCGATGACCATCGCCATCCTGGCGGCCCTGACGTTAATGCCGAAACTGCTGCTGATGTGGCGCCCGTTCGACTGACGCATCGCAGCAACACACCGCGCACCGCCGGTAGGCGGCTCTAAGGCTGCTACGGATCCGGTGTGCGGTGGTTTATAGTCTGCAGTCCTGACTGCCCATCCATGCCACTGGAGGCTCCCATGAGAATACCGTCCTTACGTCAGCGCGTGATTGTAGGTGCGGCCACCGCGGCGCTCATCGCGTGCGGGCCCGTCGCGGCCGATGAAACCTGCTTTTCGCCGTATATGGCGAAAATTGTCGGGCAGGAAGACTTCATGTATGTGTGGACCCTCGGCGTGCAGGGTGTCGGCGACGAGCAGGATAAGCTGGTGACGATAGACGTAAGACCGGGCGCAAAGCGTTACGGCAAGGTCATCCACGCCTTGTCAGTGGGTGGCCGCAACGAGGCTCACCACTCTGGATTCACCGATGATCGCCGCTTCCTGTGGGCCGGGGGCCTGGATACCAGCGCGATATTCGTGTTCGACGTGCACACCGATCCGGCGCAACCCAAACTGGTCAAGACTCTGACCAACTTCGTGGCTGACACCAAGGGAATTGTCGGTCCGCACACATTCTACGCGCTGCCCGGCAGAATGCTGATTACCGGCCTTTCCAACAATCAAGATCATGGCGGCCGCACTGGCATGGCTGAATACACCAACGACGGTGAGCACATCAGCACGCACTGGATGCCGACTGACGATAACCTGCAGGGTGCGATCAAGACCGGCAGTATCGCGGACGGTTACGGCTACGATGTGCGTGCCCTGCCGCGCTTGAATGTGCTGCTTACCTCGTCGTTTACCGGTTGGAATAACTACATGATGGACCTCGGCAAGATGATGGGAGATCCGCAGGCCATGCAGCGCTTCGGCAACTCGGTGGTGTTGTGGGATCTGCACACGCGTAAGCCGAAGAAGGTGTTCGATGTACCCGGCGCACCACTCGAAATTCGCTGCGCATGGGGTGCTGATCACGACTACTGCTTCACCACTACCGCGTTAACCTCGAAAATCTATCTGATTTTCCGAGATGCCACCGGCGAATGGCAAACCAAAGCAGTCGCCGACATCGGGGATGCCAGCAAGATCCCGCTACCGGTCGATATCTCGATATCCGCCGACGATACGCGCCTATGGGTAAACACCTGGAACGACGGCATGGCCCGCCTGTTTGATATTTCGAATCCCCATGCGCCTGCGGAAATCTACCGATTGCGAATCGGCGAGCAGGTCAACATGGTCTCGCAGAGCTGGGATGGCAAGCGGGTTTACTTCACCTCTTCGCTGCTCGCCAGCTGGGACAAGAAGCAAGGGCCAGAAGGGGATGTCCAGTACCTGAAAGCCTACGACTGGGATGGCAAGGCACTTAAGCCTACCTTCAGTGTGAATTTCGTGGCCGAGAAACTGGGCAGACCACATCAGATGACGGCCGGCGCCTATGCGCTGTTCGCGCAAGTGCCGCCCGCCACGGAGCCGGCGCTCGCGGCGACCAAGTAGCAGCCTGCGATGCGTGTGGACCACGCATCGCAAAGATGTCGGAGGGATTTTTTTCGGCTGGCCTGCCTTTTACTGGGAACCGTCTTCGCGGCGTCGAATGCGGCCGGCGATCATCCACACCATCCTGTGGGAGAGGTGAAAGCTGCCCCGGGTTACGCCGAACTGCCGTATCCGAGTCCAGATCCCGGTAGTTACACGCTGCCGATAGTCCGCGCCGCAGGCGATGGCGCAGTCCGTGAAGACACCGGACAGGCGACTTCGCTGCATGCCTTGTTCAACGACCGCTTGGTCGTGTTGGGCTTCATCTTCACGCACTGTGCAGACCCGAACGGTTGTCCGCTGGCGTCGTACGTCATGCGACAGATCGGCAGGCGTGTGGCCGAACACCCCGCACTGCGCCACAAAGTCCGGCTGATAAGCCTGAGTTTCGATCCGATTCGCGATACCCCGGCCAGATTGGCCGCCTACGCCGCCAGTTTTCGTGATGGCCCCGTGGACTGGCGCTTCGTGACCACTGACACCGAGCGCGACCTGGCGCCGATCCTCGACGCCTACGGCCAATCGCTGCTAAAGGATCGAGAGGGTAGCGCCTTCTCGCACCAGCTACGGGTATTTCTGATCGACGAGAAGCGGAATATCCGAAATGAATACAGCACCGCCTTTCTGCACGCAGACACCGTCATCGCCGACCTTACTACCCTGACCCGCGCAGCGCCGGTTGCAAGCGCCTCAGCGTGCCTTCCACCTCTCCTGGGGGCCGGCGACGATAAGCAAGGTTACGACCAGAAAACCTATCGCACGCACTCGCGCGCGCTGGAGACGCGCTGCGGTGCCCACCTCGATCTCGCCGCACAGCTTCATGCGCTGCCCCTCGGCCTTCCGCCGCTGCCGCTGTCGACCTCCGAACTGCCGAACCTCGCCCAGGTCAATCTGGGGCGCCGGCTCTTTTTCGAGCGTCGACTCTCGCACAACAACACGTTGAGTTGCGCCAGCTGCCATGTGCCCGACCAAGGGTTCACCCATCACGAGGTTGCGACACCAGTGGGCATGGAGGGCCGCACCGTCAAACGTAATGCGCCGTCGCTGTATAACGTTGTGTTTCAGACCAGTCTGTTTCACGACAGCCGTGAAGTTCGCTTAGAGCAGCAAGTGTGGTCACCGCTGCTGGCCTTCAACGAAATGGCCAACCCATCGATCGGCTATGTCCTCGAGAAACTGCGGGATCTCGAGGACTATGCCGAGGCATTTGACAGCATATTTCCGCGCGGCCTCACGCAAGAAACCCTGGGCGCCGCGCTGGCGGCTTATCAACGGGGTCTCGTATCCGGCAACAGCGCATTTGATCGCTGGCATTTTGGGGGTGAAGAAAGCGCGGTGTCTGCCGAGGTAAAGCGCGGCTTCGATCTATTCACCGGCAAAGCCGGGTGCAGCGGCTGTCACCGGGTTGGCGACACCCATGCCCTATTCACCGATCACAACCTGCACAACACGGGGATCGGCTATGCACGCTCGATGGGGAAAACTTTGCCCGCTGCAATCATGCCCATCGCAATCATGGTAGGGCCGGGCACAACGCTCGCGATCGACGCCGGTGCGCCAGCTGCATCGAGTGAAACGCCAGCCAACGATCTAGGCCGTTATGAAGTGACACTGAAGCCCGCCGACCGCTGGAAATATAAAACACCGATCCTGCGCAATGTGGCACTGAGTGCCCCCTATATGCACGACGGGTCGTTACCGACGCTTAACGACGTTCTTGCGTTCTACAACGCCGGTGGCATCCAGAATGAAGGCTTGGATGCGCGCCTGAAACCGCTGCACCTGAGCGCGATCGAAGTCAATGATCTCCTCGAGTTTTTGAAAAGCCTGACGGGCGACAATATCGACGTCTTGACGCGCGATGCATTCGCCCAACCCATTGGTGACAATTCGGCGACCGGATTGCCCTGAACACGCGGCGGCTCACCCGCCTTTCAGGGGAGGCACAAATAAAATCTGATCTCCCTCGCGCAGGAGAGTTACCGCGAATGCCTCATCGAGCACACGATTCCCGTTCTGCATCACAATGAACGGCGTCTCGCTTGCAAAGCCGAATTTCGCGACGAGCTGCGCGAGGGTAAAATCGATGGGCAGCTCGAAATCCTGATCATTGAAATGAGCGATACCCTCGGCGAGGAACTCACGCATCCAGCCGAGGAGTTTGATATTCACGCGCATGGGCAATCGTGCCTTTGAGTGGGCGTCAGCCCATGCCCAACCGCGCCAGGGTTTCCGCGGTCGGTCGGCCCTCTGCAGACCAACCGCGCTGCTGGTAGTACTCCGGCAGCATGGTCTTAAGACCGCTAACCTGACCTTTGGCCACGCCGCTCGGCGCAGGCTCCTCGAGGATCCGCCTAGGCAACGTGTCGTCCTTAATGGTTAAGCCTGCCGCCAGATTGAACTGGCGCTCGAGGTTCCAGATCCGCTCGCCGGTTTCCACCAGACGCGCAACGTCCCAGCCGCCTTCACAGGCGCCGTCGATTTGCGCGGCATAGTGCTCTGGAATCGCGCCAGAATGCAGCGTAAACAGACACAGACCGGTCGCGTCGATCACCGCCACCAAATCCTGCGAGGTGCGCACCACTTCAGGTTTTTCCTTGAGTTCTGTAGTGGTGAAATCACTGGCATAGGGATTGGCGCGCAAGTGGCACGCGCCTCGATTGCTGGTCGCATAGCCCAAGCCCATACCCTGCATCGCGCGGCCATCATAGGCCGCGAATTCCTGGCCTTTGACTGCCATCGATAATTCCGGGCGGCCATATTTTTCGGTCAATCGTTTGGAGCCGAGTCCCAGATCGCGCCCGAACCCCTCACCCTTACCCGCCAGCTCTGCCATCAGGCACAGCGCTTCGGCATTTCCCCACACGAGATCCACCCCACCGGTATGCTCCTTGGTAATCGCTCCGACCTGGTAGAGTTCCATCGCGGCGGCCAGCGTACCGCCAAAAGAAATCGGATCCATGCCGTATTCATTGCAGAGAAATCCCGCGTAGGTCGCCGCGTCCATATCGTCGACACCGACTGCAGAGCCCAAGGCATAAGCCGTTTCGTACTCGAGGCCACCCGACGCCTTTTGGTATTGCGGCTTATCCTTGACCGAGAAATGGAGGGGATCGATGTGCGAAATGCGCCCACAACCGATCGTGCAGGAGAAACAGGCACCGTTCTGAATCAGGTTGACATGACCATTCTCATTCGGCGCCTTCATGCTCGTGGCGTTCATCTTGCCCGCACCTTCGAACTGCACTTGCTGGTTGTTGCGAGTGGGCAGCGCGCCGAAGGCGCCGGTCACGTCCATCATGGCGATGGTCCCGTCCGAGGTCATGCCTTTGCGGCCCTTGTTCTTGGCCAGTGCCGCGGTCGCCACCTTCACGGCGGCCATGAATTTTGTCGGATTATGGGGTTTAACGCCCTTGGTGCCGCGGACTGCGATGGCTTTCAGCTGCTTCGAACCCATCACCGTGCCGACACCGGAACGCCCGGCCGCGCGATGTAGATCGTTGACGATACAGGCGTAGCGGTTGCCGTATTCACCGGCCTGTCCGATCGACGCAATTCGAATCAGCGGGTCTTGATGCGTGTGTTTGATCGCAGGCTCGACCTCCCACACCGATTTACCCCACAGACCATCTGCGGACAACAACTGGGCATCATCGTCCTGAATGTACAAATACACGGGCTTCGGCGCACGACCTTCCAAGATGATCATGTCGTAGCCCGCCATCTTGAGCTCGCCGCCGAACTGGCCGCCAGAGTTCGAACTCGCGATGGCGCCCGTCAGCGCACCTTTCGTCACGGCCGTCCAACGTCCACCGGTCGAGGCTATCGTCCCGGTCAGCGGTCCCGTTGCGATGATCAGCTTGTTGTCAGGCGACAGCGGATCGACTTGGGGATCGATCTCTTCCAACAGGTACTTCGTCGCCAGTCCGCGCGAACCGAGGTACTGCTGCGCCCACGTCATATTCAGCGGTTCGTGCTTACAAATGCCAGTCGTTAGATTCACACGCAGAATGTTTCGCTGCCAACCCATGATGTTCGCTCCTATCACTGGTGCTTGCGGCCCGCCGGCGGCGGGTCGATGGCTCATTCTACTGGCTTTATGGTGGAGTTGAACCGGCTTGATGATGGAACCTTGAGGACTGGTATCATCGCCCCGACCTCAACTTGCGACCCACGATGCGCCAACTGACCCCCGCCCTCTATCAGGACTTCCTGCGCGCTGCCCGACTTGTGTCGCATCCGCTGGCACTCGCGATTGACCGCATTGGCCCCATCGGCTACCAGCAGCGGCGGGCGCAGGACTTAGGCGAGCACCTGGCGCGAATTATCGTCGGCCAGCAGCTTTCCACGCTGGCCGCCAAGTCCATCTGGAGCAGGGTCGAGACCGCCGCCGCAGGGTCCCGGGTACTCGATTTCTGCACGGCTCCGAATAGCAGTACTTTGCGCGCCTGTGGGCTCTCGCAGAATAAGACCAGGGCGCTGGTCGAGCTTCGAATAGCTGACCTGACCGGCGGACTGAACCGTCCACAGCTAGCACGTTTGACTCGCATCGAGCGCAATGCAGCACTCATCCAGCTACGGGGGATCGGCCCGTGGACCGCAGACATGGTTTCAATGTTCTTTTTTCGCGAGACTGATGTGTGGCCGCTCGGCGATCTGGCGGTGCGCAAGACTTTCGAGCGCTTCGTCGCCGGGCACGTGCGCTACGACGTGCATACCGGCGCCGAGTTGTTCGCCCCCTACCGTTCATTTCTCGCGCTCTACATGTGGCGCATCGCCAATAACGGGCCGGACGAATAGCGCAATACCGTCACGCAGTCTGTTCTATCGAAGCCGCCCGTGTGACCAGCTCACCGCGCAAGGCCTCCAGACAGTAACTGCGCCGGAACGTTCGCATCGTCGGCATCCGTCACGACCAGAAAATGCACGCCGTCGAGTGCGGGCCAAGCGATTATTCCTTCCAGTTTATGGGCGAGCGCGAGCGGTTCCAAGGTCACCAAGATGCCCGTCGCGTCAATGAGACCGATCGCGGCGCCCACACACGCGCCATCGCGATAACTGTCCTCGGTATTTTCGGCGACCGCTGTGAAGATCACTTCGCCCCCGGGCAGACTCGCCGCATCCGTGAAACCCAGCGGCACCCCGTGGCACTCGCCCAGGTCATAGCGACGAATCTGACGAGGCCGTGCTTCGTCTAGCGCATCACCCCGCACCATCGCGGCAAGTACCGCGCGCAGATCAAATTCAATCCAGGAATTCACGCTGCCGCCCAGGTTGCCCCGCTGGAGCAGGATCAAAGCGTCATCGACAATCGCGGCGCCCTCGATGTTGAGATCATCGAATTCGGCGGCAAGCCCGTCATACAATGGGGCGAGATCAATCAGCCGCGCCACACCTTCCACCTTGAATTGCGCGTTAAACCCTAGCAATACGCCGGTTTGACGATTCGCTTTTGAGCCGGAACCCAGCGCGAACAAGGCGCCGTGCGGATACCCGCTGAAGGCCGGTAATCGCACCAGCGCTTCGAGATCCGGCTTGTGTTTTTTTCGCGCACGCGGTCCGTGAGGCAGCGTACCCGGGAACAGCCTCAGGAGTTCGCCTGGTTCGCCCTGCGCGACCGGGAATATGCCCAAGTGATACTCGTCATCGGCGACGACATAGAAGCGTGGCCCAAGTCGAACCAAACCACTCGCCGCACTCAGATGGGCCGGGCGCCCTGGGGCGGAGGATTCGCGTATCTCGAGTGTGCGCAGTCGCGTCAGTTCCAGCATTTGTGTGGTCTCTCATGCGCCCAGATTCTGTTAGGTTCCGAGATAGCGATGGGCCAGGCGCGCACCCGCACTGAACACCGGATCCCCCCACGCTACGCGCCTTGTAGCACCAGCGTGAGTTCACTGCCGAGTGCGGATGGCGCGGGAGTGCTGCGCCCGGTCGCGTTGGCCAGTGAAATTCCGCTGTAGTGGGACGCTGTGTCCCGCAATCGTTCCTGCTGCTGGCGTCCGAATTCAACCACCGCGAGGTTCGATTGCGCCCAGTAGGGCGTTGTTCTTATCCTATACGCAACCGTGACCACGCGGCCGATATTGGCGGTTGCGCGGGACATCATGCTGGCAGTGGCTCTGGGGGTAAACGCGTCCGACAGACATCTCAGGCGCCGGCATGCTAGTTTGGGACGTCCACCGCTCATCCGCGGAATTGGGGAGGCAGCACTTGAACGCACAACCGGAGGCGGTCTCGACCGCCCTCAAAGAAACCATTCCCGTGCTTGATGTCGGTGCTTATCTGCAGGGCGCGCCGGGCGCATTGATGTCACTGGCCACCGAACTGCGACGAGCCCTGGAAGAGATTGGCTTTTTCTTCACTGTGAATCATTCGGTGCCCCAGACGCTGATCGATCGCACCTTCGCCGCGACGGCACGCTTCCATGCTTTGCCCGCAGCCGAGAAGATGAAATTGGCGATCAATGATGCGCACGTTGGGTTCATGGACAATGAAGGCGAACTGCCACGCACCTCCTCTTATTACACGGGGACGTTGAAACCCGATGTCGGTGAAGCCTTTTTCGTCAAACGGGAGATCGAGGCCGCGCCGTTGTCGGTGCAGAACCAGTGGCCGCAGGATCTTCCTGGCTTCCGCGAAACGCTCAATGAATATTTCAACGCGACCGAAAATTTTTTCCACCAGATGCTGCCGATATTCGCCTCTGCGCTCGAGTTGCCAACCGATTATTTCGATCCTGCTTTTGGGCGCCACGAGGCGCTGTCTGTGCTACGCGTCGCACACTTTCCACCGGATCCGCTCGATCCCGATCAGTTCAACGTAGGGCCCCACACCGACAGTTCATTCGTGACATTGCTAGCCACCACGCACGTGCCAGGACTCGAGTTGCTGGGGCGCTCGGGTGAATGGTTTCTCGCGCCGCCCATTCCGGGTTCCATCTTGTTCAATTCCGGCGACATGCTCACGCGCTGGACGAACGGACGCTTTCTGTCGACACCGCATCGCGTCCGCAATCGCTCCGGCCGTGATCGTTATTCCATTCCGCTGTTCGTGCATCCGAATCCAGAATTCGAGATCGCCTGCCTGCCAACCTGCACGGGGCCAGGCAACCCGGTGAAACATCCCCCGATCACCTCGCAAGCCTACCTCGAATGGTTCATGGCGGAAAACTTCAAGCACGCCGCGAAACCCCGACTGGCAACTTGAGAGATGACGCTCACGACGGATGAGTTCATCCGGAGCTCTCTCCTCCAGGTGCCTCCACGCGGCTTCCACCGCATTCGGCACTAGGGATTGCTCGCCAACCATCAACGGGTGAATGCGTTGACGCACAAGCCCGCGAACGAGGGTGTCCCGAATTTTGTGTAGCCTCTAGGATGGTGCGTGTCTTCAATCTTTAGGAGGTGCCATGAACGCCAATGACGATCTTTATTTCCGCCAGATTCCGCTCGGTCCGATGCAGAACTTCATCTACCTGGTCGGCAGCCGCCGCACGCGCCAGTGTCTGGTGGTGGATCCCGCATGGGACACGACGGCGTTACTTGAGGCGGCCGCGCGCGATGACATGACCATCACCGGTGCGCTCGTCACCCACTATCATCCGGATCACGTCGGCGGCGCCATGCTGGGTTTCAAAGTGCCCGGTGGAGTCGCCGAGCTGATCGGCAAGGTCGATGCCAAAATCCATGTTAATAAGCACGAAGCCGACGGGCTGATTAAAGTCACCGGGGTCAGTGAGAACGACCTGGTGCGTCACGTCGGCGGCGACCTACTTGAGATAGGCGACGTCAAAATCGAACTGCTGCATACGCCGGGCCATACCCCCGGCAGCCAGTGCTTTCTAGTGCATAGCCGGTTAGTCGCGGGCGATACCCTGTTTGTAAACGGCTGCGGCCGGGTGGACCTGCCAGGCTCAGATCCGGAAGCCATGTACCGCACGCTCACTGGCACCTTGGCTAAATTAGGCGACGATGTCGTGCTCTATCCCGGACATGATTATGGTCCGACGCAAACCAGTACCATGGCCGAGCAGCGCCGTTCCAACGCCTACCTTCGAATCCAGACCGTTGAAGACTGGCAGCGCTTGCGCGGGGGCTAGGATGCCGAGAGGACGGCCTTGACCACTCCCCATGATTTCGACGCGCTGGTGCGAGCAGACTGGGTGCCTGGTTCGCTGGCCCGGCCGGTTAGACGGTCATGCACACTTACCTGTGCCAGGCAACGGAATGCTTAAGGCGCCGCCGCAAAACGCGATCAGCCGCGAATCCTGCAAGCCGGCGGTGCGGTGAAAAACCACGGCACGATATTCGGGCGACGATAGCGCATCGACGAAAGCACCGCGGGTGGGATATTCGACCAGCAGCATGTCGTCCCAGCGCTCGGCAGGGGGTGCAATCACGTGCGCGAGGCATGTCCCCATGAACACGCCGAGTGACCGCATCGTCGCGAATCCGAGTAGCCGCGCGAGCGGGTCTACTCACGGTTGGGCTTCGCAAGCTCATCCCAACCTACCCAATCTTCTAGCGCCGCCAAAGCGCATGCGGGCATGCGTGTTCAAGGTAGGTTGGGGTGAGTGCCGCGAACCCCAACATCCTGCCACGGTGCAACCGCGCCCCGGGCTTGGGCGATTTACTGGCCCGAATAGGCGCCAGCGCCCGGGTTGACGAGATTAGCCGCTCAATGAGCAATTCCGCGCGACCGCCAGAGTCTTTCTGCGCATAAAGGCGGGCGGCTTTCTCTATGTGGCGTCCCGTCCCGGGATGGCGGAATGGGTAGACGCGCCAGACTCAAAAACGGGTATCGGCAACCATGTGAGGGTTCGAGTCCCCCGCCCGGCACCGTCTCAAGGCCAAATAGCCCTATAGGGCGGAAAAGCGCAGCGCCTTCCGCCGCAAGCGGCAGCTATCGCCTGACTCATATGTCGTCGCGTATTTCAATCCGGGGAAACACGGATTGCCAGCGAGTGTTGTAAAGCGCACTTGATTCTCGTCATGCGGCGGAAGCCGCGGCGCTTTTGCTCTAGGCGCGTGTCTTATACCTTTGTTAAAGTGGCTTTGGGCTGACACTAGAATTTCCTGGCGTCGTAGAGTTCAACCGGAAGATGGGTATGGCTTAAATATGCGATGCCTCGCGCCGTTCGGTCTGCTTTTGGTCATCGCTGTCTGTGCGATTTCCTCTATCTCCTTATGGCCACACGCGCTTTCTTCACCTGGAATTGACTTGTTCAGGTTCTGGGCCATTGGTGCGGTGCATAAGGCTTACCCCGGTCAGTTAGGAAGCCCCTATCTAGCCCCCGATGAATATGCAGCCGCGCTCAAACAATTGCTCGCAGTAACCGAGCAAACGGTTCTTGCGCGCATTGCGAACGTGTCACTACCCTTCGATTTAACCGCGACACCTCTCCTCTACTACATGCATGCTCTCGCACCGGCGGATTATTTAACCTTCTTAACAAGATATCGACTTGTTCAGATTGCTAGTGCTTGGATCGCCGTCTCGATAATCGGCATGACCCGCTCCGGCCACTGGTTTTTCCCACTGATATTCGCAGCTCTGCTATGCCTCGCTTACGACCCACTTTTGCTAGACGTAAATGTTGGCAATACGAATGCACTGCAATTATTAGCAATGACTTGCGTCACCGTTCTGCTCATCAAATTGCGCCATCTACATCGTTTTTCGCAAGTCGGTATCGTCCTGATGCTTGCTGTGATCCTGTTGTTCAAACCAACGCTAACGCTTAGCGCGCTGCTATTGATCTGGGTGTTGTTTGGAAAGATGACTCCCGTCGGGCGGGTGACGTGGGCGGTCGGCGTTGCACTCTCGACCGTACTGTTGGCTCTATTGCCATGCCTGTATTTCGGAACTTGGGGTGTGTGGTTGGATTGGTATCGTGAATTGACATCAAATGCTCTACGAATTTCGTACCCGATGAGTGCTGGAAATTTTTCGACCACGAGTTACTTGGCAAAAGAACTGAACGTGACAATACTTCTTGCCGCTGCCGCAATCGGGGGTGGTCTCTTGTGCACGATTGGACTATTACTCCCTCGTAGCGTCTGGTTCCCGACATTGTCGGCCGACGCGAACGGCGGTCATCGTTTATACCTTGCGGTCAGCTTCGGACTTATCGTTACGCTGGCGCTATCCCCGCTTGTTTGGCAGCATTACTTGGTGCTGCTGTTATTCCCAGTTGTTTACCTTCTCTTTGAACAAAGCTCGTCACGTTCAGTCGTAATCCTCGCCTCGCTTTCACTCCTGCTTTGTCTGGGCTTCGGACGGAGAATTTTTCAGCTGCATTTA
Source organism: Pseudomonadota bacterium (assembly GCA_043734785.1). GTDB lineage: Bacteria > Pseudomonadota > Gammaproteobacteria > CAIKBL01. The sequence goes on along the minus strand of JAYTEX010000279.1, from coordinate 20,265 downwards.
GGAATCCCGCTGGAATGGGTTGAGTTGTCAAACATCCTTGCGTGGGTGCCGGCGTGGTTCGCATTGCTGTTGTCTGTGCGAGCAATGACCTTTGAGAGGAACTGGGACGGTCACTGACTTTGATAAAACAGGACGGAGGGATTAAAAATTAATCGTAAGCGGTCCACGAACCGCGTAACCGTGTAATTCCCGAATACGGTTGCTGGCCAGGGCGATACGTTGATCAACAGAGGAATCAGGCGCTGGCGGGTTTTGCCCAGGGCAGCAGGGCCTCGATGTCAGCGACGGTGGTGGCCTACGGCAGTAAGGTGAACACGCGGCGCAGATAGGCATAGGGTTCGAGCCCGTTGGCCTTAGTCGTTTCAATCAGAGAATAAAGGTTGGCGCTGGCCTGCGCACCTTGGACGGTGTCACTGAACAACCAGTTTTTGTGCCCGGTGACGAAGGGGCGGATGGCGTTCTCGCAGCGTTTGTTGTCGATTTCGATCCGGCCATCCGCGCAGTACACCCCGAGGCCCTGCCAGTGACGGTCAAGGTAACCGAGGGCTTTGCCGAGCGGACTGCTGGGCACGACTTTCGGTAGAAGTTGATCGAGCCAGGCGCGAAGCGCTTTCAAGACGGGCGCACTCTCGGCCTGACGTGCGGCAAGGTGCTCTTGCGGCGTTGACGTTCGGATACGCTGCTCGATGACGTACAGATGGCGGATGAAGTTGAGCGCCTTCAGCGGCCGGCGGGCTTTGTCGGGCGGTATCAGTGGTAGCTTGTTCGGGTTCAAGCCGAGCGCCTTGAGGGCGTCGGTAAAATAGCGTCGGGCATGCGCGAAGCAATAGAGCGGGGTGAGGCCATTGGCGGCAACCACCGCGTGATAACCGGCATAGCCATCGGTTTGCAGGTAACCCTTGTCGGCAACGACACCCGATAAAGGCCCGGCACCGCCGCTGCGGTACTGACCACAGCCTCCACACGCACGAAATGCGGCCCCGTCGCTGGCCATATCCCGCGTTGACGCAGCCGCGACTTTGCGAGTGCTCCAACCAAAATTGCTGGCGTTCAGTCAACGATGAATGATTCGACATCACGTGCTCCTCGCAAAGGAGAACAACGTGTCACAACCCCTAAGGGCTTGGAAGAATGGTGTTTATGGATCGCTTACCGATAATAAGCTGCGGCTTAGTCAGATCATCGCTGGCTTGGTGATCTCTCTCGGAGCAGGTGACGAATACGTCCTGGTAGCAATACGCATTGACGGCTTCGACACAGACCTTCATACCGTCGGTGTAAGCACGACACGGCGATCCACTTAACCGGTTTCTCAGCCACGACGCCAAGTTAAGCGCTATCGTCTCGTGTTGGCGGGTTCCACCGACCATCGCAAAAAACTCGCCATTGACGAACTCGTGTCGCAGCGGTTGCGTCGCCTTCCAGATGACGTAAGCCTCGCTAGATAGTCGTCCCTGAAAAAGTCGCTTCTATCGCCGCCGAAGCGCATGCGGGCAGCGTGTTCAACGTAGGTTGGGGTGAGCGCCGCGAACCCCAACATCCATTATCCGCCGGGTGACCGCGTCGTCGCGAATCCGAGTATCCGCAGCGAGCGGGTCTACTCACTGTTGGGCTTCGCAAGCTCACCCCAACAACCCGAGCGGGTTTCGTGTCTGCGCGCGATTTTGCAAGCTTTCGCTCGGCTCAACCGACAAAATATTACGCGCCAGCCACCAACCGCGTCAGTTTAACGTAGAAAATTGATGCGCCTAGACAGGCTCTAACCCCCGGCTAGATGGTTCGAAGTTCAGAAAATGGCAAAGGGGACAGCGGTTACTTCAGGTCTGCAAAATCGAGTGTTAGGTCAAATTGGCTGTTGGGGCGTTCGCCGCTTCGATCGAACCACCGCACGCGTCCGTCGAGTTCAACGAGCACCACCTCCTCGACGCCAGCCGTCAGGTATGCGGCAACGGTGGATTCTATTTTCTTGCGCCGGTTGCCGGGCGATAAAACCTCAACGCAGATCGGCGGCATTTTTGTCAGCGGATCAGATCCGCCATCGCGCGCAAGCTCGCTAAAATTTTTCGCCCAGCAGACATCGGAGAAACGCACACCGATTGCGGTCGCTAAGGCGTAACTCCCGGACTCCCCGCCAAGCTGCGTTTCCATCCGTCGTCCGATTGCGGCAACCCACTGCTGGTGTTTGAATGACGGCGGAGGATTCACTTCGATTTCTCCGAATTCATCGAGTTCGCAAAAATCCGGGACGTTCTCGTCCTGGATAATTTCTCGCCAGCGCGCGACCAACGCTGGCACATTCAGTTTTTCAAAAGTAAAAGCGTGCATGCCGCACCTCAGGAAAAATTGAAGAACGTCCACCGTCCCATAACCATTAAGTTACCCACCACGCCGCCAGTTGCCCATCGTCGACAATATGCCGCGATCTCAGCAGAGTATACGACGACCCACCGAAAGCAGAAGCAGAAAGGCGACAGATTTATTGTGCGTTCAGCGAAGGTTGCATGTTCGGCAGGAGATAGAAATGGGTGAACACAGCAAGTGGGCGTCGCACACTGATGGAGGCGACGGCACTCTCCGGCGGGGTAATTATCGACGGCATGATGACCAGAACAGGCGAAGCGACTGGAGAGGAGGGTGTCCTGGATTATCCTCCTTCGGATTATCCCCTTGCGATCCCGTTCTAGCATGCTTCCCACCCACGCGTTACAGTCACAATCGATCATCGAAACTAAGCATCGCAACCCCGAAGGAGTTCGCTGACATGACAAAATCCGGGCGATTTACGCCACCCCCACAACAGACCGTCATTTACGGCACACCGATGGCGCAAGCGCTCGAGGCCGAGCTGGAGAGACTTGGCGCTCGACGGGTGGTGCTCGTTACCAACAGCAGCCTAGCGCGGCCCGGGGGCCTCGCCGACCTCGTGTTTGCCGCGCTCGGCTCGCGGGTGGTGGCACGAGTGACCGGCGTGGCCGCGCATTCACCGCGTGACGACGTTATCCGCATCGCGTCAGCGCTGCGCGAACATCGCGCCGATGCGGTGATCGGTTTTGGCGGCGGCTCGGTCTGCGATGCGATCAAGGTCGCGCGGCTGTGTCTGGCGAATGATGTGACGACCAGCGATGACATCACACGCTTGCGCGCCCCCGACCCGCGCACCAACTCACCGAGCGTACCGTTCATCGCGATTCCGACCACTCTGTCGGCCGGCGAATTCACCTGCTATGCCGGCGTCACAGATGAACGGATTCAACGCAAAGAATTATTCTGGCAGGCGCAAGCGGCGCCGACTATTGTCATCCTCGACGCGGCGATGACCATTGCCACGCCACCTCGGCTTTGGTCCGGTACGGGTATCCGTGCCGTCGACCACGCCGTCGAGACATGGTGCTCAATCAATGTAACGCCCATGGTCGAGGCCACATCGCTGCATGCGCTCCGTCTCTTGGTACCCGCGCTGCGTGCCTGCCAGGCCGACGCCGCCGCACTTGGGCCGCGTCTCGATGCGCTCATCGGCGCGTGGCTGTCGGTTCAGGGCGTCGCGACCGGGGTCGATCTTGGCGCGAGCCATGGGATTGGTCACATGCTTGGCGGCACCGCCGGCATGCCGCACGGTGAAACGTCATGCGTGATGCTCCCCCATGTGCTGCGCTTCAACCGTGCAGTGAATGCCGAACGCCAGGCGAGCCTCGCGACCGCGATGGGTAATCCCGGCGAGGAAGCTGCCGATATTGTGCAAGCGCTCGTGGCAAGCCTCGATTTGCCTGGTCGTCTGCGCGATGCGGATGTGCCACGCGAGCTGTTGCCGCGGATCGCGGATGAGTCCATGCACGACATGTGGATTCCGACCAATCCGCGTCCAATTACCAAGTCATCAGAGGTTCTCGCATTGCTCGAGGCTGCGTGGTGATGGCGAGCGCATTCCTCTGATGCCGAGGTCGGAAGCGGCCGTGCGATAGCCTATGGAATGCACGGCCTGTCATTCGCCGGCGGCGGCAGACATCGTTTGTGTGACCCAGCAGACGAGGAAAAGTCGATAGCGAGGGCTAATCGACTATCGAGACGTCTGTGGTCAAATCGCGCCTTTCCACAGAATCAAGTGGATTGGGATCCCCATCGACGTGCACGAGAAGGAAGCACGCCTGCGACCAGGTTGATCGTGGCAGGCGCGGTGACCTAAGATGGATCATGGCCCACGCGCTGCAAAGCCCTGTTGACTTGATTGATTACCTGGCGTTCGAGGACACCAGCGAAATCCGGCATGAGTACGTCGGCGGTTATGTGCATGCGATGGTGGGCGGCTCGATGCGGCACAACCGAATTTCCGGCAACATTTACAGCGCTTTGCTCCAACGTACAGCAAGCACGCCCTGCCAGGCGTTTATTAATGACATGAAGCTGCATGTCCAAACGGTCGATAGCGTTTACTACCCTGACGTTTTTGTTCTCTGTGGCGTTGGCCTGGCCGGCGAGCGTAATGTGGCCTCAGATGCGACCTTGGTTGTCGAGGTGTTGAGTCCTTCTACGGCGGGCACGGACCGTCGTGAAAAGCTCGCCGCCTATCGCAAATTACCTAGCCTGCGCAGCTACTGGATTGTCAGCCAGGACGAGCGTCGCGTCGAGTCCCACACGCGTGGCGACGACGGACGGTGGACGACAACGGAGCTGACCGATGATCATGCCTTGCTCATCGCCGCCGGCATACCGGGCGTGCCCTTGCGTCTTGCCGAGCTCTATGCCGGCACCGACGTCGCGTGAGGTCGCTGCCGGCGTTTTGCTTAGGTGCTTATTGGATGTCGCGCCAAGGCGTCTACCCTGCGGGCCAAAACCATTGGGCAGATCATCGCTGAGATTGTTCAAGTCCGTCGTTACGCGGCGCGCACCGCGATATCCAACATGGAGTGCATCGCCACACCTCAGCGTTACTTCACCTCTACAATGGCGCGCGATCTTAACGGATAGGGGACTCGATGCGATGGAAAACGACGGGACCTTGAGGCCGCCAGTAGACACGACGCTGCTGTCCAGGACTCGCATCGTGCTGGTCGAGACTTCGCACCCCGGCAATATCGGAGCGGTCGCGCGGGCCATGAAGACCATGGGCTTGAGCCGACTTGCGCTGGTGAATCCGCGTGAATTCCCGTCCGTCGCCGCCACGGCTAGAGCTTCCGGTGCGGACGATATTCTGATGCGCGCAATCTGTCATGAGGATCTCGCGCACGCGATCGCCGATTGCGGGATGGTGATTGGTACGACCGCGCGCTCACGTCACCTCGAATGGCCGGTGGGCACCCCGCGTCAACTTGCGCTTGAGCTATCGGTGCTGCCGGATTCCACGCAATGCGCCATCGTTTTCGGCCGCGAACAGTCGGGCCTATCGAATGAGGAATTGGCGTTGTGCCAACGTGTGATCCGCATTCCAACAGAGGAGACCTTCAGTTCATTGAATATCGCGCACGCGGTGCAGATATGCGCCTATGAACTGCGGATGGCGTCGCGGGCGGAAATGCCGATGGCGACCCATGATCACGAACCCATGGCGAGCGCGCACGAGGTGGCAGAGGCGATTCAGCACCTCACGCGTGTGATGGCGAGTGTGGGGTTCTTCAATCCGGCACGCCCCAAGCGCTTGCCCATCCGGCTTCAACGCTTGCTTAATCGGAGTGATTTGAGGCGCAGCGAGGTGCGCATCCTCAGGGGCTTCCTCACGGCGATTGAGGAGGGACGCAGCCCCCCTTAGCCACCGACGGGTGGCGACCACGACTACCGCCATGGAATAACGATCGCGTGTGGTGGGGCGCTCACAACGACGGCAGTCACGTCGTGCGGCGATTGGCGTTATGGCTCTCATCGCCTACGTAACGTGCCGCTGCACCCTACTCAGGCCAGAACGTGCTCGTAGACTCCTCGCTCAGCCTGTTCACCCGCTTCGATCCGCCCCACTCGAAAACCCGTCTCCCTCTTTGAGCCCAGAAATTCGGTGAGCGGCGCAGCAACCCTAGCCGCTGTTTAACTTTGGCGAGGTCGCCTTGCTGTGCAGCGGCGACCAGGGCGGCCGGGTCAGTCCGCCCCGTGCTTGGCGCCACAGCGGGTGCGGTCGGTTGCCATTGCGCGTCGAGGACGTCCCACTTATATGCCTGCAGCAAAGTCTGCGGCGCGCTCGATGTTGCGAGCAGAATGTGCAGGAAGCGGTGGCGCAAGCTCATGCCAGCACCTTCAAGCCGTGCTTTTCAACCACAGCAAGCAGCTTGAGTGCGATGCCGCTCTGTGTGGGTGGCACGGCCATTTTTTTGCTGGATGAGGCGCCGAAAATTAACACGTGGGTAGGCAGGGATCTGTGGTGGTGCGCTGAAGGTGATCGTGAGCATCGAAAATCCAGCGGCCTCGAAGACGATCGCATCTGATCCTTCGCTTGTCGAGCTCATCGAATGAACCGCAGTGCAGCGTGGAAACTCAGTCGCATCTTGAGTACTCTGCGGTCATGTGCAAGCGTCGGGTCTATCTCCAGCGTCCGTACAGAACGGGTGTCTTAGATGTGTCGGGTGGAGAAGACTCGCCAGAAATCTTGCCTATTAGAAGCATCAACAGAAAGGGAGCATCCAATGAATACGCGCAATCAAATTCTGTGTGCCTGGAGTGGCTTAGTGTTCACTCTGTTGTTCATGACTGGTTTCTGGTTGGTGTCGCATTTCGTGCCGCCGGTATCGCCGAATGCAACCGCGCTCGACATCGCGTCCATGTATCAGACCCGGACCTCGGAGATCCGACTCGGTCTTTTCATCATGATGGCGAGCTGCGGCTTCATGAGCGCCTTTTTTGCCGTGATTTCGGTGCAGATGAAACGTATGGAAGGCAATCCGCCGATCCTCACCTACACCCAGTTGTCCGCCGGGACGGCTGGCGTGATTTTCCTGCTGTTACCCTGTCTGATCTGGACGACGGCGGCGTTTCGTCCGGAACGCGATGCGGATCTGATCTTGCTGCTGAACGATCTCGGCTGGGTCGTGTTCCTGATGCCGTTCACGACATTCATTATCCAGAACTTCGCGATCGGTTTAGCAGTGCTCGGGGACCAGAGTCCGGTGCCGGTGTTTCCGCGCTGGCTCGGCTTTTTTACGATTTGGGTCGGCGTCCTGTTTATACCAGGTGGCCTGCTCACCTTCTTCAAGACCGGGCCTTTCGCCTGGAACGGCGTGTTCGCATTCTGGATCCCGCTCCTGATTTTTTTCGCTTGGTACCTCGTGATGGTCTTCTTCCTGCGTCGGGCGATCCTCGCTCAGGCGCGCGCGGCATGAAGGATGTTCCAGACTTTATCGCGCTGAACATCGTGTGAGCGTTGTGATCGATACCCCCCGAGGGGCGAGCACCCATCTGCCCGGAGAAACCGGCGTGTGGGTGTTCATTATGGGCGACATGCTGATGTTCGCGGCCTTCTTCGTGGTGTTCGTGTACTACCGTGCCGAGAACGTCACGCTCTATGTGGAGTCGCAGCGCGCGCTGAACCAGCACCTCGGCGCGCTGAATACCTTCCTGATGCTAACGAGCTCCTGGTTCGTCGCCCTTGCACTGCGCGCCGCGCGCGGCGGCATGGTGGGCTTGGGCCGGCGTTTTATCGCGAGCGCTTTTCTGTGCGGCTTCGCTTTCGTGTGCGTCAAATTCTTCGAGTATCAGGAGAAGATTGACGCGGGTATCATGCTGACGACCAACGATTTCTACATGTACTACTACATGTTCACCGGTCTGCACCTGATGCATGTACTGATCGGCATGGGTGTGCTGGCGTTCATGTGGAATGTGACGCGGGCCGAGGACCTGGGCGAGAAAACCATCAATACGCTGGAGAGCGGTGCGAGCTTCTGGCACATGGTGGATATCTTGTGGATCGTCCTTTTTGCGTTGTTGTACCTGATGAGATAAGCGGATGCGTGCGCTGCTCTTCGATCGAATCACCTTAATCTGGTTTCTACTGATCGCGGCGACCGCGTTGTCGTGGGAATTCGGCCACGGCCTCGGTTTCGGTGATAGATACCGCCATGCCACGGTCGCCGTGATCGTCATTGCGTTCATCAAGGTCCGCTACGTGTTCCTCGATTTCATGGAGTTACGCGCCGCGCCACTGCCATTGCGGCTTATGTTGGAGGCCTGGGCGATCGGGGTAAGCGGTACGATTATTTTTCTGTATTGGTCTGGTGGCTAGGGGGCGGTGCCGGGTGTGATACTGGCTGGACAATGGTCGCGGCACGTTACCTGCGCGCGAATCGTCGGTTAATTATAGAACCGTGCGCACTAGAGGCCCTGGCCGAAGGTTCGTATATCGAGCAAAGTCACACTGACGTGACCGGCTTTGAGGGTCGCGTCGTCAGTATCGGGGGCCGGGTCGAGATCAGCGGCGGCAAGCGCAAAATGATACTGGTCGCCACGCTGCCGGAAGCAATTACGGTAGGTGCTGTAACCGAGTCGCGTGCGATGGATGTCCGATATCGTTGCGGGGGCAGCAGGGAAATTCACGTTCCAGGTGGTTTTCTCCGCGATATGCGGTGCGACGAACTGCGCCCAGATGCGCGGAATCAGTTTCTCTATTGACTGCGACAGCACCGCGCTGGTGTCTGCGCGAAATGCGCGATGCTGGTCCCAGTAAATAAAATCCTCGCGCGTCAGTTCCTGCGACAGCGCGAGCGCGGGCAGGCCCGCGATGTTGGCTTCCAGACACGCCCCGATGGTGCCTGAAGCATAGACGAAACCCAGCCCCACGTTCTTGCCGATGTTGATCCCGGAAACCACGATATCCGGCTGCTCATCAAGCAGGTTGTAAAGCGCGAGATTCACACAATCCGCCGGGGTCCCTGTCACCGACCATGCCGGAAAATCGTGAATCGCGATCCGCTCTGCGTACAGCGGGCCGTAACGGGTCATGGATTTCCCTTTCCAGCTCTGCTCAGTGGCGGGTACGGCGACATGCAGATCACCGAGCTTGCGCAGCGCTTCGATCGCAAAGTGAAACAGCGGGGAGTCGTGGCTGTCGTCGTTGGTGAGCAGGATGCGTGGGGGTCGATTCATCACAAAAAAGTTATCTGATGTGGGAGAGCGTAGAGATTGTAGTGCATTGCGCGACTAGCGCTCATCTCAAGAACAGTCGTGGTCGCGTTGGGAGACTGTTATGTGCTGCTGCACCTGACTCAGGCCAGAACGTGCTCGTAGACGACGCGCTCAGCCTGTTCACCCGCTTCGATCCGCCCTACCTGAAACACCGTCTCCCCCTGTGCGCGCAGAAATTCGGTGAGCGGGGCCGCGTCGTGCGGCGCCACCACCAGCAACATGCCGATGCCGCAATTGAAGGTCCTTAGCATCTCTGCCTCGGTCACGGGACCAGTGGCGCGCAGCCATTGAAACACCGGCGGCAGTGGCCAGGCAGCGAGATCGATCACGGCGTGGGTACCGGTGGGAAGCACTCTCGGGAGGTTATCTGTAATGCCGCCGCCGGTGATGTGGGCAAGACCGTGTAAGGTGAATCTCGTAAACGCGGCGAGCAGGGAGCGCACATAGATGCGGGTGGGCGCGAGCAGGGCGACGCCAAGGCTACGTTCGTCGGCGGCATTCGGCACCAGTGCCTTGAGGGGCGTCGATAGCGAGACGCCACTGCGGGCCAGTATTTTGCGCACCAGTGAGTAGCCGTTCGAGTGCACCCCGCTGGCGGCGAGCGCCAGGATCTGATCCCCCGCTTGGATGCGGCTGCCATCGATGACGCGCTCGCTTTCCACCGCGCCCACCACGAAACCGGCGAGATCGTAGTGATCTGGCGCGTACATATCGGGCATCTCGGCAGTTTCACCGCCCAAGAGTGCGCAGTTCGCTTCGCGGCAACCCTGCGCAATGCCATTAATCACTGTCGCGGCGGTCGCCACATCCAAGGCGCCGGTGGCGAAATAATCTAGAAAGAACAGCGGCTCCGCACCCTGCACGAGCACATCGTTCACGCACATCGCCACTAAGTCGATGCCGATGGTGTCGTGCTGGTTCATGTCGATCGCAAGTTTTAATTTGGTGCCCACGCCATCGGTCGAAGACACCAGAATGGGATCTCGGTAGCCGGTTGCGGCCAGTTTGAACAGTCCGCCAAAGCCGCCCAGACCACCCATCACGCCCTTGCGCACGGTCGCTTGGGCAGCCGGTTTGATCAGGTCGACGAGCGCGGCGCCCGCATCGATATCGACACCGGCATCGCGGTAACTGAGCGGAGATTCTGGGGGTGTGGTCATGCGCGCATGGTAGAGGCCGGGCATGGGGGCGTAAACAGTTGGCGTGAACACGCGGGGGCGCCAGCCTTGACTTGCCGCGATAGCATCACATAGCGTGCGGGGATGCAGACGCGCTCACGTATTTTCCGCCTGGTCTTTGGACTGCTGTGCGGCGTGCTTGCACCCGCGTTGCCGGCTGCCACGGTCGACGATCTCCATACGGCAGAGGTGCCGGCTGCAGACAATTCGGAGGCGGAACTGATACGGGCGATTGAAGCGGCGTTTCAGGTGGTGTTGGTCAAATTGACCGGCAACAGCCAGAGCGCAAACCTTCCCGCGCTCGCCAAGCTGCGCGCACGCGCAAGGCAGTACAACACCTTGTTCGGCTACGAGCGTGGGGCGGATGGCGCATTGCGGTTGCGCGCAGACTTCGATCTGCCGGCAGTCAGCGCCGCCTTGCGCGAACGCGGCTTGCCGGTGTGGGGGAAGGAGCGCCCGGAGGTCGCCACTTGGTTGGTGCTGACCGACGGGGGCGGCCGTCGCGTGATGCCGGATGACAGGTCGCGCGAGATTTTCGATAGCCTCGTGCGCCAAGCGGCGCTCCGGGCCATTCCCGTTCGCCGTCCAGCGGCGACGGCGACGCTCAACGCCTTGCTGGCTGAGGCTGGCGATGATGATGCCTTGTTGACGGGTTTCGGCACCCTCGCTACCCAGTTCGGCACGCCTGCGAGTCTCGTGATCCTGCTCGACAAGCAAGCCGATGGGCTGAGCTGGCAGCTGCGCTGGCGGCTCGCGGTGGAAGAAGAAACGGCGGCAGGAGAAGCGAGCGGCGAGTTACCGGTGCCGCTACTCATTGCGGGCGTTGATCGCGCGCTAGACGCCCTGGCACATCACTATTTGCAAAGTACGGTCTCGACTGTCACAAGCACGATCGAGCTCAGCGTCGAAGACATTACCACTGCAGATGCGTATGGGCGTGCGCTCAATTATTTGGCGGGTCTCGATGTGGTAGGGCGAGTAGATGTGAATAAAATCGAGGGCACCACGGTGTTCTTTCGGCTGCTGACCCATGGGGGATTGCACGCGTTGGCGCAGAGTATTGGCTTCGGCCAGGTGCTGAGTGCGGTGCCCGAGGCACCCACGCGCTACCGCTTGAGCACACCTTGAGCCACCGCGATGCGCTCGACATGCGATTACTGACTGATTCCCAGAAGTGGCTGGTGCTCGCGACGATCGCGGGCGTCGGCTGGTTGCTCTACCTGCTGGCGCCGGCCCTGACGCCCTTCCTATTCAGCGCATTGCTTGCCTACCTCGGAGATCCGCTTGTCGATCGCCTTCAGCGTCTTGGGCTGTCGCGGGTGTTAGGGGTGATGATCGTTTTTGCGGTGATGTTCGTGCTCGGGGTCGGGGCACTGCTAGTTCTTATTCCCGCGCTCGAGCGCCAGATTGCGGTGGTGATCGCGAAAACGCCCCAGGCCATCGATTGGATCCAGACTTGGTTGCTGCCGCGCCTGTCGCGTCAGTTTGGACTCACCCTCAGCATCGACACGGAAACGCTCAAACAGACCTTGGTTTCTCACTGGCAGGAACTCGGCACGGTGGTCCAGCAATTGGTGATGCATCTCGGGCGTTCGAGTCAGATGTTGCTCGGCTGGGTCAGCTTTGTGTTATTGGTCCCGGTCGTTACGTTCTACCTTTTACGCGATTGGGATACCTTGGTGGCCAATGTCAACGCTTTGCTGCCACGCCAAGTCGAGCCGCGGGTGAGTGCGATCGCGGCCGAAATCGACGCCGTACTCGCTGAATTTCTGCGCGGCCAACTCACGGTAATGGCAGTGCTGGCCGTGGTCTATGTGACCGGCCTGTGGCTGACGGGGCTCGATCTCGCGTTCGCCGTCGGCATGGTCGCTGGCCTCGTGAGTTTCGTGCCGTATCTGGGCGTGATCGTCGGTGTGCTGCTGGCGGGTATCGCGGCCTTGCTCCAGTTCGGCGATGTGTGGCATTTGGTGGCGGTGATTGGGGTGTTCGGGATCGGTCAATTGCTGGAAGGGATGGTGCTGTCGCCGTTGCTGGTCGGCGATCGCATCGGTTTGCATCCGGTCGCGGTCATTTTTGCGGTGATGGCAGGCGGGCAATTGTTCGGTTTTTTCGGGGTCCTGCTGGCGCTGCCGGTCGCGGCTGCGATCGTGGTGTTGCTGCGGCATTCTCATGTCGAGTACCTGCGCAGCGGGTTCTATGATCAGGCGCCCCCGCCTGCCGCGCAATGAGCACCACCCAGTTGACCTTAGGGTTGTTTGCTCCGCCACAGAAGGATTTCGTCGACTATCGAGGCACCTGCAATCAGCATCCGCGGCTGGCACTTGAAGCCTGGACCGCCGGCGTCAAGCCCTGGTGCGTGGGCATCTGGGGTGGTCCTGGCACCGGCAAATCTCATCTGCTGCAGGCAGCGATCCGGCGCGTGCACGAAAACGGCCACCTGGCGATGTATCTCCCACTGCGCGAGATGCAGATACACGGCCCCGAGATCCTCGAAGATCTCGACAGTGTCAGCGCGCTCGCGCTCGATGATCTCGAAGCGGTGGCGGGCGATCCTGCCTGGGAGCAGGCGCTTTTTGCGTTATACAACCGGTGCAACGCGGCTGACGGCCGGTTGATTTATTCCAGCCGTCTAGCGCCGGCCGCCACGCCGTTCCGCCTGCGGGATCTGCAGTCCCGCCTCACAGCCGCGCTGATCTTTCAGTTAAATGAACTCGACGATCGCGAAAAGCAAGCCGTGCTGCAGGAAGTTGCGCACGCGCGCGGCATGGAACTTAATACCCACGTCGCGGGGTTTCTGATTCGACGGCTGCCACGGAATATGCACGATTTGATCGCAGCGCTTGATGTGCTGAATGGCGTTTCGTTGCGGGAAAGTCGCGCGTTGACCGTGCCGTTTGTGCGAGACGCGCTTAAGCTGGGGGCCGCGGAGTCTCGCTTCGAATCAAGCCAATGATTTCGCGAGCGTGGCCAACCGCTTGCCGAGCGCAAGACAGAGCGCGCGTTCATGCTGACTGATGATGCGATCGTTGTTGGCGCCTGCGACATGACTCGCGCCGTACGGCGTCCCACCGGTCTCGGTGTTCATCAGCGCGGCTTCACTGTAGGGCAGGCCGAGGATCAGCATGCCGTGATGCAGGAGCGGCAGCATCATTGAGAGCAGGGTAGATTCCTGTCCGCCGTGCTGGCTGCTGGTCGCGGTGAAGACCGCTGCCGGCTTGTTGATCAGGGTGCCGGAGAGCCACAGATCGGACGTCGTTTCCAGGAACGCTTGAAGCGGCGCGGCCATATTGCCAAAGCGGGTTGGCGAGCCAAGGGCGAGACCGGCGCACTCGCGCAGATCGTCTTTGCTGACATAGGGATCGCCCTGCGTCGGGACGGCATCTGGCGCGGCATGCCAGGGCGGCACGGTGCGCAGGCGCGCGGCGCATTGGGGCACGCAGAGCACGCCGCGCGCGACGAGTGACGCCATCTCGCGCACGTGACCGTGGCGACTGTAGTAGAGCACCAGGATGTCGATCATGGAGCCAATGATTCCGCGAACAGTGCCAGGATGTTCTCGGGCGGCCGGCCGATGGCGGCGCGCGCACCATGGACGACGATTGGTCGTTCCAGTAGTCCAGGATGCGTGCAGATGGCGCTCAGCAAGGCGTCGTCAGTGGCGCCTCCGAGGTTCAACTCTGTATAGAGTGCTTCTTTGCGACGCACGATATCACGCGCGCTCACCCCCAGCGCCTTGAGCAGTGATCGCAAGGTCGCGCGGTCGGGCGGATTTTTCAGGTAGTCGACGATGCGATGGGGGATTCGCCGCGCGACCAACAGCGCCAAGGTTTCGCGCGACTTCGAACAGCGCGGATTGTGATAGATAATCGTCTCCATGAACACGCTCCAATCTACGGTTAACCGACCGCGACAGGGCTGCCGGTGCGGGCAGCACAGCGTATGACATTGCGCGCGGCAGGCCTATCCCGGCGCGTCCGTTATCTGCTCACCCGTGAAATGAAACAGGACCTTCGTTTCGTCATTCAGGTGGTGCGTGAATTCGACCGCGATGGCTGCGCGCAGGCTGCGGGCGCCTTGTCCTATACCACCGTGCTCGCGCTGGTTCCGATGTTTGCGGTGATGCTCGCGACACTGACTTTGGTCCCCGCGCTCTATGACTGGCACATCGCGATTGAAAATTTTATCTTCGCGAACTTCATTCCGGCAAGTGGCGTCCAGGTTCAGGCCTATGTCAGCGCATTCGTCGAACAGGCGGAATCCTTGCAGACCGTGGGGCTAGCCGCGTTGGCTTTTTCCGCGATCGCGATGATGGCAACGGTGGAAGCGACCTTCAACGCTATCTGGAAAGTGACCACGCATCGATCCTGGTGGCATCGTGGATGGCTCTATATCGCGATTCTCGGCCTAGGGCCATTGGCGCTAACGGCGGGTATCGCGGCGAGCGCGCTGGCGGTGTCGCTGCCCTTGGTTGCGCCCCATTTGGAGCGCGCGCCGTTCGTAATCGCGCTGGAGCTGGTGCCATTCCTCGCCATCTGGCTCACTTTTGCGGCGTGCTACAAACTCATACCCTATCGAGCGGTCGCTTGGCGCCATGCCTTCAATGGCGGTGCCGTGGCCGCGCTTTTTTTCGAAGCGGCTAAGCGCGGCTTCGCACTCTACATCGATCATTTCCCGCAGCAAGAAAAAATCTACGGTGCATTTGCCGCAGTGCCCCTGTTCTTGATATGGATTTATCTCTCGTGGCTGGTGGTGTTGTTTGGGGCTGAATTTACGCATGCATTTGGTCAGCGCGTGCCCACGCACGGCCCGGCGACACAGGAATAAGTCGGCATGCACGCGCCGCGCATCGCGCAACGTTTCTTGATTGAGGGGCGCGTGCAAGGGGTTGCCTACCGCATGTCGGCGCAACGCATGGCGGCAAGCCTCGGAATCGCGGGTTGGGTGCGTAACACGCCGGAGGGCGCGGTCGAAGCGTACGCGGTCGGTACGCTGGAGCAGTTGTCGGTGTTCGCCGATTGGTGTTGGCAGGGACCGCGGCACGCGAAGGTCGCGGCCGTGCGGATCGACACGGCTCCGCTCGAGGCCGCGACGGGGTTTACGATTCGCGCGTAGCGAAACGCAATAATCCAGTGTCTAGCGCCGTCGCCGCCCTCAGTGGCGCGGCAGTTTACGCATGATCATCGGCAGCGCTTCATCGATCGGAATATTCTCGGCTTCCTCATCGGTGCGTGCCTTATATTCCAAGGTGCCGGCATCGAGGCCGCGATCGCTGATCACCAAGCGGTACGGAATACCGATCAGTTCGAGATCTGCAAACATTACCCCCGGGCGCTCATTCTTGTCGTAGAACAGGCAATCAATGCCTGCCTCCAGCAAGCGCGCATAGAGCGCTTCGGCTGCCTGCCGCAGGCGTTCGGATTTATGCAGGTGGATGGGCGCGATCGCTACCTGGAAAGGGGCGATGCTTGCTGGCCAGATGATGCCCTTGCCATCATGATTTTGCTCGATCGCAGCCGCTACAATGCGTGACACCCCAATGCCGTAGCAGCCCATGACCATCGTCACCGCGCTGCCTTTTTCGTCGAGTACCGTGGCCTTCATGGCTTCGCTGTACTTGGTGCCGAGCTGGAAGATATGGCCGACTTCGATCCCCCGCTTCAATTCAAGTATGCCATTGCCATCGGGACTGACATCGCCCGCTACGACGTTGCGCAGATCGACCACGTTGGGTGCCGGCAGATCGCGCTCCCAGTTTACCCCCCGCAGGTGATAGTCTTCCTCATTCGCGCCGCACACAAAATCGCTGACCACGCTCGCTGCATGATCCACCCAAACCGGGATCTCTAGGCCGACCGGGCCGAGCGAGCCCGGCGCGCAGCCGAGCCCCTGCACAATCCGCTCGGCGCGGGCGAAGCGCAGAGGGTTAAACACCCCCGGCAGGTTCTGTGCCTTGATCGCGTTCAGTTCATGATCGCCGCGTAGCACCAGCGCGACCAGCCCCCCGTCTGCGCCTTCGACCACCAGCGTTTTCAGGACTTGCGAGGGGGTCACCGCCAGGAAACGACTCACTTCATCGACCGAATGTTGTGCTGGCGTGGCGATCCGGCTGAGGCTCTCGGTAGGTGCCGCACGCGGCGTTGCGGGCATCGATACCGGTACCATTTCGACATTGGCAGCGAACTCTCCGCTGGTTGAAAACGCGATCAGGTCTTCTCCAGAATCCGCCAGCACATGAAATTCATGTGAGCCCGAACCGCCGATATTGCCGGTATCCGCGAGCACCGCGCGATAGCGCAGCCCGATGCGATCGAAGATCCGACTGTAAGTGGCGTACATCTCCTGGTAGGTCTCGAGCAACGACTCCTGATTCAGATGGAACGAATAGGCATCTTTCATCAGAAATTCGCGCGCGCGCATGATGCCAAAGCGCGGTCGCACTTCGTCGCGAAACTTGGTCTGGATCTGGTAGAAAATTGCTGGCAGCTGCTTGTAGCTCTTGAGTTCGCCGCGCAGGAGATCGGTGATGATCTCTTCGTGCGTCGGGCCTAGGCAGAACGCGCGGCCGTGGCGATCCTGCAGGCGCAGGAGTTCGGGCCCATATTTCTCCCAACGTCCCGATTCCTGCCAGAGCTCTGCCGGTAACACGCCGGACATCAGGAGTTCCTGTGCGCCGGCGCGATCCATCTCTTCACGCACGATCGCTTCGACCTTGCGCAGCACCCGTAACCCCAGCGGCAGCCAGGTGTAAATGCCGGCGGCGAGTTGCCTTATCATGCCTGCACGCAGCATCAATTGGTGGCTGATGACTTCGGCGTCGGCCGGCGATTCGCGTAAGGTCGGCAGTAACAGTTTCGACAGGCGCATGGTCTGGCATCACTTGGTTTCGGGGAGCGGGCATTCTCGGCACAAGCTCGGATTGTCGCAACCGTTCCGCCGGATCTGCGGCATATTTCTCGAATTCCTTGACCACGCACGCTAATCCTTTTACCGTTCGGCCCCTGACCCGACACCGGCGCTGTGGATTTCTCAGCGACCACTAACAGATAGTCCGCCGACCCCCTGCTCACAAGGCTACGGGACCGGCCTAGGCCGAGCCTTGGATCACATCGAGGCGAGGACGAAAGCTGCGGCACTTGCTAAAACAGAGTGAGAATAGAGCTATGAACGAAAAGCTTCGCGGCGCCGAAATCCTCGTGCGCGCCTTGATCGACGAAGGCGTTGAATTCGTGTTCGGGTATCCCGGTGGGGCTGTCCTGCACATCTACGACGCGCTCTACAAGCAAGATACGCTCAAACACATTCTGGTCCGCCACGAGCAGGGCGCGACGCACGCGGCCGATGGCTACGCACGCGCCACTGGCAAGCCCGGCGTGGTGCTGGTGACCTCCGGCCCCGGCACGACCAATGCGGTGACTGGCATTGCCACTGCCTACATGGATTCGATCCCGCTGGTGGTGTTCACCGGCCAGGTGCCAACGCACCTGATCGGCAATGACGCGTTCCAGGAAGTCGACTGCGTCGGCATCACGCGACCGTGCGTGAAACATAATTTTCTGGTCGAGCGGGTGGAAGATCTGGCGATCACCATCAAGAAAGCATTCTTCATCGCGACCTCCGGCCGTCCGGGGCCAGTGGTGGTCGATATTCCGAAGGACGTGACGGCCAACCTCGCCGAATACCACTACCCGAAGACGGTGGAGATGCGCTCCTACAAGCCAACCACCAAGGGCCACCCGGGGCAGATCAAGAAGGCTGCGCAGCTGATCCTCGGCGCGCAGAAGCCGATGATCTACAGCGGCGGTGGCGTCATTCTCGACAATGCCTCGCGCGAACTCACCACCTTTGGTCGCCTGCTCGGGTTCCCGATCACCAACACCCTGATGGGCCTGGGTGGTTATCCCGCGACCGACCCTCAGTTCGTGGGCATGCTCGGCATGCATGGCACCTATGAAGCCAACATGGCCATGCATCACTGCGACGTGCTGGTAGCGATCGGGGCGCGCTTCGATGATCGCGTGACGGGCGACCTTGCGCAGTTTTGCCCGTCTGCGAAAATCGTGCATATCGACATCGATCCGTCCTCAATTTCGAAGAATGTGCGCGTCGATGTGCCGATCGTCGGGGGTGTCGCGAACGTGCTTGCCGAACTCAACAAGTTGATCGGGGAGAGCGGCCGCAAGCCGGTCAATCGCGACACCGATCCCTGGTGGCAGCAGCTGCGCGACTGGCAGAAACTGGATTGCCTGCGCTTCGACCGTCACAGCAAGTTGATCAAACCCCAGGCGGTGGTTGAAGCGCTGTATCGGGTCACCGGGGGCGATGCGTATGTCACCTCGGATGTCGGCCAGCACCAAATGTGGGCCGCCCAGTACTACAAATTCGACCAGCCACGCCGCTGGATTAACTCCGGCGGGTTGGGCACCATGGGTTTCGGTCTGCCGGCGGCGATGGGTGTGCAATTGGCCTTTCCCGATCAGCAAGTGGCCTGTATCACGGGGGAGGCGAGCTTCGTCATGTGTGTGCAGGAGCTCTCGACCTGTCTGCAATATGATCTGCCGATCAAGGTTGTAATCCTCAATAATCGCTATATGGGCATGGTTCGGCAGTGGCAGGAATTTTTTTATGACAGCCGCTACTCTCACTCCTATATGGATGCCCTGCCGGACTTTGTGAAGTTGGCCGAGGCCTTCGGCCACGTGGGAATGCGCATTGAGGATCCGAGCGATGTGGAAGGCGCATTGAAGGAGGCGTTCGCGCTTAAGACTCGACTGGTGTTGATGGAGTTCATCACCGACCAGACCGAGAACGTGTACCCCATGATAGTCGCGGGCAAGGGCCAGCACGAAATGCACTTGGCGCCCGGCACCTCGAATCGGGAGCTCGCGTAATGCGTCACACGATTTCCATTTTGCTGGAGAATGCCGCCGGTGCATTGTCCCGCGTGGCGGGGCTGTTTTCCGCCCGCGCGTATAACATCGAATCGCTGTCCGTCGCGCCGACCGAGGATCCCACCGTCTCCCGACTGACCTTGGTCACCCGGGGTTCTGCCGACGTCATCGAGCAAATCACCAAACAGCTCAACAAGCTGGTGGATGTCATTCGGTTGATCGATCTCAACGACGGCAGCGCGATCGAACGCGAACTTATGCTGATCAAGATCCGCGCGATTGGCGGTGAACAGCGCGTCGAGATTGCGCGCCTCGCAGATATTTATGGCGGCCGGATCGTCGATGTCACCGAGTCTAGCTATATCGTCGAGTTGACCGGTGACGGCGCCAAGCTCGATGCGTTTGTCGAGAATATCGGCGCGAAGCGCATCATGGAAGTGGTACGCTCCGGCGTGCTCGGTGTGCTGCGCGGCACCAAGGCGCTGCGCGCGTAGTTGATGAGAATTTAGGTCGAATTTAACGACTGTACCTGCTGCAGATCCGGTTGACGATCTGCAGGCAATAACCACCGGGAGAACGAACATGGCCCTCAATATTTATTACGACAAAGACGCTGATCTGTCCTTAATCCAACGCCGCAAAGTCGCGGTCATCGGTTATGGCTCGCAGGGTCATGCGCATGCCAATAATCTGCGGGATTCAGGCGTAAGCGTGGTGGTTGGGCTACGCAAGGGATCCGGCAGCTGGACCAAGGCGGAGCAGGCCGGGCTAACCGTCAAAACGGTTGATGAGGCGGTAGGCGACGCCGATGTTGTGATGATTCTGGCACCCGACGAACAGCAGGGTGATCTGTATCGCGATGAAATTTCGAAGCACATCAAGCAGGGCGCCGCGCTGGCATTTGCGCACGGTTTCAATATCCACTTCGGGCAGATCACGCCACGCGACGATCTTGATGTCATCATGATCGCGCCGAAGGGCCCTGGCCATCTCGTGCGATCGACCTACCAACAGGGCGGCGGCGTGCCGAGCCTGATCGCGGTGGCCCAGGACAAATCCGGCCAGGCCAAAGATATCGCACTCTCCTATGCGGCGGCCAATGG
>JAYTEX010000278.1:0-26811 GCA_043734785.1 Pseudomonadota bacterium | reverse complement strand
CGGAGATCACGGCCTTGCTCAAGCGCGAGGATGCGGTCCTCGTGGCGCACTACTACACCGATCCTGAGTTGCAATTATTGGCGGATGAAACCGGCGGTTATGTTTCTGACTCGCTCGACATGGCGCGCTTCGGTCATGAGCATTCCGCGCAGACCTTGATGGTGGCCGGCGTCAGGTTCATGGGCGAAACGGCGAAGATTTTGAACCCTGAGAAACGGGTATTGATGCCGGATCTGCGCGCAGAATGTTCGCTGGATCTGGGATGTCCGGCCGATCAGTTCAGCGCTTTCTGCGATCTCCATCCCGATCGCACAGTAGTGGTGTATGCCAATACCAGCGCGGCCGTGAAGGCGCGTGCCGACTGGATGGTCACCTCCGGCAGTGCGCTTGATGTGGTGCGCCATCTGATGCGTGAGGGTCGAAAGATTATATGGGCGCCAGATAAGTACCTAGGCAACTATATTCGTGAACAAAGCGGTGCCGACATGCTGTTATGGAACAGTGCGTGTATCGTGCATGAGGAGTTCAAGGGGCGTGAACTCACCGAGTTACGCGCGCTGCATCCAGACGCCAAAGTCCTGGTCCACCCGGAGTCGCCGCCGTCGGTGATTGCGCAGGCCGATGTGGTGAGTTCCACCACGGGCCTCATCAAGGCGGTGAAAACTTTGCGCGCACAAAAATTCATTGTTGCCACCGATAAGGGCATCTTCTACAAGATGCAGCAGGTAGCCCCCGACAAAATCTTGATCGAAGCGCCCACGGCGGGCGATTCAGCGACCTGTCGCAGTTGTGCCCATTGCCCGTGGATGGCGATGAACGGCTTGCGCAAACTGGCGGCGGCGCTACGCGACGGCATCAATGAAATAAAGGTCCCGGCCGAGATCGCCGCCCGCGCGGTGCTGCCGATCAGGCGCCTGCTGGAATTCTCCGCCGCGCAACAGCAGGTCGTGCTCGGTAATAACGACGCATGATCCAACGTTGGCAAACCTTGGCGTTAAGGGGTTGACCATTATTCTCGGGATCGACCCGGGCTCCAGAGTGACGGGGTACGGCGTGGTCAGGATGGAACGGAACACGTCGGTGCATCTGGCGAGCGGCTGTATCGA
This sequence comes from Pseudomonadota bacterium, assembly GCA_043734785.1. GTDB lineage: Bacteria > Pseudomonadota > Gammaproteobacteria > CAIKBL01. The sequence continues at coordinate 25,705 of JAYTEX010000278.1, read as the reverse complement.
AGTGGGCGACCTCGCTTTCGAACGACGGCTCTGCGTGATCTTTGATGCGTTGACTGAGGTGGCGCGAACCTACCAACCGCAGGAAGCCGCCATCGAGAAAGTATTCATGAGTCGCAATGTGGATTCGGCGTTGAAGTTGGGTCACGCGCGCGGGGTCGCCATCGTCGCGATCGCCAAACTGGAGATTCCAGTCCATGAATACTCGCCGAACGAGATCAAGCAGGCAATTGTCGGTCGCGGCCACGCCGATAAGACCCAGGTTCAGCAGATGGTCAAAACCCTGCTGTCCCTAGCGCAAGTCCCGCGCGTCGATGCCGCCGATGCGCTGGCCATCGCGATGTGTCACGGTCACACCCGGCAGGGCCTGCAGGCGGTGCGGCGTGCGCTCGGCACGCGGGCGGGGCGCTACCTGTGATCGGACGCATCCGCGGCACCCTGGTGGAAAAGCAGCCGCCACGGTTGCTGGTGGATTGCCACGGGGTAGGCTATGAAATCGAAGCGTCGATGACCACCATCTGGGCGCTGCCGGAGATTCTTCACGAAGTTACTTTGCACACGCAGCTGATCGTGCGTGAGGATGCGCACCTGCTATTTGGTTTTGCCACCCTTATTGAACGTCGCTTGTTTCAAAGTCTCCTCAAGGTCAATGGCGTGGGCGCCAGATTGGCGCTGACCATTTTGTCCGGCATCCAGCCTGACGAGTTCGTGGTGTGTATCCAACGCGGCGATACCGCGCGCCTGACCAGTCTGCCTGGGATCGGCAAGAAAACCGCCGAACGCTTGATCGTCGAAATGCGCGACCGCGTCACGGACTGGGCGCAAGCGCAAGGCGTCTCGTTCACGGGGGCACGTGACTCCCGCGCGCCGGATGCAGTGGCCGATGCCGTGAGTGGTTTGATCGCGCTGGGCTATAAGCCGCAGGAAGCCAGCAAATTGGTTCACGCCATCGACGCCGCTGAAAAGACCAGCGAGATGCTTATTCGTGAAGTGCTGCGCAGTCTCGTCAAAACCTGACCGGTCATCCCGGTATTGCTTGGCCCGTGCCGTGGCAAGAACCCCGCGCGGAGATGTAGAGTTGCATCGGTTGGAATGCGCGCGATCGTGGCGCCGGTTAACCCCAAATTCAGTCTGGGTGAGTTACACTCCTTGTCACTCCGCGCACCACCATCCCGATGTCTAATCACCTAACCTCACCGGCTGCCAGTGTGGACGACACCGCACTCGATCTCTCGATCCGGCCGCGACACCTTGCTGACTACATTGGTCAACCTGCGGTGCACGAGCAGATGGAGATCTTCATCGCTGCCGCTCGGCAACGCGGCGAGTCCTTGGATCATGTATTGATCTTCGGTCCTCCGGGCCTTGGTAAAACCACCCTTGCCCATATCATAGCGAACGAACTCGGGGTCAATTTGCGACAGACTTCCGGGCCAGTGCTGGAACGCCCGGGTGATCTCGCGGCGCTGCTCACGAATCTTGAGCCGCGCGACGTGCTATTCATTGATGAGATTCACCGCCTGAGTCCGGTGGTTGAGGAAATCCTCTATCCCGCGATGGAAGATTTTCAGCTCGACATTATGATCGGCGAGGGCCCATCAGCGCGCGCGCTCAAACTCGATCTCCCGCCCTTCACCCTGGTTGGGGCCACCACTCGCGCTGGATTGTTAACTTCTCCGCTACGGGACCGCTTCGGCATTGTGCAGCGTCTAGAGTTCTACGCGGCTGAAGATCTGGCGCGAATTATTACACGCACTGCCGGAATCCTGCAGGTGCCTATCGAGCCGCGGGGTGCGCACGAGATCGCCGGGCGCTCGCGCGGTACCCCGCGTATTGCGAACCGATTGCTACGCCGCGCGCGCGACTTCGCGCAGGTCAAGGCGGACGGACGTTTGAGTTTCGAGGTGTCGGCCCGCGCACTCGACCTTCTGAACGTCGACGCGCAAGGATTTGACGTGATGGATCGCAAGCTGCTATTGACCATCATGCAGAAATTCGACGGGGGGCCAGTTGGAGTGGATAGTCTGGCTGCGGCCTTGAGCGAAGAACGCGGGACTATCGAAGATGTCCTGGAGCCGTTTCTGATCCAGCAGGGATATCTGATGAGGACCGCGCGCGGCCGCATGGCAACGCGCTTGGCCTGGCTGCACTTCGGTTTGAGCCCGCCGGCGAGCGTAACGAGCCCGGCGATAGACTTGTTCGACGGCCTCGCATAGGCGGCGAGGTCACCCGATGCAGGAATTTCGGTTGCCCGTGCGCGTCTATTACGAAGACACGGATGCTGCGGGCATTGTCTATCACGCGAACTATCTCAAGTTCATGGAGCGCGCACGTACTGAGTGGCTGCGCGCGCTGGGCTTCGAGCAGCACGACCTGGCCGGCCGGTTTAATCTGGCTTTTGTGGTGCGCGCTGCGACGCTTGATTTTCTACGCCCGGCACGGTTCGACGATCACCTACAGTCGGTCTGTCGGGCGCTGCGCTGCGGGCGCGCGAGTGTCGAATTTGAGCAGGACGTCGAGGCCGAGGATGGGGCTTTGCTGTGCCGCGGCCGGATCCGTGTCGGGTGCGTGAATTTCCGGGCGATGGCGGCCATGCGAATGCCGGACGAAATATTTTCGAGGATTAGGGATGCATGCTGATTTGTCGATAACGAGTTTGATTCTTGGCGCGAGTCTGCTCGTTAAACTGGTGATGCTTTGTCTGTTGATCGCGTCAGTGGCTTCATGGGCGCAGGTCTTCCGCAAGCGGCGGGAATTACGGGACGCCAAGCGCACTGCCAAGGGGTTCGAAGATCAATTCTGGTCAGCTGAAGATCTGACGGCCTTGTTCAACCACATCACCCTGCAGGGTCATCCTTCCGACGGGTTGCAACGAATATTTGAAGCCGGTTTCAAGGAATTTGCGCGCTTGCGCAAGAAAGACAGCATCACCCCGGAAATGGTCCTCGAAGGGTCGCAGCGCGCGATGCGCATCGCGGTCAGTCGCGAGCTCGAAGAACTCGAGGCCAACCTCCCCATGCTCGCAACGGTCGGTTCGGTCAGTCCGTATATCGGCTTGTTCGGCACGGTATGGGGGATCATGAATTCGTTCCGCGGCTTAAGTAGCGCACACCAGGCCACTTTGGCGATGGTCGCGCCCGGTATTTCCGAGGCACTGGTGGCGACCGCAATGGGTTTGTTTGCGGCAATCCCCGCCGTTATTTTTTATAACCAATTCTCCAGCGAAATTGATCGCCTGACCACGCGATACGAGATTTTCGCGGAAGAATTCGCCGCCATTCTGCAACGCCAAGTGCATACCTAAAGGAGGCGCGCGCATGGCAAATGTCATTCAACGAGGGCGGCGAGGCAAACGCCTGATGGCCGAGATGAACGTAGTGCCCTACATCGATGTGACGTTGGTGTTGCTTATCATTTTCATGATCACCGCGCCCTTGGTTACTCAGGGAGTGAAAGTTGATCTGCCGCAAGCGCCGTCCGAGGTGGTGCAAACCTCGGAGAAGGAGCCCGTGATCGTAAGCATTGACGCCGGCGGCGATATCTATGTCGATCTCGGCGAAAAGCCAGAGGCGCCCATCGATGAGGAAACGCTGATCGCGCGCCTTGCGGGCGTGAATAAGTATCGCCCCGGGACGGATTTTCTGGTGCGTGGCGACGCGGGTGTGCCCTACGGTCGGATCGTAGAGGTGATGGCTTTGATGCAGAGCGCGGGCATCAAGAACGTCGGTCTGTTGACACAGCCACCATCCTCGAAGTAGCCGCCGGTGCGGCTTGAAAGTTTCTCCGTATGAATGATAACTCGCAATCCAGGCAGCCGCGGCCGCCTGAAATCAGCCGCAACCGGTCTTTCTATTATTCGCTGTTGCTGCATACGATACTGATCGTGGTGGTGGTGATCGGAATTGATTGGAAGTTCACATCTGTCACGAGCCCGGCGCCGGCGTCCAATGTGATGCAGGCGACGGCGGTGGATGCGACGAGGGTTACGGCCGAAGTCCAGAAACTCAAGGCCTTCGAGCAGCAGAAGCTGGCCGCGCAAAAGGCACGGCAGGAGGATGCCGAAGCGAGGGTCAAAGACGCGGAACGCAAGCTCGCCCAAGTGAAGGAAGAACAGCTATCTGCGAAGCGCGAGAAGGCGCTCGAGAATCAGCGGCTTGAACAGGACAGGAAGCGCCTCGAAGTAGAGAAAGAGCAAGCGTCGCTTGCCAAGCAGAAAATCCTGACGGAGAAAAAGCAGGTCGAGGAAGAAGTGCGCCGCGCGGTGGAGAAGCAGCAGAAGCAGAAAGCTGAGGCCAAAGCGGAGACTGACGCCAAAGCAGAGGCGGAAGCTGAAGCTGAAGCTGAGCAAAAGTCCAAGGACGAAAAGCGGCAACGCGAGGCACAAGAAGCGAAGAAGACTGCACAGGAAAAGAAACGTGTGGCAGAAGAAAAGCGCAAACAGGAAGCCGCCAAGGTCGAGGCTGCGCTCAAGGATGCGCTGGCCGCAGAGGAAGCTGAACAGGCGACCTCCGTGCAGGCCAGTCAGGATGCGACCGAACTGCAGCGGTATTCTGCGCGCATCCAGGCTGCAGTCACTCGTGGGTTTGTTTATCCTCCCCGCTTGCCGAGAGGGCTAAAATGTACGCTCTCCGTGCGCGTGATCCCGGGTGGAGAAGTGGTCGAGGCAAGAGTTGTACAATCGAGCGGCAATGCAGTATTCGATCGCCAGGCGGAGAATGCGGTGCGCAAAGCGTCGCCTTTGCCAGTGCCTGCGGAACCACGCTTATTTCGACAAGTCAGCGAATTCAATTTCGTCTTTGATCCGGAGTCCTAGACAGTGATAAGTAAGGCCATAGCGTTAGTACTTCTGTTCATAGGTTGCAGTGTTTTCGCACAGACCGCGCCCAAGGGCCCGCTCGAAATCCGCATTACTCAAGGGGTCGAGGGCGCGCTGCCGATTGCCGTCGTTCCGTTCGAATGGGCGGGTGCGCCTTTGCCGGAAGACATTGCACAAGTAATCGCCAACGATCTCACGCGCAGTGGCAGTTTCGCGCCGCTTCCCCGTGCAGACTTACCCACGCTTCCAACCGACGTCGCGCAGGTAAATTTCAAAGACTGGCGCGTCCTCGGTATCGATAATCTCGTGATCGGAAGGATTAGTGCGACCGGGAATGGCGGGTACATGGTCGAGTTTCGACTCCTCGACGTCTTTACAGGTAAGCAGCTTGCCGGCTTTCAGATCCCCTCCCAGGTATCGAATCTGCGGCTGACCGCACACAATATCAGTGACATCATCTATGAGGCATTGTTGAAGACCAAAGGGGCGTTTTCGACACGCATCGCCTATGTCACCGTCGATCGCAGGAGCGTCAAGGATTCGACCTTTCGCCTGCAGATCGCTGACGCAGACGGTTACAACGCCAAGACCATCCTCGAATCGCGGCAGCCGATACTTTCGCCAGCCTGGTCGCGTGATGGGAATCGACTGGCTTATGTGTCTTTCGAAGAGCGTAATTCCGCCATTCATATACAGGACATACGTACGGGTGAACGCCAGAAAGTGGTGTCCGGTGTGGGCATCAACAGTTCCCCTGCTTTTTCACCGGATGGTCAACGCTTGGCGGTGACGCGTTCGATGGAGGGCAATCCCGACATCTATGTGGTGGAGTTATCGACTAAACAGCAGACGCGATTGACCAGCGATGGCGGGATTGATACGGAAGCGGCGTGGTCACCCGATGGTCAGACGATCGTGTTCACCTCTGATCGCGGTGGTAGCCCCCAAATCTATCGGGTGTCCCCGGCGGGTGGGCCACAGCAACGTGTGACTTTCAATATGGGTGATTACAATGCGCGCGCAAGCTATTCCCCGGACGGAAAATCGCTTGTGATGGTGCACGGTGGGGCCGGCTTTCGCATCGCCGTGCTGACCCTCGACGATGGACAGTTCCGCGTTATCACCAAAGCCAGCCTGGATGAATCGCCGAGTTTTGCGCCCAATGGCAGTATGATCATTTATGCCACAATGGGGGCGCGGGGCACCGAGTTGGCGGCAACCTCGGTGGATGGTTTGGTCAAGCAGCGCTTGGCGCTCCAGCATGGCCAGGTACGCGAACCGGCATGGGGGCCTTTCAGGGAATAGGGCAGATGCGAATTAACTCGCGCGGCGGCCTACACAAGGTCAAAAGAATCAACTGGTGAGGAGTAGAGTATGACGAGGTTTTTGCGCAAAGGAATGTTAGTGGCGTTGGTGGCGTTAATCCTGACCGGATGCAGCAGCCTCGACAAGAAAAAGTCGACCTCTGCGGCCGTGGAGAATCGCGGAATTTCGAACGGAGAGATGAGCGACATTGATGCGGCCAAGAGTCAGGGGATGGGCGATGGCGCAGCGACCGGCGCGAATGCCCTCACTGATCCCAGCAGCCCGTTGTCGACCAGAGTCATTTACTTTGACTATGACAGCACGACCATTCGGAGCGATTTCGAAGGGGTGGTACAGGCTCACGCGAGCTACCTGGCCGCCAATTCTGGCACCTCGATCGTGGTGGAAGGTCACGCGGATGAGCGTGGCACCCCCGAATACAACCTGGCACTGGCGGAGCGCCGCGCGCTGGCACTGCGCCGGCAACTGGTACTGCTCGGTGCCACTGCGGGACAGATCAAATCTGTCAGCTATGGCGAAGAGAGACCGGTCGCGGAAGGCCATGACGAACAATCCTACGGTCTGAACCGACGGGTCGAAATCGTCTATCCCTAAACGCGTAAGGACTGCTTGAATGCGAAGGTGCGAGGAGCGCGGTCATGTTTGATGCCTATCATCAACGTCGGCACAAAGGCATCTGGCTACTCGTCGCCTGCCTGGTCGCCGCGCTCCCAGGCACCGTTTTCGGGCAAGCGACCGACCTCGCGGGCAGAGTTGCCAAACTCGAGCAGTCGTTAAGTAACCGTGGCTTGCTCGATCTCCTGCAGGAGATCGAGAACTTGAAGCGAGAAGCCGCGATCTTGCGCGGTGAACTGGAGAATCAGGCTCATGCGCTCGACCAGTTAAAAAAATCGCAGCTGGCCGCCTATGGCGATCTTGATCACCGTATGCAGGCGCTAGGCGGTCCAGGCCCACTCGCGGCACCCCCATCGTTGCCGGTTTTGCAGGCCGCCCCTGAGGGCACCGTCGCGGGCGCGCCGGCATCGCAAGGCAATCTCCAGGTACACACAGAAGGTAATCCGTCGGCGACCGTACCTGCGCCAACCGAGGATAGCGACGCGACGATCCCTGCCGAGCCGCCGGCGATTGATCCGGTGACCGGACTCGCGACCCCGCCGGCACCACCGCTGTCCCAAGATGGCGTCATGCCAGCTCCAGGGACGGGGGTTGTCGAGCGACAGGCGAATGCCGCACCCATGCCCGCCCCGGATGAGATGCTCAGCCCGTTGCAGGTGCAAGCCGCGAGTGATAATGCGAGTTCCGAAACGGCGTACCGGGACGCGTTCGGGTTGTTGAAATCCGGTGAGTATGACCAGGCCATTACCGCTTTTGAGACGTTTCAGCAGCAATACCCCGACAGCCAATACGGGGACAACGCGCAGTTCTGGTTGGCCGAAGCACACTATGTCAAACGTGACTTTACGGCAGCGCTGCTGGCCTATCAGACCATGCTGAATCGCTATCCGGCGAGCAAGAAACTGTCGCATGCGATGCTCAAGATCGGCTACAGCTATTCCGAACTCGGTCAGACCACCGAGGCGCGCTCGGTGCTGGTGGAACTGCAAGAGCGTTTTCCGGGTTCAGCCGCAGCGCAGCTCGCAGCACAGCGCATCGCGCAATTACCTGCGGACAATTAGCCCGCGCTCGATTTGCGCACCCGCACCGGTCGCTATGCTTAACCCTGCGCGCGCGGTCATCCTGCTCTCCGGTGGACTCGATTCGGCGACTGTGCTGGCGCTCGCTCGTGATGCGGGGCGCGAATGTTTCGCGTTGAGCCTCGACTATGGTCAGCGCCATCGCGCGGAACTCGCCGCTGCGCGCCGCATTGCGCAACTGCTCGGGGCGGTCGAACATCGAATTGTCACGCTCGATTCCGGACAGTTTGGTGGCTCCGCGCTGACCGACCCCCAGATGGCTATTCCCGAGCAACGTCAGGCAGGCATTCCAAGCACCTACGTTCCAGCGCGCAATACGATCATGCTCGCGATCGCGTTGGGGTGGGCGGAAGTGCTCGGGGCGTCCGAGATTCATATCGGTGTGAATGCCGTCGATTATTCCGGCTATCCGGATTGCCGACCCGAATTCATCGCGGCATTTGCAACGTTGGCCCGGCTGGCCACTAAAGCGGGGGTCGAAGGCGACCCTATTCGCATCGAAGCGCCGCTGTTGGCACTGTCCAAAGCCGCCATTATCCAACGTGGCCTTGAACTCGATATCGACTACCGAGATACGGTCTCGTGTTATCAGGCGAGCGACGCGGGAGAAGCCTGCGGTCGGTGCGATGCGTGCTATTTCAGGCGCGAGGGGTTCCTCGCAGCGGGGACCGTGGATATGACCCGCTATCAGGGAGTCATCGCGAACCAGTAAGTGCTCCTATCAGGCGCAATTTCGGACAGCGGCAAATCCCAGGTCCGAGCACCCTGCGGCAAGGCGTCGCCTAGCTGCAGGTAGGTGCCATACAGGGATTGAATCTGGCGCACGTAAATGATTGCCTGGCCGTAGCCTCGCGCGGGCTTGCTACCGTTATCAGGGCGCGCGAATTTCAACATGGCGGTTTCAACATTACCGAACCATTTATTGGGATCCAAACGGAGCTTTTCGGCTAGCCGTCGCGCGCGCTCCACCCGCTCGAAGCCCGCATTGTATGCCGCGAGCGCGAACCAAGTGCGTTCACCCGCAGGCACTTTTTGTTCAAACTCGTTGCGCAACTCGTAGAGATACCTGATACCCGCATGGATCGCGGTTCCCGGCTCCGTGATATTCCGGAAACCGAGTGATTTTGCGGTCTCGGGCAGCATCTGCATCAGTCCAGTGGCGCCCCCGCTCGAAACCACCCGCGGGTCGAAACGGCTTTCCTGATACATCTGCGCGGCAATCAGGCGCCAGTCGAAGTCATACCGTTCTGCATAGGTTCGCACGAGGGCGTCAAACGGGGAAATGACCCGGCCCGTGTTGGCCACCTGCGCGGCATTTGGTGGAATCGAAAAATACCGCGCCACCAGCATGGCATCGAGGCCTTCGCGATGGCTCTCGACCAGAAATGCATTGATGGCCTTTAGAAGTTGCGGATCGCCGCCACGCATCAGCCAGCGATAGTCAAATTGGTCAGGAACGCTGACTCCCGCGCGCAACGCGCGGTTAGAGGCGACTACCTGTCTCGCTGTGTCGCCGTCCACGATGATGGCGTCGACCTCGCGATTTGCCACCCGTTCGAGCAGCACCCCGGCGTTGAGCTCGCTGGCTGCGGGCACAATTTTCAATCCCGTCGCCGGTGCGGCCGTCTGTGCTGCACGAAATGCGGGCGAGTTCGCATAGGCGACGACGAGTTTATTGCGCAAGCTGGTGGCGTCTGGAATTGGCGAGTACCGACTCGTGAGCAGCGCGTAAGCCGCGTGATGGTAACTGCGCGAAAAGCTCACACTTGGATCGCCATGGACAAGGTCGGCGTTGATGCGGGTCGTGACAAGGTCCGCCGCCCCATTTTTGAGCCATTTGATCATTTGCGCATCCGTGCGTGCGACCATGACTTGCAGTTTGAGGTCCTGCGCTTTCGCGAACGCCGTGACAAGCTCGAATTCGTAGCCCGAAGGTCCGCCGTCCGTGACGAAGTAGTTCTGCGGATCGACCCGCGTCACGACTCTTAATACACCACGGCTTTTAATGGCGGCGAAATCGCGCGGGGCCAACGCGGGTTCGAAATAGGCAGAGTGATATCGCGCAATGAAACGATTGAGATTTTGCAACAGGGCACGGTGGTCGCTGCGCAGGTACCAGCCGAATGGTTGATCGTCGGTGAGATCGAACAGGCGTTTCAGGCGCGGGTACGCATCCAGATCGTCGTCACCCAGGGCGATAGGCAGTACTGTCGCGTCATAAATGCCGTCCGCTACTAGCCGCAGGGCTGACTCCCGGTCGAGATTGCTCGGCAGCGCGTCGAGTCGGAGGTTTGGCACTACGCGCTGTAATTGCTCGAAATAGGACCACAGGGGAGAGGAAAGTCTGATCGCCAAGCGCATCCCGGACAACCCCAGCGGGTCGCGGGCCTCTAAGCCCGCGCGGCCAATCAGCTGGTAGCGTTGGGTGGTGAGAGGGTGGGTGCTGGCGAGAGTCGGTCGTCCCAGTAACTCGGGCGGCATTTCGCCGATCGCGAGATCGGCATCGCCGCGCACCAGTCGGTCGTAGAGCTCCTCTGGCCTGAAAACGGGAAGCCAATCCACCTCCAGGCGGTTGGCTTTCGCGTAGTCGGCGAGGATCGCAAATTCAAGCGCATCGCGCCGATGGGCGCGATTGGCGTGTTCGCCCAGCACCAGCACCCGTAGGCGTGCGTGCTCAGTGATTGCGGAATTATGGCCCGCATCGAGTGTCAGTACGCCGGGCGAGATCGTTGGCGCCGCCGACGCGAACGGGGCCACCGCGCAGTGCAGAGCCACGAGCAACACCATACACCACCCGAAAGTGGTGCTCTTTGTAGCGATACGGAACATCCCAGCGCACAGCCCTTGGTCGTTTTAGAATCGTAGGTTTTATGAGCGAGTTGGCGTATTGAACCCGTGAAATTCGCCTGCATCAACCGCCGCCCATCGATTCGAAATTATTCGAAGTGTCTGTCAGTATATAAATCAATGAATTTGCGATTTATTTTAAGCTATATTATTAGATATATTAAATAATTATTTGTTTATTATAAATATATAGATTATTCGTCTTGAGCATCAAGACGCTGATTGAGCGGCTGAGAGCCGCGCAGCGGATCCAATATCGAACCAACGACCGCGATACACCTGACCAGTCACCAGCCCGGTGGTGGCGGCTCGGCGCAGAATTGGCGCAAGCGGGACGCGCTCGAAAACCGACGTGGTGGCAAAGAGCGTGGGGTCATATACCGCGATTCCGCTGAAGGTATAGCGGGGCAGACTTCCGTTGCCGATCCGATTCCCCTGCAGCGTGAAGTCCCCATGCGGGTGATGTCGGGGATTATTCACCATGACCAGATGTGCCGCGCTGGACGGACGGTAAAGAAAGCTGGCGAAATCGAAGTCGCAATAAACATCGGCGTTCACCGCGATGAACGGCCTGGGTTTAAAGAGCGCGAGCGCGTGTTTGATTCCTCCTCCGGTCTCGAGCGCCCCCGCAGGCTCGCGTGAGTAGCTAACGGTCAGGCCGTAGCGCGACCCGCTACCGACATGCGCCTCAATCAGTGACCCGAGGTGCGCAAGGTTGATGACGCAATGGGTCACGCCCGCGCGTCGTAGACGATGCAGATGATGGTCCAGCAGCGGTTGACCGCCCACTGTCACCAGCGGCTTGGGAATGCGATCAGTCAGCGGACGGAGCCGTTCACCCCGTCCCGCCGCGAGCACAATGGCCTGTGTGGGGAGTCCTGGCGAGGGGCGGCGTAACGTTATGGGCATCGACAGTTCACTCCGTCGCGGATTTGAGTTCGCATGACGCGGGCACAAAATAGGGGCAGCCGCGCTGTGCTCATGGCACACTGTCGCGTAATTTCATGAGACACAAAATGCTAATAGAACCGGTCATCCGCTTGCGGGAAGACCCGCGTTGGGGGCTGGCAAATTTTCCAGCGATCTAAACCAGATTATCCGGAATCCTGATGTCCCTTCAAGAGACTTGCATTGATGCGCCCCGCTTGATTGCGCTGGCCAAGGCCGTCCTCGAGATCGAAGCCCAGTCCATCCAAGGCTTGATTGCGAAGGTGGATGAGGCGTTTGTGGCGGCGGCCCGCTACATGCTGGCGTGTCGCGGACGGATAGTCGTTCTCGGCATGGGTAAATCGGGGCATATCGCGAATAAAATTGCCGCCACTTTCGCCAGCACCGGGACGCCCGCCTTTTTCGTGCATCCAGGCGAAGCGAGTCACGGTGATATGGGCATGATCATAAGCAGTGATGTGGTGTTGGCCCTCTCTAATTCCGGTGAAACAGACGAGCTGGTGGTTTTGATCCCGCTCCTGAAGCGCCTAGGGGTCCCGCTGGTGGCGATGACTGGCAATGCGCGCTCAACGCTGGCGGAGTCGGCCACCGTTCATATCCATATTGCCGTGGCCCAAGAAGCCTGTCCCCTGGGCCTGTCCCCAACCTCGAGCACGACGGCGGCACTTGCGATGGGTGACGCCTTGGCGATTGCGCTCCTCCAGGCGCGCGGATTTACCGAGGAAGACTTCGCGCGATCTCATCCGGGAGGTGCGCTTGGTCGGCGACTCTTATTAAAAGTGCGCGACTTGATGCACACCGATGACGGCATACCCATGGTCAGCCCCGACACGCGATTGGTAGAGGCGCTAATCGAAATGACCCGGAAAGGGCTTGGCCTGACCGCTGTCGTGGACGCGAATCAGCGTGTCCTCGGGATTTTTACCGACGGCGACCTGCGTCGGGCGATCGATCGCGGCTTGGATGCGCGCACCATCCGCATGCAAGAAGTCATGACGGTGGACTGCAAGAAAATCGATCCCGATCTGCTGGCGGCCGAGGCACTGGGTATCATGCAGGAGATGAAGATCAATGCCTTGCTGGTGGTCGACGAGGATCGCGTGCTGCGCGGCGCTATCAATATGCATGACTTACTAAAGGCGCGCGTCCTTTGAGCTTTATCTCGACCACCGAACTCCGCCAGGCGGCGCAAGGCATCCGACTTGCGGTGTTTGATGTCGACGGTGTGCTGACGGATGGCCGCATCGTGCTCGGTCCCGCTGGCGAGGAATACAAGCAGTTTCATGTGCGCGACGGCCATGGTTTGGTGATGTTGCGGGATTCTGGGGTCGCGCTCGCTGTCATCACCGGGCGTGATTCGTCGGTGGTTGCCCACCGTATGGCGGAATTGGGCGTGCGTTACCTTTATCAGGGGCGTCGCGACAAACTGGCTGCTCTACAGGACCTCTGCGTCGAAAGCGGGATTGCGCCAGTACACATCTGCTATGTCGGTGATGACCTGCCAGATATTCCGGTGCTGCGGGCAGTCGGCTTGTCGATCGCCGTGGCGGATGCGCACCCGGCCGTCGTCGCGGTCGCGCACTTTCGCACCCAAGCGGCCGGTGGCCTCGGCGCCGCGCGTGAGGTCGCTGAGCTCATCATGATCGCGCAAGGGACAATGGCCGCAGCCTGTCCTGAACTCGGCATGTTGGCGAGCGCATTCGAACCTCCATGAGCCGTCCTTGGTTGTCTGCGCTAGGCACCGCGCTGCTGGGCGCACTGACCTTCTGGCTTTGGCAGCAAATCGATAATGATCAGGTTGGCGGGCTTGCGCGCGCTGGACATGAACCCGACTATTATTTGATCGAAATGATTCGCCACACGATGAATCGGGAGGGTGGCTTGCAGAACGTATTGACGGCCGAGCAGGTTTTTCATTATCCAGATGACGATACGACTGAACTGGCTCACCCGCATATGGAAATTTACAATGGCGACGCCAACCCTTGGCAAATCGTCGCAGAACGTGGGCTCGTCAAAGCGGGCAGCGAAGTGATTTTTCTGCAGGGTCGCGTAGAAATCTGGCGGGTAGATAATCGAGGGCAACGGGAATTCGAGATTCTGACCTCGGAACTGCGCGTATTCCCGAGAGTTCAGTATGCAGAAACCGATAATGCAGCAACCATTAAAGGGCCGTCGACCGTGACCAAAACGCGTGGATTTAGGGCCAATTTCGAACACAATCGACTAGAACTTTTGGAGCGAGTCAGAACCCGCCATGAAAAGCGCCCTTCCACGTAGCCTAAGCGCTGCGCTTCTGATACTGCACGCCGGTCTTGCCGCAGCGTTGGCAAATGACGTCGAGCTACCGATCGAGATCGAGGCCGATTTCGCCGAACTCGACGACGCGGCGGGCCGTACGACCTATACCGGGAACGTCGTAGTGGTCCAGGGTACGATGCGCATGACCGGTGACAAACTGATTGCTAATTTCGATGAGAATCGTCAATTGATGGACGTCTATCTGGAGGGCCAGCCTGCGTATTTCAAACAAACGCCGGATGGGGGCAAGCAGGATATCGAGGGCGAGGGATTGCAGATTGAATATCACCAGACCAAGAGCCTGCTGTACCTAATCGATAAGGCCCGTTTGACGCAGGGCGAGCGCGTGTTCGAGGGGTATCGCATTAATTACGATACCAAGCGCAGTATTATTACTGGTCGCGGTAGTTCCAACGCCCAAGATGGCAATGCCGTTGTCCCTAAATCCGGTCGCGTAAAGGTCATCATTCCGCCCAAACGGAAGACGCCTGAGTGATACGGCAACGGCCGGGACCGCCATCTTGCGCGCAAGCGTCCGGATAAGGACAGTGCCCATATGACCATTCTCTCAGTGCGGCACCTGTCGAAGACCTATAAGTCGCGCCAGGTTGTCAAAGATGTCAGCCTGACGGTAAACAGCGGCGAAGTGATCGGCCTGCTTGGCCCTAACGGCGCTGGAAAAACCACCAGTTTCCATATGATTGTCGGCCTGGTGGCCGGAGAAGGCGGCACTATCCATCTAGATGATGAAGAGCTCACCGCCTTGCCGATGGACCTCCGCGCACGCAAGGGGTTGGGATACCTCCCGCAGGAGGCGTCCGTTTTTCGCAAACTGACGGTTGAAGAGAATATCGCCGCCGTACTCGAGATCGTCCCGGATCTTACGCTCGAGCAGAAAAGCCGTCGCCTCGATGGCCTGCTGCGCGAATTTCATATCGGCCATCTTAAGAAGAATCTTGGGATGTCACTATCCGGAGGAGAGCGCCGGCGGGTCGAAATCGCACGCGCGTTGGCGACACAACCACGTTTCATCTTGCTCGACGAGCCATTTGCCGGGGTCGATCCGATTTCGGTTGGCGATATACGGCGGATCATTTTGCACCTGAGCCGTTTGGGAATCGGGGTCTTGATCACCGATCACAACGTCCGCGAGACACTGGGGATTTGCGATCGAGCCTACATCGTCAGCGACGGGCGCATCATTGCGGAGGGGACTGCGACGCAGATTCTTGAAGACGAACACGTCAGAGAAGTCTTTCTCGGTGAGGACTTCACCCTCTAGGACCCCGAATTGCGATCTTCCGTGGCGAAGTTTGCAAGGACGCATCTTGGCCCGCACCGGTTTGCGCTACACTCCTATCATGCAAGATATGTTCCGCGTGCCACACTGCCAATGAAGCAGTCACTTCAACTCAGACTCGGCCAGCAGCTGACAATGACGCCCCAGCTGCAACAGGCGATCCGCCTGCTGCAGTTGTCATCGATGGAACTGAGTCTGGAAGTCCAGCAGGCGCTCGATTCAAACATGATGCTGGAACTCGAGGACGACAGCGACTTGCCTGATCTAGGCTTGGATAGCATGGCATCGCCAACTTCGACCGCCACTGTCTCCGAAGACCACGAACGAGGTGACGCGGAGGGCGGCGGTGACGCGGAGGGCGGCGGTGAGGCCGACGATTGGGACAGCGCCGCCGCGTCAACGACCGACGACATCCCGCAAGACTTACCGATCGACACTGACTGGGAAGAAGTCTTTGACAGCACCCTGCCACAGGGCGCGCCGCTCGGACCCCATGAAGATGGCAGTGATCGGGAGAACCAGGTAGGAGGCACGGAGTCCCTACGTGACCATCTCCTCTGGCAACTCAATCTCATACCGCTGAGTGCCTTAGATCGACGTATCGGCGTCACCATCATCGATGCGGTTAACGACGATGGCTACCTCGAGGCAAGCGTCGAGGAACTGCAGGCAATCGCCAGCGACGACGGAGATGACGAACCGATCCTGATCGAAGAAGTCATGGCCGTCCTGAAGCTAATTCAGATGATGGAGCCGACAGGCGTGGCCGCCCGTGACCTGAAAGAGAGTCTACTGATGCAGTTGAAGCAACTGCCGGCGAACACCGAGTGGTGCGAGGTGGCGTTTCGATTGTGCGAGCACTATCTCGACCTGCTGGCAAACCGTGAGTATGCCCAGCTGATGCGGCGTTTGAAGTTGACGCAGGACGAACTGCGCGCGGTGATCTCGCTGGTGCAATCCCTGTCCCCGCGTCCAGGCTCCGCCTTCACGGTAACGACGACCGAATATCTGATCCCGGATGTTTTTGTGCGTAAGATCAAGGGCCGATGGAAAGTCGAGCTCAACGTTGAGGCGCTTCCGCAGTTGCGCATCAACCCCTACTACGCGAGCATGATCCGACGTGCCGAGAATAACCTGGACAACAACACCCTGCGCACGCATTTGCAAGAGGCCAAATGGTTCATCAAAAGTCTTCAGAGCCGCAGCGAAACGCTTCTGCGGGTCGCAAATGCTATCGTTGAACGACAACGGGCGTTTCTAGAGCATGGCGAGGAAGCCATGCGGCCGCTGGTTTTGCATGACATTGCGGAGACCCTCGGGATGCATGAGTCAACGATTTCCAGGGTGACCACCCGGAAATACATGTACACACCGCGCGGAACCTTCGAGTTAAAATATTTTTTTTCGAGCCATGTTGGCACCTTAATGGGTGGCGAGGCCTCGTCGACCGCGATCCGTGCTGTGATCCGCAAGCTTATCGCCGCAGAAATTTCTGCCAAGCCCTTGAGTGACAGCAAGCTCGCCGCCATATTGTTGAAACAAGGGGTTAACGTCGCCCGGCGCACCGTCGCGAAGTATCGTGAAGGGATGCAGATTCCGCCATCAAATGAACGCAAGAAACTTGCCTGAGAAAAACGGCGAGGCCAACCAAACTCATGCCTTCCCGTGAATTAATGACGCCCGATTCATCAGCGCTATATTTGGGAGATGTGCTATGCAAATCAACATCACCGGCCATCATCTTGAGCTCTCGCCGGCTTTGAACGAGTACCTAAAATCTAAGTTACAACGCGTCCAGCGCCATTTTGATCAAATGGTCGATGCGCATTTTGTGCTCGGGGTTGAAAAGCAGCTCCATCGGGCCGAGGCGACAGTTCATGTGACCGGTAATACGCTACATGCGGCTGGTGAACACGCGGATATGTATGCCGCAATCGACCTCATGCTGGATAAGCTGGATCGACAAGTTAAGCGGCACAAGGAAAAACTGACCGACCACCATGCGCGCGATAGTATCGACAAAGACTGAGTTCCCCGGAACCGCAACCTTAACGAACCACGGGTTTGGTGGCGCGTTTGAGTGCCTAGAGGCATGGTCGCTCAAATGCGCTGCGTGCGAAGCGAAGTGGGAACCCAAGTTCGAAAACTCACGACTTTTTAGCGCACGATGACCGTACAACGTTTTATTATTGTTTCGGGATTATCCGGCGCCGGGAAAACCATCGCGCTGCATGCCCTGGAGGACGCAGGATACTACTGCGTTGACAACCTGCCGGCCGGCTTCCTTGCAGACTTCGCAGAATTCGTAGGCCGCAGTACGCTACCGTTGTACTCGCGGGTCGCGGTTGGCATCGACGCACGAAATCCGGACGGTGACCTCAAGCAATTGCCGGAAATCCTGGACCTCTTGAAAACCAACGCCTTCGCGGTCGAGTTAATTTTCATTGAAGCGAGCGACCAGGCACTGATCAACCGCTTCAATGAAACCCGCCGCCGTCATCCATTATCGACTAGCGAGATCCCGTTGCGACAGGCTATCGCGCGCGAACGCGCACTGTTACTGCCGGTCATAGCGCGCGCGGACTTGCGAATCGACACCACCCATACCCACATTCACGAGTTTCGCGCCCAAATTACCGACCAGGTGAGTCGTCGGACCCCCGGCGCGCTCGCGTTGCAGGTGTCATCGTTCGGATACAAAAATGGGGTGCCGCCGGATGCGGATTTTGTTTTCGATGTGAGGTGTCTGCCGAATCCGCATTGGGACCCGCAGCTCCGGGAGATGTCTGGTCGAGACGCGCCGGTTTGTGAGTTCCTGGATAGCACGGCTTATGCGCCTGAGATGGTCGGCGATATTATCAATTTTCTGGATCGCTGGATCCCGCGCTTCGAGCAGGAAGATCGTAGCTACCTGACGATTGCGATGGGTTGTACTGGCGGGCGTCATCGTTCGGTGTACGTTGCGGAGCGGGTTGCGGCGCATTTCCGTCACCGCTGGCATATCGTGCTTACCCACAGGGATCTTTAGCGATCATGCCCAGCGCCAACGTTGAAGTCATCAATCGACTCGGACTGCATGCGCGTGCGGCCGCCAAATTCATGCAGACTGCAGCGTCCTTCACTTGCGAGGTGTTGGTAGAGAAGCAGGCCAAGCGCGTGAACGGGAAAAGCATCATGGGGCTCATGATGCTCGCAGCGTCTCAGGGATCTGAGCTCCTGATCACCACGACCGGAGAGAATGAGGTAGCGGCCCTGCAGGCATTGTTAACACTCGTCAATAACCGCTTCGGAGAGCCAGAGTGACATTCTCACTGCATGGCTTGGCCGTTTCACGCGGGATTGCCATTGGTAAGGCGCACGTCCTTATTCACGAACAGCACGATGTGCGAGAAACCTTGATTGAACCAGGCCAGGTCGAAACGGAAGTCGATCGGCTGTGTGCCGCGATCGAAGCTTCAGCCGACCATTTACGTCATATGCGGGAAAAAATCCCGCCGAATGCACCGCATGACGTCGCGGCCTTCATCGATACACACCTGCTCATGCTCGGCGATGCCGCGCTGGCTGAAGAACCCATTCGCCTCATTCGCGAGCGACGATACAACGCGGCTTGGGCCTTGAGAAACCAACGCGACGCGATTGTCAGTGTCTTCGACCAGATGGACGACGCGTATTTGCGCACGCGGCGCGACGACGTTGAACATGTGATTAATGGGATTTTACGCAGCCTGCAGGGCGGAGGCCTGTCAGGCACAGTCGCCGATCAAAGTCTGGCAGGAGCGGTGGTACTGGCGAACGATCTTGCACCGGCAGACGCGCTGCTGATGCAGCATCATGGTGTTGTCGGGTTTGTAACGGAATTTGGAGGCCCTACTTCGCACACCTCAATTCTGGCGCGGAGTCTCGGAATTCCCGGCATCGTCGGCGTACATCGCGTGCGTCGATTCGTGCAGGACGGCGAACTCCTGATCGTGGATGGCAACGAAGGCGTCGTCGTCGGTGATCCGGATCAACGCACGCTCGCGCATTATCGTCGGCGCCAGGATGAGCGCGCGCGATATTCCGCCACCCTAAATAAGCTTAAGCGCGCGCCATGCGTGACCCTTGATGGCTTGGCTATTGAGTTGCAGGCTAATGTAGAGCTCCCCAGCGATTTCGCCACCGCGCGCGAAGTGGGTGCGCGTGGGGTAGGCCTTTATCGGACCGAATTCCTCTATATGAATCGGACTGAGGCGCCGACGGAAGAAGAGCATTTCGAGGCCTATCAGAAGTTGGTCGCGGCGGTGAGTGGGCTGCCGGTCACTATCCGCACCTTGGATATCGGGGGCGACAAGCAGGTTGATCCGGCACTGACCATGCGCGGCAAAGGCGCAAATCCAGCGCTCGGCTTACGCGCCGTTCGCCTGGGGCTCAAAGAGCCGGGATTATTTCTGCCCCAGATTCGAGCGATCGTGCGGGCATCAGCCTCAGGACAGGTGCGGATGATGATCCCAATGCTGTCGCACGTTGATGAGGCGCTCCAAGTGCTTGAGTTGGTGCATGCCGTGCAGGCCGAATTTGCGGCACGCGGCATCCCTTTTGCTCCGGACATGCCGGTCGGCGGCATGATCGAAGTGCCGGTGGCTGCAGTTTTCGCGGATGGTTTCGCCCAAGTACTCGATTTTCTATCCATCGGCACCAATGACCTGATTCAATATGCGGTCGCGATCGATCGTGTCAACGATGAGGTCAACTATCTGTACGACCCTTTTAACCCAGGGGTGCTGCGCCTCATTTCAATGACCATCAAGGCCGCGCAAAAGGCTAAAGTCCCGGTCGCAATGTGTGGCGAAATGGCCGGCGATATCCGCTGCACGCGCTTGCTACTGGGACTCGGGTTGGAGTCATTCAGTGTGCATCCATCGGTGTTGCTGGAGGTCAAAGGCGCGATTAATGGCACGGACGCGAATCTCGCGAAGCAAATCGCTGAGCGGGCGCTAAAGACCTCGGACACCGCCAAGTTGAGGCGCTATATCGAAGAACTGGGGTAGCACAGCGCTTTATCCGTAACTTATTACGACAATTTGACGGCCTTAAGTTGGGGTGACGCGACAGGCCTCAGGAAGCTTAAGAACCCCTCTTGCGGCCTTTGAGTCGCCGCTAAGTACCCGCCCAGGCTTGAAGTTAACTTCACCCATCGAGTTATTCGGTTTCCCGAAAGTCTATGTTATCCTCTGGCACACAGCCTCGGGATGTTGCGCTATTGCGACACAAAGCACCGAAAT
Organism: Pseudomonadota bacterium; assembly: GCA_043734785.1. Classification (GTDB taxonomy): domain Bacteria; phylum Pseudomonadota; class Gammaproteobacteria; genus CAIKBL01. Next base: position 5,212 of record JAYTEX010000278.1, on the reverse strand, counting down.
TTTTCAAGTTTTGAGCTAACGTAGGGAAAGGTTTGCAATGAATAATCGACTCAGAAAAATTGGTCTCACAGTGTCATTGAGCGCGCTTTTGACGGGCTGCGCCAACCAAGAAATTAAAGCGCCGCAGATTCTCTGCCCCATCGTTGGTGCAGTCACGGGTGCCGGTATCGTCGCCGCAGCCACTGATTCCGATGACGAAATCGCCTACGTGGCAGGAGCCGCTTTGGGCGGTGCGCTTGGCTACTTCTTCTGCCGCGAGAAGCCGGTGCAGCCGCCAGTCGCTGCGGCGCCCGCGCCAAGGCCCATCGTCGTAGCGCCCGCGCCGCCGCCGCCGCCAGCAGCGCCTGAAGCAGGTACCATGCTGGTCAGTCTCGAAGGGACCAATTTCGATTTTGATAAGGCGACCCTCCGTCCTGCAGCAATGGCCAAGCTCGTCCATGCGAAGGAAGTGATGACTAACCACGCCGGCATCAAGGTCAACGTAGAAGGACACACAGACAGTGTTGGCTCCGACGCCTATAACGAGAAACTTTCTGATCGCCGGGCGAAATCGGTAGTGGATTACTTAGTCGGCAGCGGCATCGATGCGTCGCGGTTAATGCCCACAGGTTATGGTGAGGGCCGGCCTGTCGCGACCAACGACACGGCTGAAGGGCGCGCACAGAATCGCCGGGTCGACTTGGTGGTCGCTGAATAGAAAGTACGACGAGCGCCCAACTCGCGCGCCATTCGACCTGAAAGCCCTCCTGATGGAGGGCTTTTTTTATCTGATTGTACGGCCGAAGCGTGTGGTCAATGGCTTAAACATGGGCAGCCGAGTGAGCCCGGCAACCGTGGGATCAGGGCGATGGCACTACCAACTGAAGATGACCCACTGCGGTACGAGTGGATCTCGCTGGAGATCGCTAATCCTGGATTCCATCAGGCCATCCCCGTCGTTATCCATCAGGAAATAAGGTTTCCCAATAAACGGTACGACTTTAACCATGTAAAGGCGGCCGTTCAGCCGGTATTCCTCGACGGTTGCGTCTTTCCGTTGGACAATCGTGACATCAGGTTCCAGCGCTTGTCCGTCCTCGATAGGTGCCGGTGGCGGTGGTGCCGCCTCGGGGACTTCTTGGAGTCCCTCTTGCGCCAGAGACGGCTGGAAAAGGCCGGCAGCAACCGTCAAAAATACTGCCAACGAAGAAGGCGAACGACGCATTAGCACTTACTCTTTCTCTAAATATTCAAGGATCAGATTGTTCCTCGTAGCATAGCACCACCATTGACCCAGATCAGCTCGCCCTGATTCGGTATTTTCTGCGGTAATTTCAGCGACGTAATGGGTGACCGAGATTAAAAACCAAACGACCGTATTGGTAGATGGCTCCTCCTACCTATACCGTGCATTTCACGCCTTACCCGAATTGGCGACCAGTGCCGGGCAGCCAACCGGGGCCATTCATGGCGTCATCGCGATGCTCAGGAAGTTGCAAACGGAGCTTCAATGCGAACTGTTTGCAGTGGTGTTTGATCCGCGCGGTCCGACCGCTCGCGATGAGTGGTTTCCGGCCTACAAGGCCAATCGTCCTTCGATGCCGAATGAACTAGCGTCCCAGGTGCCTCTCCTGTTCGAGATCATAGACGCCCTGGGGATCCCCAGAATCGTGCGCGATGGGATCGAGGCCGACGACGTGATCGGAACCCTGGCAGGGCTCGCCGCAAGGGCGGGTTATCAGGTCATCATCTCGAGCGGTGACAAGGACTTTGCGCAACTCGTGGATCCCCAGATAACGCTCGTCAACACGATGGACAACACGCGTTTGGATAGTGAAGGTGTCCTGGCCAAATTTGGGGTGCCCCCAAGCCGAATAGTCGACTACCTTACCTTGGTAGGGGACACAGTCGACAACGTCCCCGGCGTCCCGAAGGTGGGGCCAAAAACCGCCGTAAAGTGGCTTCAGGAATATGGCAGTCTGGACGGAGTCATCGCGAACGCAGACGCCATCAAGGGCGCGGTAGGCGATAGCCTGCGCGCCACCCTGCCGCAATTGGCATTGTCGCGGCGACTGGTCACGATCATGGACGATCTAGATCTCGGTATTGAGTTACACAGTCTCGCGCCGCGAGAGTCGATGCCAGTCGAATTGCGGACGCTCTTTCAACGTCTGGAGTTCAAGACCTGGCTGAAACAACTCGCGCCTGAAAGTGAAGTCACTTCGGTAGCGAATGTCGAGTTGCAATACGAGACGATTTTTACGTTCGAAGCGTTGACCGCGTGGATCGCCCTGCTACGGTCCGCGCGCTATTTCGCTTTTGGTACAGAAACCACCGGCCTCAACTACATCGACGCGCGAATCGTTGGCGTTTCGTTCGCCTGCGAGCCGAATGTTGCCGCATATGTGCCGTTGGCACACGATTACCTCGGCGCACCCGCACAACTTTCCCGTGAAACGGTGCTGGAACTGCTAAAACCGTTGCTTGAAGATCCCGCCGTTGCGAAGTTGGGTCATAACTTGAAATACGACCAGAGCGTGTTAATGAATCACGGTATTGAGTTGCGTGGGATACGGTACGACACGATGCTCGAATCTTACGTTCTCAATAGCACCGCGACCCGGCATGATCTTGATTCGCTGGCCCTAAAATTTCTCGCGCACAAGACGCTTCATTTTGAAGAGGTCGCCGGCAAAGGCGCTCATCAGATCACCTTCAATCAGGTACCGGTGGAGCGCGCCGCACCTTATGCAGCACAGAACGTGGATGCCTGTCTGAAGTTACATGCCGCATTCTGGCCGCGCATCCGGCATACGCCAGCGTTGAATAGTTTGTTCGACGAGATAGAGATTCCGCTCGTTGCGGTACTCTCGCGCATCGAGCGGCGTGGTGTATTGATCGATACCGACATGTTGGCAGCGCAGAGCGGCGAACTAGCGACCAAGATCGGCGCGCTCGAGCGCGCGGCGTTTACCGAGGCTGGGAGTGAGTTCAATCTGGGGTCACCGAAACAAATCCAGGAGATTCTGTTCGACCGCCTAGGTCTCCCGGTGACTTCTAAAACACCCACCGGCCAGCCGTCTACGGCGGAACCTGCATTACAGGAGCTGGCGGAAACCTACGCGCTACCTCGCCTCATTCTGGAACATCGCGCGCTGACCAAACTGAAATCCACTTATACCGATAAGTTGCCGCTCGAAGTGAATGCGGCAACCGGCCGAATTCACACCAGCTATCATCAAGCAGTCGCCGCCACCGGGCGGCTCTCGTCGTCGGAACCTAACCTGCAGAATATCCCGGTGCGAACCCGCGAAGGTCGTCGCATTCGACAGGCGTTTATCGCGCCGCAGGGCTCGGTGCTGCTGGCCGCGGATTATTCCCAGATAGAACTGCGGATCATGGCGCATTTGTCCCACGATGAACGTTTATTGGCGGCGTTCGCCAACGGCGCCGATATCCATCGCGCGACGGCCGCCGAAGTCTTTGGACTGGCACTCGACACGGTCAGTGACGAGCAGCGACGGGCGGCCAAGGCCATCAATTTCGGACTTATCTACGGGATGTCGGCCTTTGGTCTGGCGCGCCAGTTGGGTATCGAACGGGGCGCAGCGCAGGCCTATGTCGATCTTTATTTCACGCGCTATCCAGGGGTTAAGCGCTACATGGAAGAGACGCGTGTGCGCGCGCGCGAACAAGGTTATGTCGAAACCGTGTTTGGTCGCCGTCTGTACCTGCCGGACATCGAATCACGTAATGTTCAGCGGCGACAGTACGCGGAACGCACCGCAATCAATGCGCCGATGCAAGGGACCGCCGCAGATATCATCAAGCGCGCGATGATCACCGTCGATCACTGGCTCGAGCGTGAGCATCCGGGGGCTACGCTCATCATGCAGGTGCATGATGAGCTCGTGTTCGAAGTGGCGACTTCGGCAGTCGAGGAGGTCACGGCGCTAGTCCGTACGTTGATGTCGCAGGCGGCAGATCTTGCCGTACCCCTATTGGTGGATATCGGGATAGGACCAAACTGGGATCAGGCACACTGAGTCGACGCCGGCGCGTCAGATTTTCAAGGGGTCATGTGCTAGCATTATCAGAAGTTGACGGTCACCACCGAGGCCGTCCAAACTATGGCAAATATTGTTTCCGCCCAACCCTACTCCTGTTTCAGGTTTTAGCCCGATGATGCTGATCCCTGCCATTGACATCAAAGACGGCAAATGCGTGCGTCTGCGGCAAGGACGCATGGACGACGAAACCATTTATTCCGATGATCCGGTGGCCACCGCGGCACGCTGGGTGGCCGCTGGGGCTCGGCGCTTGCATGTGGTCGATTTGAATGGCGCGTTCGAGGGTAGCCCGGTCAACTCGGAGGTCATCCGGGAAATTTCGCAGGCGTTTCCTCAAGTGCCAGTCCAGGTGGGCGGTGGCATTCGAGACGAAGAGACTATTCAGACGTATCTGGACGCCGGCGTGCGCTATGTCATCATCGGGACCAAAGCGGTCACCACACCACACTTCGTGTCCGATATCTGCCTGGAATTTCCTGGCCACGTGATTGTTGGCCTGGATGTGCGAGATGGCAAAGTCGCCATCGAAGGATGGTCCAAGTTATCCCGCCATGACGCGGTCGATCTGGCGCGGCACTTCGAAGAAGACGGTGTCGAGGCCATTATCTTCACGGATATTCGACGTGATGGCATGATGACTGGCCTGAATCTGGACGCGACTGTCGCTTTCGCGCGCACTCTGCGAATTCCTGTCTTCGCCTCTGGAGGGGTCACGAATCTGGACGACATTCGAGCGCTGGCGATGGTTGAGTCAGAAGGTATCGCTGGTGCCGTGACCGGCCGCGCGATTTACGAAGGCACGCTGGATTTCCATGCGGCGCAGGTTCTCGCCGATCAGCTTTCGGGTTCCATCTGAAGTCATTTAAGCGCATTCAAACGGCGCGCCTAGACCGGCACGCACCCGCACACTCCAACACCGCCGGCGTGATTGGCGAACGGGCCTGAATCGCTCTACCAACGCTTCTTACTGGTTAGGTTTCACCATCATGGGCCTCGCGAAAAGAATCATCCCCTGTCTAGACGTTGACGCCGGCCGCGTGGTCAAGGGCGTTAAATTTGTCGACATTCGCGATGCCGGGGATCCCGTTGAAATCGCCCGTCGATACAACCTGCAAGGGGCTGACGAAATTACCTTTCTGGATATCACAGCCAGCAGTGACGGC
>JAYTEX010000277.1:0-6289 GCA_043734785.1 Pseudomonadota bacterium | reverse complement strand
GAGCACCGCAACCTGCTGCTCGATGGCCAACTGGTGCTGATTTCGCCCTACGACCCGAGCGCCGGGTTCAACGTCGGCAACGCCATGCAGCGCAACAAGTTGATCTACGCGCTGGCCGATGCATCCTTGGTCGTCAGCTCCGATTTCAACAAAGGCGGCACCTGGGCTGGTGCCAGCGAGCAACTGGACAAGCTCAAGTTCGTACCCGTTTACGTTCGATCCACGGGCGAGTCGTCGGCCGGGCTCGATGCCCTGCGAAACAAGGGCGCGATCCCCTGGCCGAATCCGCAAGACGTCGACGCCTTTGAAGGTGTGTTCGATATCGCCACAACAACTCCGCTGCCACCTCCACAGTCAGGCCTTGCGCTGTTCTCCGGCAGTGGATCGTCTGCCCTCTTGCCCGCGCCACCAGGCGTGCAGGAGGCGCCGCCCGCGATCGAAATTCCGACCTTGCCAGTGCCGCCATCGGTCGCTGCGCCGATTGAACATCCTGTTGATCCGGTTCCCGAACCAGTGCCATCGGCTGCGCAGGTTCCTGAGGCCCAACCCGACGCTGCCAGCCTGGAGGTGAAGACGGCATCAACACCTGCCGACACGCTGTTTGCGGCGGTCCGGGAAGTGATCAAACAGCTGCTGAAGGCCCCGATGAAGGACGCCGACGTTGCCGCCGCGCTGGATGTGTCCGCCACGCAGGCCAAGGCGTGGCTGCAGCGTCTCGTTGACGAGGGCGTGATCGAGAAGCAGAAGAAACCAGCGGGCTACACCGTCAAGCAGTCCAGCCTGTTCGAGTGAACAATGACGACGCATTCACTCAACATCACATCGCTGCGGCCACGCTGGAACGCTGAAGGCAGAGGCGGCAATTGATCGCCAAACTTGAACGACTCATCGGCGAAATCGGCGACCTCAACAGCAAGCTGGTCCTGCTGGTCGGTGCAAGCCGCAGCGGTGGGCACCAAGCTCAACATCGAGCGCCTGAATGTGGGCCTTGCGTAATCCGACGCATGTCGGTACGCGGTTCTGGAATTATCCGGTACACGAATATGCCGGATGTCGGTATAGGGTTCCGGGATTAATCGGTACGGTATGAGCGGGTAATGTTGGCGCCGAGTTAAAACTGAGCCACCGCGCCGACTCAAGAATGAGCCAGGGGTGGAAGCCGAACCTGAGCGGGTCGGCTCGTTGCCGGTCTCGACGACGCAGCAGGGCGAAAGGGTCGATCTCGAGCCTTCGGGAAATTTGCCGAAAGTGTCACAATCGGAGGCCGCCGATCTTTTGAATGACAGTACTCGCGCAGTCACGAGCGCTGCCACGGTCCGCAATGAAGGCATGGCCGGGACGGTGATCGAAACCGTTACTGCCACCAAATACAAAACATGGGTGATCGTTATTTTTGAAAATTATCGTAATAGACTGATATAAGTAAGATTTAAATGGTGGGCCCGCTCGGACTCGAACCGAGGACCAAGGGATTATGAGTCCCCTGCTCTAACCAACTGAGCTACAGGCCCGTGAACGGGGAAACGCTGGTGTCGACCAACTCGCGGCACAAGCGACGCGGAGATGGCTTAGTCGAGGAAGGTCCGCAGGCGTTCAGAGCGCGATGGATGACGCAGCTTGCGCAGCGCCTTGGCCTCTATCTGACGGATGCGCTCACGCGTGACATCGAATTGTTTGCCGACTTCTTCCAGCGTGTGATCGGTATTCATGTCGATACCGAAGCGCATGCGCAGCACCTTGGCCTCGCGCGGTGTAAGGCCTTCGAGCACTTCTCGTGTACTGCGGCAGAGGCCTTCGAAGGTAGCGGAATCTATCGGCGACTGAATATTGATGTCTTCGATGAAGTCACCAAGATGCGAATCTTCGTCGTCGCCGATCGGGGTTTCCATCGAAATCGGCTCTTTCGCAATCTTGAGCACCTTGCGGATCTTGTCCTCGGGCATTTCCATGCGCTGCGCAAGTTCTTCTGGTGTTGGTTCGCGGCCTTTCTCTTGCAGAATCTGGCGCGAGATACGGTTGAGCTTGTTGATGGTCTCGATCATGTGGACCGGAATGCGGATGGTGCGCGCTTGATCCGCGATCGAGCGCGTGATCGCCTGTCGGATCCACCAGGTCGCGTAGGTCGAGAATTTGTAACCACGCCGATACTCGAATTTGTCGACCGCTTTCATGAGGCCAATATTGCCTTCCTGGATCAGATCGAGGAATAGCAGTCCGCGATTGGTGTACTTCTTCGCGATTGAGATCACCAGTCGCAGGTTGGCTTCGACCATTTCTTTCTTCGCGCGGCGCGCCTTGGCTTCACCGATCGACATGCGGCGATTGATATCCTTGATCTCGCTGATCAGGACGCCGCTGTTTTGCTCGATCAGCACCAGTCGTTCCTGTACGGCCTCGACTTCCGCCGCGCGTTCCTTGAGGGCCGCGGCGAATGGCTTCTTCTGGCGCAGGAGTCCTTTCAACCAGGAAGGGTCGGTCTCGCGATCGATGAATATCTGCAGAAAATCCTTGCGCGGAATTTTGCACTGCTTGACGCAGACTTCCATGACGATTTTTTCCTGCTGTCGGATCTGCTCGATCACCGAGCGGACTTGCCGCCCCAGCTGCTCCGAGACGCGCGGGATCAGCTTGAAAACCAGGAACTTCTCTTGCAACTCTTTACGAGCCTCCTGGGTTTTCGGATTGTTGCGGCCATTTTTCTTGGTCGCCGCCTGGACTTTTATCTGTAAGAGACGAAATTCTTCGAAGTGCGCCTTGACCTCTTCCGGATCAAGCTGATTTGGAAGTGAGTCGGAGGCTTCGTCGCTGCTTTCTTCATCATCGGTGGGGGGCGCGGTGGCTTCGGGCTCGGCGACAACTTCCACCTCTTCGCGAACCTCGGTGGTCGCTACGGTGAGATCGATGAATCCGCTGATGATCTCGGTGATCTTGCCATCCGTGCTCGCGGTGCGATCGTATTCGCTAAGAAAAGTTTCGGCGACGGCCGGAAAATCGGCCAGCGCAGACAGCACCTGATTCAGCCCGTCTTCGATTCGCTTCGCAATCTTGATCTCGCCCTCGCGCGTGAGCAGGTCGACGGTCCCCATTTCGCGCATATACATTCGAACTGGATCAGTGGTGCGACCAAATTCGGTGTCGACTGCAGCAATCGCTGCTGCCGCTTCCTCAGCGGCTTCTTCATCAACTTCCGGTGGGTTCATCAAAATCGCGTCGGGATCTGGGGCCGTCTCATGAACGGTGATCCCCATATCGTTGATCATGTTGATGATATCTTCGATCTGTTCGGGATCGACGATGTCACCTGGCAGATGATCATTGACTTCGTGATAGGTCAGAAACCCTTGTTCCTTACCCTTCGCAATCAGCCGTTTGAGCTGCGATTGTTCGTCGTTGGATTCGATATCGTCGAGGGTTTCCATGGGCTTTACCTGTGGTCAAATGCTCCCGGTCAACGGACGCTTTTGCGACCGCCGTGTGAGCGTATTAGAGTGTAGTCCAAAGCTGTTGTTCCGCCAGGGTCGCGCGGAAATAGCCGCGAAGTATAACTTAAGAGCCAACACGCCGGCCACTCCACGTGTTAGTCAGACTCTTCATGACGCATCCGTTGCAGCTTGGCGCGCGTCTGTTCGCCTAGATCGCCGGGCGTAGTGGCCGAGTTCTCGATCAGCCGGCTGAAGTAGTTGCGGTGCGCGTGCTTCAGGATTTGTTGGAGTGCCCCCGTGAATTCTGCGGCCCACAGCTCAGAGGCCAGCACGGGCGGCGCAAGAATTTCATCTATCAAAGGCATCTGCGGCGTATCACGAAAGCGCTCCACTAATGCGCCGCTCGTGATCGTCGGGTGCTCACGCAGGAATTCGAGTAAATCGATCAGCAAGGCAAGCCTGGGGTCTGAGGTGACGTCCAAAGCCGGAAAATCTTCAGCGAGGCTCGCCAGCGCCGGCTGATGCAGGAGCAGCCCGAGCGCACGGCTCAACACCGGCAGCACTCGTTGGCGGGGATTGGTAAGCGGTGAGCGACGCGCGGCAGCTTGTGGCAGTGGGGCGCGAGGTCCGGCCGGTAGATCCACTGTCGTTTGCGCGAGCAGGACCAGTCGTTCCAGCAGCAGCTGGCGGAAGGTACCGGCAGGGACTTTATGAATCAATGGCTTGGCAAGGGCGACCAGACGCGCACGGCCTTCGAGCGTGCGTCTATCGGTTTGCGCCTCGAGTGCTTTGAAGAGCAGCTCAGAGAGCCCGACAAAACGGTCGGTCGTTTCGAATGCTTGTTTGCCCTCCTGGCGCACCAGCGTGTCGGGATCCTGTCCCTGTGGTAGGAACAGGAAAGAGGCGGTACGTCCGTCGTGCATCAGTGGTAGAGCCGCTTCCAACGCGCGCCAGCTGGCGCGTTGGCCCGCTGCATCACCATCGAAACAAAATACGATCTCGGGCGCCCCGCGAAACAGCTGTTCGAGGTGCTCTGCGGTCGTCGCTGTGCCCAAAGTCGCAACGGAGTAGCCAATGCCGTGCTGTGCCAGCGCAATCACATCCATGTACCCCTCCACAATCAGCATGCGCGAGAGTTTGGCGCTGGCCTTTAACGCAACATCGAGCCCGTAGAGTTCGCGGCGCTTGTGGAAAATTGGTGTCTCCGGGGAATTGAGGTATTTAGGCTCCCCTTGGTCGAGCACTCTTCCACCAAACGCAATGCAACGACCGCGACGATCACGAATTGGAAACATGATGCGGTCGCGAAATCGGTCATAAAAGCCGCCGCCCTCGCGTTCCACCGTGAGGCCGGCAACGCTCGAGAGTCGTTGGCGTTCGGGGCTGGTGCCGAGCGCTGTCAGTAAGGTGTCCCACCCGGCCGGCGCATAGCCGATACCGAACCGCTTGGCGATTTCGCCGGTCAAACCACGGCCCTTCAAATACGCGACGGCGCGTTCACGCGATGGATGCGTGCGCAGAAGTTGGATGTAGAGTTTTTCGGCGTCCGCCATGATTGAATACAAGGGACTGTGATCTTCGCGTGGGGCCTCGGTCCCGCCTTCAAATTCGACGACCAAGCCCACCCGAGCGGCCAAATCCTGCACGGCTTCGGTAAAGCTTAAGCCGCTGTGATTCATCAAAAACCCGATCGCCGAGCCGTGCTGGCCACAACCAAAACAGTGGTAGAACTGCTTTTCCGGACTGACCGTGAAGGAGGGAGTTTTCTCGTTATGGAATGGGCATAAGCCCTGGAAATCGCGGCCCGCTTTTCTTAATGGCACGACATTCCCGACGACGTCGACAATATCGGTGCGCGCTAGCAGCTGATCCACGAAGGGTCTCGCGATGCGGCCGGCCATGACTTCGAATGCCCGTGGGTTGCGCGGTGATGCGCCCCCGAATTCTACGGGAGAATGCGCGAATAGGTCTGGGTTTTAGCCGCCAGACAGAAGGGTTTTGACGGTCGCACTGACAGTCGCGATATCGGCCCTGCCGATCAGTTGTGGGCGCAATTCATTCATGACTTTGCCCATATCCTTAATCTGGGTGGCACTGGTGCTGGCAATCGCGCGCGAGATCAGCGTTGAGATCTCGTCAGCGCTGAGCGGCGCCGGCAGAAACTCCTCGATAATCTTGAGTTCTATGCGTTCCTTGTCTGCCAAATCCAGCCGTTTCGCCGCATCGAACTGAGCAATCGAATCCCGCCGTTGATTCGTGAGCTTGGTCAGAATACCGATGATCGCCGCGTCATCCAATTCGATGCGCTGGTCCACTTCCACCTGTTTTATGGCGGCGAGCATTAGTCTCAAGGTGATGGCCTTGAGCTTGTCGCCCGCCTTCAAGGCCGACTTGACGTCGACATTCATGCGATCTTTTAGCGCAGGCATCGGTTTGATCTTTAGGTGGGTCGTCGCGGACGTCCCACGCGTGCGATCAGAAGGGTCGGACTTTACGAGCGACCGAACGTGCAGCCTTCTTCTGCCAACGCTTCACAGCGGCGGCCGCTTTTCGTTTACGCTCCTGGGTTGGCTTCTCGTAGAATTCGCGTTTATGGACTTCAGCCAGCACGCCGGCTTTTTCACAGGCGCGCTTGAAACGGCGCATCGCTATATCAAAGGGTTCGTTTTCGCGGATCTTGACACTAGGCATACGGTTGCTTCTATTCCTAAATTCGAGGCCTGTTGATGACCGCCAATCGTACCGACGACACTTCCCAATGTCTACAAGAAGCCTTGTCCAACGGGGTATGAGTCTGAACGAGGCCCGTGAATCCAACGGGGTATGAGTCTGAGCAGTTAGCTGGATTCGATCATGATGCGAGGCAT
>JAYTEX010000276.1:0-4480 GCA_043734785.1 Pseudomonadota bacterium | reverse complement strand
CCGATCCGGCTACCGTAGGCGCGGGTCATGTCGCCGTCGGGCGGTTCCACTTTCACCACATCCGCGCCGAGGTCGCACAGGATGCGCGTGGCGAATGGGCCCGATAGTGCGCGGGTCAAATCCAGCACCTTGGTGCCTTCGAGTGGGAACGACATGTCCATGCTCTCCCTAGACCGTTTATCGCGGCGCGCAGGCCGCTAAGGCGGCAACAGGAGACGCAGTGCGCCGGTACCATGACCGATCTGAGACCAGTGCTCGATATCCAACACCACTTCGGCGAGGGTGGCGGATCCGTAAACGAGCGTTGCATCCCCCTGTTTCGTGATCAGCAACCCTACCAAGTCAGAAACCCCCGGCGCGTGCGAGACCAGTAAAATCCGCGTCACGTCGTCTGATGCGCTTCTCGCCTGCGCCAGCAGATCTTCACCGGAAGCGTTGTATAACGCGTCGTTCGCGGTCACCTGTGCCGTCCACTCGGCTGCAGCAGTGACGATATCCGCCGTCTCCCTGGCGCGTACCGCCGCTGAGCAGAGGATTCGATCCGGCGCAATTGCGCGATCCCGCAACCACAGTCCCAGGTCGCGAGCCTGCGTTCGGCCGCGCTCCGCGAGAGGCCGGTGCACGTCTGATAATTCGGGAATGGCTGGCGTTGCCTCCGCGTGTCGCAGAATCAGCAGCGATTTCATTGTCGCCTCTCGTGAACGCTCATCGCGGACCAGTCGATAGTCGATCGATCCGCTTTTGAGACGGGTGCTAGTACGGTTTGCGAGCGGACCTCTACTTGATCGTCAACCCCTGCATTTCCCCCTGCGCGCGCCATGCTTCGAGGCTGGCGTAGAACTGCACGGGGCCGCCGGGAAAATGACCTTCAAAGAAGCCTTGCCCGCGACCGGCCTTGCCTTCAGCGTTGTAATAGCCGGGCGTACATTCGGTGAGATAGGCCGACATCATCCCGGGCTGGCTGACGGTGTGGACCCACTCCGCTTCTGCTTCGGGGGTGGCTTCGACGACTTGCGCGCCGCGCGCGACGACCTGCTGCACAATGTGACTGAGGTGGATCGCCTGCCAGTTCAGCATGTAGGTGAGGTTGGGCGCGAGACCCGTCTGAGTGAGCCCCATATGGAAGCAATTGGGGAAGCCATGGCTCAGAAAACCATGGAAAGTCCGCATACCCTGCGCCCAGTGCTGCGATAGCGAGCGCCCGTCGCGGCCATAGACTTCGAATTCGGCTCGGCGCGTGTAGGCAGTGCCCACTTCAAAGCCGGTCGCGAAGATGAGGCAATCCACGGGATATTCCACGCCATTGACCACCACCCCGTGGGCGGTCACGCGCTCGACGCCGCCGCCGTTGGTATCGACCAAGGTCACGTTGGGTAGATTGAAGGTGGGCAGGAAATCATCGTTGAAGGTCGGTCGCTTGCACCACTGCTTGTACCAGGGCTTGAGCGCGTCGGCTGCGGCGGGGTTTTCGACCAGGGTGTCCACCCGCGCGCGAATGCCGTTCATCTTGCGGAAATCGGCAATTTCCGCGAGCAGCGCGTAGTCCTCAGCGCTCATGCCGGAATCAGTCGGCATGCTCAGCAACTTGCTCAGCGCTTTGAAGAGATCCGTCCAGCGGTCCGCCACGAGATCCTCGTCCTGCGGAATGCCGCTTAAGATCGAGGCGAAATTGTGGTTGCGTCGCGCCTGCCAGCCGGGCGTGAGACTCTCGACCCACGCGGGATCGGTAGGTTTGTTCCCGCGCTCGTCGATGGCGGACGGCGTACGCTGGAACACATAGAGTTGCTTGGCATAGCGACCGACGGAAGGCACGCACTGAATACCCGTCGCACCCGTGCCGATCACGCCAACCCGCTTGTCACCGAGCTTGTGTAGGTCGCCGGTGGAGTCACCGCCCGTGTAGGCGTAATCCCATCGACTGGTATGAAACGTATGACCCTGGAAATCCTCGATGCCCGGAATTGCGGGCAGTTTTGGCCGATTGAGCGGCCCGCTGCACATCACGACAAATCGGGCCTTGAAGTGATCCCCGTGATCGGTCAAAACCTGCCAGCGAGAAGTAGCCTCATCCCAGGTGGCGGTCTTGATGAGTGTCTGGAAATAGGTGCGTTCGTAGAGATTGAAATGTTTGCCGATGCGCTGCGCATGTTCAAAGATTTCTGGCGCATAGGAATATTTTTCCTTCGGCATGTAGCCGGTCTCCTCCAGCAACGGGAGGTAGATGTAGGACTCGATGTCGCACTGCGCGCCGGGATAGCGGTTCCAGTACCAGGTGCCTCCGAAATCGCCGCCTCTTTCGATAATGCGAAAGTTCGTGATACCCGCTTCCAGTAGGCGCGCTGCGGCGAGCATGCCGCCAAAGCCGCCCCCCACGATCGCCACCTCGATCTCGGCCGTGACGGGCTCGCGAAGAATCTTGGACTCGATATACGGATCATCGATAAAGCGCTGCAGATCGCCCGTGACTTCGCGGTACTGTGCATTGCCGTCTTGCCGTAGCCGCTTATCCCGCTCTGCGCGATAGCGCACCCGCAGTGCGTCTGGATCGAAGCCCAGCTCTTCAACGGTAGGTCGAGTGAAAACGGGACGCGCATCAGAAGGATTTGCCGCCATGAAGATTCCTTTATCGGGATGGGTTTGAGCTTACTCTATAACGCGCGCGTGCCTCGTTGAAACAAAAATCTTTCGCTGCGGTGCGGAAATTTATGGCGCACACGATTGATTCCGATTGCACTAAATTAGGAACTAAGGGTCGTGGGAGGTCCACCGATTAGCGCAATTTCCACGCACGCGTCGCGCACGGGCGAGGCACCTGACTACCCCTAAACGCCTGAGCGGATTATGATTCGCATAACACAGGCACTGCCTGTTGCAGGAGAAGTAGGTGTGCGGCAACTAATGAAAACAGCGGTGGTGGTGGGGCTTATTACGGCGGCGGGCACCGCGGCGGCGGTCCCGGAAATGCGTTGCCGGTTGAGCGGCGCCTATATCCGGGTTTACGGCACTCAGGGTGAACAGCGCGAGGTCTGTGAAAGACAGGGTGGAGAGTATACGCATTACTACCCAAGCCAACGGCAGAGCGGCCCTGCCCCGAGACAGGAGGGCTTCAAGGGAAATATTGGGCAGGGCCAGAACCCACTTGGGCAGAGCCAGAACCGACGCCGCTAGCGTCACCTGTATAGGTAGGTTCTACGGCAAGCGCCATTAGCGCCGTCAGGCGCCAGCTACCGGCGTCGCGTTCGAACGCTAATGGCATGGCGTTGCCCGTCAGTTCGACCGAGAGGTTGATGTCAAGCGCACCACATAGCACGCGCAGCACCCCCCCGTGGCTTACCAGCAGTGGTATTGGGCCGGGCACGAGTAGCTCAGCAACGCCGCGCAGGGTGCGCTCGACAAATTCGATCATGGTCTCGCCGTTGGGCGGGTTTATCCGCCAGTCCATGCCTTCGCTGCTGGTGCCGATAAAGTCGCCAAAATAGCGCTCGCGGAGCGCGCGCTGCACGGCCACCGGCTTGCCGGTAGCGGCGGCTACCCGGCCGGCGGTGAGCCAGGCGCGCGCCATGTCGCTCGCATGGATAAAGTCGAAAGCGACGTCGCTCAGGCCGCAGGCGGCAGCGTTGGCGTCGCAAAAACCCTCTTCGCACAGGGAGATGTCGGGATGTTGAAAAATCCGGTTCGCGTTGCCGGCCGTGCGACCGTGTCGCAGGAACAGAAAGCGATCACGGCCAGGCACGAGGCCGGCGGCTCGCGCAGCGGAACGTAACGCCAGCTGGCCGGCAGGGTTTTCAAGTGTGGCTGTCGTGCTCATATAGAATCCTTGGCAAGATGGAATGCTCGCAGCCCGATTCTGTAACGGCCGCAGCACTCGTGCAATCGCTTCACCGCATGTGAGCCGTCATCGAGCGTCATGGATTCGCTGAGCGGCCCGTCGGCATAAATCGTCGTCGGGCTGGCAAAAGATGCTGTGGTGGCAGAGTCGACCAGCATGCGTGCGGGCCGATCGGTGCGGCTCCAGAGAATCGCACGATCTGCGCTCACGTCGCCACTTATCACGCCGCCACTTATCACGTCGTAAGGCATTGCCGGTACCGCGCCTACGGCCTCAATCAGGGCCGGCGGCTGTTGGTCCGCCAGGACCCGGTCCTAGCCGGCTGCCGCCGAGCACCCAGCGCCCAGGTGGTGCAGAAACCTACGGCGAGGCGGCGAATCAGGATCCAAGGGATGAGTCATGGGACGTCCACTTGTAAGTGTCACAACACTCGCGTCGAGAAAGCAGCGGCGTTGGCGTAAACTCGGCCGCGAATATTTATTCGCTATGCTATGCGCGCGCGCCGCAACGGCGACGGCGGTTGGGTGCCAACGCCATCAGGCGATTAGCGAACGACGCTCGCTTACGCGAATTAGGGCGGTTATCCTGCCCATACGCGCTTGGCAACCAACCTGCGTTCCGAAGGAACACCCTATGCCGCTCACGATTCGA
>JAYTEX010000275.1:0-4602 GCA_043734785.1 Pseudomonadota bacterium | reverse complement strand
AACGAATTCACCTTCCGCTTCAATCGCTGTTTCTATCCCTTCAACGCCTTTTCGCGCTCTGCTCGGAATTGCCGCTGACGTCACCGCACCAAGTTATGCCGAGCTTTACGCTGCTAAATCCAGACCCACTCCATCTATTGGGTGTCTGTGACAACCGGATAAGACGCCGTTTTGAAGTGCGTTGCTCATCGATTACGCACCTTGCGAGTGCAGCTTCAGCGACTAGGTCCACCCAATGGTGACGTAGATGGATAAAGCTACGTCGTCGCGAACTGGGCCGTGCTGAAGCTGCCTGAAGTGCTGAAAGTGAACCTGGGCAAAGCGAGCGACATGGTCAGCGCGGCGTCAGTTATGCTCCCATTTATTCGGACCGGGATGACCGAGGAATACGCGTCGAATCCCAAGGTCTTCGGACGCTGGCAGGCGCGGATGTTAGAACCTTTTGAGGCAGCGCACAGCGTCACGCAACTCTTAGCGCGCCCGGCTAAGGAACTCGATCTCGGTAATTTCAAGCTGGGTGTCGCGGGGGCAGCTGATGCGCTGGCGCTTAACTGGTCTCGAATCAATTTCAACGTGAGCGAGGAGGCGTTAGCTTGGAGTTAGCGCGATGAGGCGCAGGGGGTCAGCTATGGCGTCGCGTTAAAGAGCGCCAACACTTGTTGCGCGATAAGGGTCACTGCGGCCGGATTCCAGTGCGCATCTCGTGGGGAGATTTCGAGGCGCAAGCCCGTCGCAGCGAGCGCGGCTTCGAAGGTCTCCGCGAGATCAATAACCTCGGCGCCGCGATGCTGTGCCGCCGCTTTGAAGCGGCGGCGAGTGTCGGTGCTCGGGGTGGCGCCGCTATTCAGCGCTTGGCGATCGCTGTCGAGAACGAAGATCAGGCGCGCGATCGGAAACGGCGCGATGCGCGCAAAGAACGCCCGATGCACGGCGTCCGATACTATAGCCGACACTTCTCCAGGCGAGACATACGCGTGTATAGCGGGAAGTTTGGTGATGGGCAGCACCGGTTTCGAGGATTCTACCAGCGCCGGAAGGAGACGGGCTGGTGCCAGTTTGAGTTGTGAGAATAAATATTGTGCCAAGGCACTGTGTCGCAGATAGCGTTTAGCGACTGAGGTGGCTGCGGGGTGCGTCGTCGTTAACGTCAAGGTCGCGGGCGCCAAGCAGGGGCCATGGTTGTTACCCGATCCGCACAGGCTTTGTTTGATATCGCCCAATTCCAGGACCACGATGAATTCGCGAATGCCGAACCGCTGGTGGGCGAGGCGAATTCGTTCGGCATAATCCAACAGACTTGACCCCGGTCCGCCGAACGCATAGACGGCCCGGTTCTTCAACCCATCCGATAGACGAGTCGACAGTCGTTCACTCTCGGAGAGCATCGAAGCCTCGACAAAGCTATCGCCGATAAGGGCGACGGCGGTTGGGTCAGGCTTGAACTCTATTTTACTTAGGAAGCCAAAATTGTTACTACGATGTCGTTGGACGTTCTCAAGGTTCCAGCCGGTCGCGGCAATAAAGTGATGGTGCGGTGGATAGGTTAGGATTAAATCATCAATGTGATAACCAACTTCGGTGGACGTCGACACCGGTAGAATGCGGAAAACTATTTCGGCAATGATCAGGAATAGGCACATTCCCGCGATCCACTGTCCTAATAGCCTTAGCATGTTAGAAATTAAAATAAATGAAGCTGCTGACCGAAGCGCGCAGCGCGTTGATTAAGATAAGCAGGACGGCCATCGCTACCGTAAATCCGCCGAGCAGGTGTCGCGCTTTCGGTCGAGTACCAGACCATTGCCGGATCCGCTCGCCGATCTGATTGCTGTTGGGGACGAACCAACACACGGGAACGAGAATCGCACAGGCCACGAGTCCGTCGCCCCAGTGCAGACCAGCGTTCCATAACAAGGGATGGACCGCCGGCGGTTGGAATACACCGGGTAAATCACACATTGCGCTTAAAATACCGAGCGATCCTGAAAACGTCGTGGCGCGAAAGAAGACCCACGCGACTAGCGCCGCTAAAAACGTCAGTAATAGATAAGCGGCCCGTTCAACCGCGGACGGGTGCGGTCGCAACTTGCCGACCAACGCGCGGTACGCATGATGAATACATAGGTACACGCCATGTAGCGTTCCCCAAAGCACAAAGGTCCAACTTGCGCCATGCCATAGCCCGCCGAGAATCATCGTGATGGCTAAATTTCCATACCGTCGACCCTCACCGCGCCGATTTCCACCCAAAGGCACGTATAGATAATCGCGTAGGAACGTCGACAAGCTGATATGCCAACGCCGCCAAAATTCGCTGATATTGATCGATTTATACGGCGAGTCGAAATTGAACGGAAGGCGGATGTTGAACATCCACGACAGGCCGATTGCCATATCGGAATACCCCGAAAAATCGAAATACAGCTGGAAGGTGTACGCCAGCGCGCCGAGCCAGGCCTCGATCGCGGTTGGGGTCAGTGCGGCATCAGCACCGTTGAAAACCGCGTCCGCGTAGGGGCTGATGCCATCGGCAATCACGATTTTCTTAAACAGGCCTAGCATGAAAATAGCCAGCCCGGCGGTCAGGTTGGCGCCGTTGATTTTGAAGGTATCGTTGTGCGCGAACTGCGGCATCATCTGCGCGTGATGCAACACCGGACCCGCGATGAGGTGCGGGAAGTAAGTCACGAATAATCCGTAATGTGCAAACTGGTATTCGCGCAAACCTTTTAAGTAGGTATCGGCCAGATACGCGATTTGGGTGAAGGTGAAAAATGAAATCCCGATTGGGAGGATCACCCGTTCAAAGTTAAATCCAAGATCGAACGCGACATTCAAATTATCGAGGAAGAAATTGAAATACTTGAAATAGGCTAGCAGCGCTAGGTTGATCGTGACCCCGACGATCAACCAACGTTTGGCTGCGGGCCGCAGCCCTGCGTTGACCCGGCGCCCAATCAGGCTACCGAACGCGTAGTTACTAAGAATTGAGGCGAGCAGGAGCGCGGTGAACTTGGGCATCCAGTACGCGTAGAAAATGACGGAGGCGGCGAACAGCCAGCCAATAGCCAACGACCCACGGTAACGCCCCAGCGCGAAGAAACCGGCAAGGGTGATGGGTAGGAAGCAGAAAACGAATAAGGCAGTCGTGAACAGCACAGGCAAAAATCAATTTTTGGTGAACCTAGCGTAATTTAATGCGCAGCGCGATTGTCGTAGACGATTTTTTACGTTAACAATCATTCTGCACGCAGTGCCTCTATCGGATCGAGCCCAGCGGCCCGGGCAGCGGGGGCGAGACCGGCTGCAATTTCGATACTGCTGGCGATGGCCAGGGCGGCGACAGCGTAGGGCCACGCGATCGTCAGCGGTACACTTGGAAGCAGCGCGCGCGGTCGCAACGATCACGCCCGCGAGCAAAACCCCGCCGAGACCACCCAGCGCGCCGAGCGCGGCGGCTTTCGCGAGAAAGCAGCCTAAGATGTCGCGCCGCCGTGCACCCAGCGCGCGCGTGAGGCCGATTCCGGCAGTCCGCTCGGTCAAGACGATGGTCGTGATCGTCGCGATGCCGACCGCGCCGACGACTAAAGAGATCCCCCCGAGCGCCGCGACCCCGGCGGTCAACACGGTTAGGATTGAACCCATCACCTTGAGCATTTGGTCCTGCGCGGTCAGCGAGAAATCTTCTTTGCCGTGGCGCGCAATTAGTACGCGCTTGATTACGCTTTTAACATGCTCAGAAGATAGGCCCTCGCGATACAGCACGTCGGCGTATGGAAACATAACCGCCCTCTGCCGAGAAATCGAGCGTCATGTGAGTTGAATTCGAAGAAGGAGGCTTCGGGGTGCTCAGAGCTTGCCTTTGCCAGATAGATGGAGCGAGATCGGACGATCCGGCTGCCGCGCGAACCATTTCCGCCCGTATTGCTTGAGCACTACATAACGAGCTACTTCCAACAGGGAAGGTTTGTGCTCGATGAAAATGGCCTTGTCGCGATCTTGAAACACATGCCTGACGTGACCGTTCGCACGATTGAAATGGGCGGCGTAATGGCCGTTGAGTTGCCGCATACCGCGGCACAAAATCGGTTCCGGCGTCTCCACCAGAAGGTGATAGTGATTAGTCATCTGACACCAAGCGTGTACCCGCCAACCATACAATTCGGCGACGCGCCCTAAGGTCTCTAGAAACCTCATGCGGTCGTGCCCGGTAAGAAAAATTGAACCGCGTTGATCGCCTGGCGAGGTCACGTGGTAGACGGCACCGGCGTATTCCATTCTAAGTGGCCGCGACATTCGGAATCCTTTCCGTCATGTAAAAGTAGGGCGTAAATATGCCGCTTCCGAATGTTCGTTCCGTGCTTATCCGGTTGTCACAGACACCCACTAGCAATAGTCTGTTGAGTGCCTGTGCCAACGTGAAGAAATCATGGTCTTCGACGTGCTTGAGCGAGACGATCTGCCGTTCCCTGGTTCGCTTCCGGAGTTCCAGCGCTTGTTTCTGGACGAGGCAGCATGCGCGGCATCCATCACGGCGTCAGTCCGCAACACCTGCAAGCCTATCTCAACGAATTCACCTTCCGCTTCAATCGCTGTTTCTAT
>JAYTEX010000274.1:0-2580 GCA_043734785.1 Pseudomonadota bacterium | reverse complement strand
ACACGACCATTGGATACGCGAAGCAGAGCAGCGCCACTGTGTATTCCGCGCCGACATAAATCAGCTGCATGACGTAGCGCTGATCGGGTGCTGCCGAGTCCTTGGTCAGGTACATATAAAGAAAAAACAGCGAGGAAAGAAGCAGGCCTACGCCAAACGCGATCCGCGCGCGGCGTCCAGTACATTCCACGCGTCCGTTCAACCCAGAGATTCGCCCTAGCCACACCACGCAGATCGTATCGAAAAGGATGGCAAGTACCTGGCTGATGTAAAAGACCCACGCGCTCACCATGTGGACGTCGTGGGCGTTATTGAGGTCCTGAATCCCGAGCACGGCGAGAAATGTGCCTGCGACAATGCCGGCCAGACACGATGCCCAATTTAGACGGGCAAGCGATGAAAGATTCTCACCGGGCCGCTCTGCGTCGGCGATGCGCTTGGCGTTCATCAGGAAATTCAGCGACCATGAAATGCATATGCAGATTACTGTCACTAGCATGGCGTACATAAAGAATTCGCTGCTTGGCGCATGCGAGGCCGTGCCGCTGATGGAGGGAGAGTCGCCTATGAAATCTTCGGGGTTATGTGCTGCGTAGATCCAGCGCGTAACGAAAAGCGAAGGTGCGCCGATCAGGAATACGAGAGGAAGACTCACGGTGAGTCGCGAGGCTAATGCTGCTGGTGCGGACGTTCGCGCGGTGAACGATAGGAAATTCAATCATGCCTCTTTTCGCGCGTCGGGCCGATGGCAGCGGTTTGGTGCTGATTTAGCGCCGCCGAGCATCGCGCCCATAGGATATGTTGCGCCTGCGCCCGGCCGCTTGCAATGCCGGTTTGGTCGAAATGGCGCAAATCCTGAGAAGCGTGGGGCGATCGGGGACCGGGTGATAGGTGATGGGGATGACCGCGTTTCGCGGCCAGTCGGGCGCTTGCGCGGGTGGGCCCCGCTCGGAAGGCTCGGGCGCCCAGCGCCCCAAGTGCTCGAGGATGCGCCGCACCACGCCCGGATCGTCGATCAGGGCGATTTATTGCTGGGTCTAGTCCTGCTGGTTCCCGGCCTGCGTAGTTTAAAGTGAGCGCAGCAGCGCAGGTGTTCACGCAGGTCGGCTTGGAGCAAGCTTCGGATCCCGTGCGGTAGGCGGCCTGGCGTTGTCATCTCCGGCGCTGAGCCCATGCGAAACAGCACACACGCGTAGCACCAAATTGCCGCTTGTTATCCAGCCCCGCTAATTGATCTTCATCCCGCTGCGTTTCACCACATCGGCCCATCTCTTGAGATCGGCCAGCATGAACTGGCGAAAGGTTTCAGGATCGCTTCCTACCATTTCTGAGCCGAGGGCTGTCATGCGTTTGACAAAATCCGGCGATTTCACAAGGACGACTGTTTCGGCGTGGATCTTGGCAACCAAGGGTTTGGGCAAATGCGCCGGTGCCATCACACCAAACCAACCCACTACCTCGAAGCCGGGCAGAACTTCGGCCACGGCCGGAATATCAGGGAGCGACTTGAGGCGTTTGGGCGCGCTCACGGCGATGGCACGGAGTTTACCTGCCTTCACTTGCGGCAACGCCCCCGTGAGTCCTGCAAAATTGAAGTGATACTGGCCCGCGAGGAGATCGATGAGGGCGGGCCCGGTGCCCTTGTATGGAATGTGCTGCGCTTTGACGCCGGCCATGAGTTTGTAGAGTTCTCCCGCCATGTGGCCACCGCTGCCGATGCCCGCCGAGCCGTAATTGATGGCCGCGTCCGTGGTCTTGGTCCAATCCACGAATTCCTTGAGTGACTTCGCGGGGTGAGCGGCGTTGACGACCAGCAAGGTACCCGCCTCCGTCATCTGTGAGATCGGCGTGAAATCGTTCACCGGATGGTACGGCAACTTAGGCTGTATCGCTGCGTTGACGGTGTGCTGGTGATACACGATGAAAAGCGTATACCCGTCGGGTGCGGCGTTCTTCGTAATTTCTGCGGCATTGATGCCCGAGGCACTGCCGCGGTTGTCGACGATCGCCTGCTGCTTCCAGGATTCCGTGAGGTGAGCAGCCAGCAGCCGCGCCAGAAAGTCTGTCGTCCCGCCCGGTTGTGCGGGCGTAATGATGCGAACCGGCCGGTTGGGGTAATCGTCAGCGGCAACCGCGGGTGTAATTGCCGACATCACGCAGCACGCAATCAACGGTAGGCAGGCGATAACAAAATGACGCAAACGTGCTGGCGTTCTTTCGACGAGAATGGCTGTGTTGAATTGCAATGACATTGCTCCTCCTAACGAAACGATAGAAAATTCGGCTGCTCAGCAGAATCTGTGGGTGAGCTGTGGCTCTGGTAGCGGCCCAAGCTTATGATAAAGCATGATTGTTATGGCACTCGCAGTTCTGAATCCGTAGGATGTTCTGATACTCGCCTTGAGTTTGTTGTTCAGACCCTCGACGGCTCCGAGAGAGACTTCATCGCGCGCCTGGAACCAGTTCAAGATAAGCGGCTTGTGCGTGCGGATCATGCCTGCGATTTTCTTCATTGGATCGAGGCGCGATCGCATCACCTTTTTGCACCATTGGTCCATGAATTTTCCCGCCCACGCCGGG
>JAYTEX010000273.1:0-6481 GCA_043734785.1 Pseudomonadota bacterium | reverse complement strand
TGGCCCTCGGCATCACCTTGGCGGGCCCAGGGACTGCCGCGATGCTGCTCCCGCCGTTCATGCTGGAAACTATCACTGACCATGGCTGGCGGCATGGCTTCGAAGTGCTGGCAGTGCTTGCCATTTCCCCGTGGCTGCTCGTGTGGTGTTGGCTGGACCGCACCCCTTGCCACACTTCGAGCATGTCTGCTCGCACGGAACTCATCGGCATGAACCGCCGGGCAGCGCTGCGCACGCGCGCCTTCTGGACCATCGTTTTGGGCTTCGGCGCGATCTCGATCGGCTGCTCATCGCTGGTGGTCCACCTGGTGCCCATGCTGCGCGATGCGGGCCTCGCTGCCCCGCAGGCGGCGCGGATCGCATCGCTCATCGGGATTGGGGTGATCCTCGGCAGGGTCGGAATCGGTTGGGCCATCGACCGGCTCTTTGCGCCCTATGTCGCGGCCACAATCTTCGCCGTGACCGCCGGCGGCTGCGCGCTTCTCGCGACGGATGGTGCGAGCCAGGCACCCATCGCCGCGTTCTTGATTGGTTTCGCGCTGGGGGCGGAAGTCGATCTGCTGGCCTATCTCACCTCGCGCTATTTCGGTCTGCGCCACTACGGATTCCTGTATGCCATGGTCTATGCGTTTTTCTGGATTGGTATCGCACTGGGACCCGCCATCACCGGCCAGCTCTATGATGCCTTCGGCGACTACCAGATTGCGCTTTGGATGATTGTGTTGATGCTGATTCTGGGCGCGGCCGCGTCACTTTCATTGCCGCGCTTCAAGACGGTGTACGCTTGATTCCACTTCGGCAGTGCGCATGCTAACGTCCGCGCCCAGCGCGCCCTCTCGGGAACCCCTAACAAACCCACATCGTCGGTGGCGATGATCCCGACCGGCTACACCACGGGCAAGTGATTTCAAAGCCGCGCCGCGCAAGAAACTCGATCAGTTTATCCATCATCACCGCTGGTAGCAGGAGCCCCATATGTCACAAATCGATAATGTCTCAATCGTCAAGAAATCCAATATTTATTTTGATGGGAAGTGCGTTAGCCATACCGTGCTGCTCGAGGATGGCAGCAAGAAGACCGTCGGTGTGGTGTTCCCAAGCAGCGTGAGTTTCAACACTGGCGCGCCGGAACGCATGGAGATTGTCGCCGGCCGCTGCCGCGTCAGGCTGGAAGGTCAAACTGACTGGCAGGTCTACACTGCGGGAAGCGAGTTTCATGTGCTTGGTAATAGCAAGTTCGACATCGAGGTCGCGGAGACCATCGACTACGTGTGTCATTTCGGGTGAGGCCAGGATTCGCTTGGCCACCGCACTTGCCCATGCGGTTACCCATCCAGTTCGGAACCATTTCCGAGGCGCGCTTCAGAGCGCGCGGGCGTGGAGCATACCCTTTGATGATCCTCGACGTACGCTCACGCCCGATCCTCGGTTGATGCAAAGCAAATCGCAGACCAAATCCGCTAGGCTTGTCGGGGCGAGAAATCCAGTTATCATGCAGCCACCTTTGCTAATCGCCTGATATGCCAATGCGTGATGCCTTAGAACAGTATCGTTACCCTGACCGCCGCGAATTTCTGCGCGTGAGCGGGATCATCACCGGCCTGCTGTGGTCGAGTTCGACTGCGTTGCTGGCGCTCGCACCGGCGCCGGCCTGGGCGCTGTCGCTGCAAGCCCTGGAAGAGCCCATCGGGCGCGGCCTGTTGACCTTAACGCGGCGCATATTCCCGCATGCAACGCTGGACGACGCCGTCTATGCCTTGGTGGTGCAGGCTCTCGATACGGCGGCGGCGGGTGATCCTGCCATCAAAACCCTGCTGACAACGGGCATACAGGCCCTGCAGCAAGCAGCGGCCGGTGACTGGCAGGCTTTGCCAGAAGCGCGTCAACTCGAACTCGTAGCGGCCATCGCGGGATCCCCTTTCTTCGAGAAAGTCCGCAGTACGGCCGTGGTCGCGCTGTACAACAACGAACTCGCGTTCGCGCACTTCGGGTATGAAGGCAATGCCTTCACGCACGGCGGCGGTTATCTCCAGCGAGGATTCAACGATCTCACATGGTTGCCGGCCCCGCCGCCCGACGCCAGCCCATCGCCGAGTTGAACAACATGCACCGTTACGAACTCACAGACGACAGCGTGGTGGTGATCGTCGGCAGTGGCGCCGGCGGCGGCACCCTCGCCAATGAGCTGGCGCAAAAAGGCATCGACGTGGTGCTGCTCGAGGCGGGCAAGCAGCAATCCCCAGTCACCTTCATCAATGATGAGTGGGCCTCGTTTGCGCAACTCGCCTGGCTCGATAAACGCACGACCTCCGGCACCTGGCGGATCGCTAAGGATTTTCCGAATCTACCCACCTGGATCTGCAAAACCGTCGGCGGTACCACTGCCCACTGGGCCGGCGCTTCCCTGCGCTTCCAGGCGCACGAATTCCAGGCCCGCACGACCTACGGCGAGATCGCCGGCGCGAACCTGCTCGACTGGCCGCTGACACTGGCCGATCTTGAGCCCTTCTATGCGCGCGCCGAAGATAAAATGGGGGTCACGCGTACCAACGATATTCCCGGCTTGCCCGGCAACAATAATTTCAAGGTGTTCTACAACGGCGCGCAGAAACTCGGCTACGTGCACTGCAATACCGGTCGCATGGCGATCAACAGTCGCGTGCGCAATGGGCGCGCCTCGTGCCAGCAGCTCGGCTTCTGCTTCCAAGGCTGTAAGACGGGCGCCAAGTGGTCCACGTTGTACACGGAAATCCCCGCCGCGATCGCGACCTCGCACTGCGAGCTGCGTGCCGAGTGCCATGTCGCGCGCATCGAACATGATGCGCAGGGGCGCGTGACCGGCGTGGTGTACTTCGATGCTGCCGGCAAACAACAGCGCCAGCGCGCGCGCGCGGTGTGCGTGGCCGCGAATTCAATCGAAAGCCCGCGGCTGCTGCTGTTGTCAGAATCCAGCAAATTTCCAGAGGGTCTCGCAAATTCTTCTGGCGAAGTCGGGCGCAATTACCAGCGCCACACCACCGGCTCGGTATATGCCGCATTCCCGGAGCCCGTGCGAATGTATCGCGGCACCACCATGGCGGGCGTCATCAGCGACGAAGCGCATCATGCGCCGGAACGGGGTTTCGCGGGGGGGTACGAAATGGAGACCGTCGCGATCGGGCTGCCCTTCACTGCGGCGTTTCTCGATCCTGGCGCCTGGGGCCCTGCCTTCACGGAAGCGATGGACAGTTACCAGCACTTGGCGGGCCTTTGGATCGTGGGCGAGGATCTCGCACAATCCACCAATCGCGTGACCCTGCACGCGAGCGAAAAGGATCAATGGGGCTTGGCGATCCCCAACGTGCATTACGACGATCATCCAAACGATGTCGCCATGCGCGAACACGGGTATCGCCAAGGCACCGCGCTCTACGAGTCGGTGGGCGCGCACAAGGTTTATCGCACGCCACCGTATCCCTCCACGCACAATCTCGGCACCTGCCGCATGAGCGCCAAACCAGCCGAGGGGGTCGTCAACCGTTGGGGCCAGAGTCACGACATCGCCAATCTCTTTGTGTCCGACGGCAGTCAGTACACCTCCAGCGCGGCTGCCAATCCCACCTTGACCATTGTCTCGCTCGCCATCCGTCAGGCCGAGTACATTGCACAGCAGATGACCGCTCGGGTGCTGTAACCGAGCGGGAGCCAGTCCGCCACACCTCACTTCAAGCGCTATCGCGCAGATTCAGAGCTGCTTGTCCCGCGAGTAGTGCTCGCGCAGATCGACCGGCTCAATTCGACGTTTTCGCAACCGAATATTCAGCAATTCCACGCCCACTGAGAACGCCATCGCAAAGTAGATGTAGCCCTTCGGTACGTGATGCCCGAAACCATCGGCGACCAGCACCATCCCAATCACGAACAGGAACGCCAACGCCAGCATTTTGATGGTCGGGTGGGCGGACACGAAACGGCCGATAGTGCCAGCGAAAGCCATCATCAGTACGACGGATGCCACCACCGCCGCAATCATGATCGCAAGTTCATCGACAATCCCGACCGCCGTGATGATCGAATCCAGCGAAAACACCATGTCGATCACGATAATCTGCAGGATAACCGCCGTGAAGGTGGCACCCACGGCCGCCGAGGCATGCCCTTCGGCGCCTTCGAGTAACTGATGAACCTCCATGGTGCTTTTCCAGAGCAGGAACAATCCCCCCCCGAGCATAATGAGATCCCGTCCGGAAATCCCTTGGGTAAGGATGGTGAACAGGGGTTTGGTCAAGCCCACCATCCACGACAACACAAACAACAGCCCGATCCGCATAAACATGGCCAGAAAAAGTCCGATACGGCGCGCGACCTCGCGTTGCGCCGCTGGCAGCTTATCGACCAGGATCGAGATAAAGATGATGTTATCGATCCCAAGCACCAGCTCAAGCACAGTCAAGGTCAGAAAAGCGATCCAGGCTGCGGGCTGTTGAATCAGTTCGAGCATGCGAATTCCATTATTTCGATGACTGGGAAAGCGCGCAGTATTGCGACATCGACATTCCCGGCATCATTCGATAAAACCTGTTGACCTGTGTCGATCAAATGAACGATCGACCTCAGACCCCCTCTACTCGGCAGCTTCGAGCGCTCCCGCGTCTTCGTCAAGATCTGCTTCGGGCAGAAAGCCGCCGGCCTGCATCGTCCACATTCGCGCATAGTGTCCACCGCGGGTCAATAGCGCATGGTGAGTGCCATCTTCGATGATCCGGCCGCGGTGGAAAACCACGATGCGATCGAGATGCGCCAAGGTCGACAGCCGGTGCGCGATCACCAGCACCGTCTTGTCGCGCATCAACGACTGAAGACTCTCCTGGATATAATGTTCAGTCACCGAATCGAGCGAACTGGTGGCTTCGTCCAACAGTAGAATTTTTGCGTTTTTGATAAGCGCGCGCGCCAGTGCGATCCGTTGACGCTGCCCCCCCGAGAGCTTCACGCCACGCTCGCCGACCAGGGATTCGTACTGGCCCTCGCTTTCCATGATGAATTCGTGGGCATGCGCCTGGCGCGCGGCGGCGATCACTTCCTCATCCGTCGCATCAAGGCGGCCGTAGCGCACATTCTCCATCAGCGAGCGATGGAACAACATCGGGTCCTGCGGAATCATCGCAATCGCGCCGCGTAGGCTTTCCTGGGTGACTTTCTGGATGTCTTGTCCATCCAGCACAATTCGCCCTCCCTGGGGCTCAAACAGGCGCAACACCAGATTCAGTAAAGTACTCTTGCCGCTGCCCGAGAATCCGACCAAACCGACTTTCTGGCCCGGTGGCACGACGAGATCAAGGCCGGTAAAGACTGGGCGCGCGGGCTGATAGGAAAAATCGAGTCCTTCGATACGAATTTCACCGCGTGTGATCTGCAAAGTAGCGGCCGCCGAATGATCGACGACCTCATGCGGGCGCACGATGATCGAAACCCCATCCGTGACGTTGCCGATGTATTCGAAAAACTCGAGGAACTTGCGGCTCAGGCCGCGGGCCTGTTCGATCAGCAGCAGGCACAGGCTCGCCGCCATCGCAAACTCGCCGACCGTCATGCCATTCGCGGCCCAGATCCCGATCGCGTAGTAGACGATCCCGATCATCAGTCCGGCGGCGGCCGTGAACTGGAACCAGCGGATCCCTTCCATGAACCAAAAGGTGCGCCGCGCGCGCTGCACTTCGATATTAAGATAGTGTTCGAGGTATTCGCGCTCGAAATCGCGCCGCGCGAAAAGTTTCGAATTCATGATATTGGTGACCGAGTCCACGATCTTGCCACTGACCAGGCTGCGCGCCGCGGCATAATCGCGCGCATAGTGCCGGCAGCGTAAGGCGAGCACAAAAGACACCGAACCATAAACGGCGATCCAGATCCCCAGTACCGCCGCCAGGTTGTGGTTGACCTGCGCGAGTAGGTATAGCGACACCGAAAAGGTAATCGTCAACGGCCAGAAATCAAAGAGCACCGTCCACAGCACCTGCGCCGTGCTCATCGAGGTTTCGGCTATACGATTCGCGAGCGATCCGGCGAAATTGCCTAGAAAATAACGTTGGGAATGATGTTGTAGATACGCGAACAACTGGCGCCGGATGCGTCGTCGCAAGGCTGGCCCCAGCATGACCAGAATCACCCCACTGCCGCGCGAGAACAGCACCACCCCTAGATTCAAAGCCGCGAAGAACCATAACGGATCGGCGATCATCTGCCAGATGTCGCGGCCATTCGCCTGAGCCGCCGCCACGGTATCCATGATTTGCTTGATGGCGTATGGCATCAGAATCGCGCTGGTCGATTGCCCGCATTCGAGGAGCGCGACGGCCAGCACCGCCGGCCAGTACACCCGCACAAAATGCAACACGAACGCGAGCGGCATCTCCGGCAGACGCGGCGCAGGCGGATCCCATTGGGATGGAGTGGTGAGCATCCGCCGCAGTATACGAGAGCGCAGAGGTCGTTCCTCACT
>JAYTEX010000272.1:0-10256 GCA_043734785.1 Pseudomonadota bacterium | reverse complement strand
CGAAGTCGCGAATCCGAGAATCCGCGCGAGTTGCTCTACTCACTAGTTGGGCTTCGCAAGCTCACCCCAACAACCCGATCGGGTTTCGTGCCTGCGCGCGATTCTGCGCCGCGTGTGGTGAGTTCTCTTATCGTGGTTTGTATCGGGCGTATCGTAAATTCATGAACGCTCCTGGCCGGACAGCGCGGTCATTCGGCAAAACGTTCACGAAACCACTTGGCGAAGGTATTGGGTGTTAGCACCAACAGCTGCCGCTGCTGCAGACGTGTACGCACTTCGTCCGAAAACCATGCAGGCGGATGGGTGCAAACATCGCGGAGCCATTCGCGCACTTCGGCGCCCTTGCCGTGTTCGAAATATTCGCCGCCTAACGCAAATACCACCGTAGACTCAGTCATGGTGAGGGCCGCATTCAAATACATGAACGGATATTTTTCATCGACTGACCCAGCAACGCCCTGCCACTTACACTCGACCCGCACCTGATCGGCGCCACATTCGAGAACATACTCTGTCGATGCCTTACGGGGGTTTTTGATAGTGTGAAAGAGCGTTCTGTAGGGCGCATGGGTCCAAAGGATCCGGCGCTCTGCAACAGGAATCGTGCAGGTCTCGCGCAACGCGTGTTTGTGGACCGTAAAGCGCTGCTTTTCGGCGAGTGTTTTAACCCACGCCTCCCAGGTGAGGCCGCTTTTGTTGGCTTCGGCGCCACCGCTCATCTTGCTCTACTCATTCAGCTCCACTCATTCGGCGGCGCTCATTTTGCGGGCTTTAGAACGAATCCGTACTTTTCAAAGATTTTTTTAAACTTTGCCAGCTTTTTACCGAAGTAAAAAAACGCCTGCCCGCGCGTGTTGCCGGATACATTTTTACGATCGGCATTCCAGAAACTGATGCGGTGATCGGTGAAACAGATTGCGTCGCAGTGCTGTAACAGCGCATAGAACCATCGCGTGTCGGTGGCGTTGTTAACCAGCACAATGCCTTCAGCAAAATTCCTGGCTTCGTATTGCTCAATAAAGCGGTTGACAGCGCGCCCGCAGAGCCTGCCCGAGTATGGAGGGTTCATAAAAACGCGGACGTTCTGATCGACCTTCCAGTCATTTTCAAAGGCCGAGTTTTCGATCGTAAAGATGTGCCTTGCACCGACGATTTCGTTGGCTTTTTCAGAGGTAAAGGGGTCGAGGTCAATGGCGCCCATGACCATGCGCGCAGCCTCGATATACCCCGGCGGGGTAAACCACGAATCGGCGTCACGCGGCGTTTCGGTAGGCGTGCGCCCGATATATCCCAACCGCTGCACATTCGCGTAGCTGGCTTCTGGCAGAACGACAAGTTTTGATGGGTGTGGTTTTGGCACGCTCGGAGTATCTCATCCTCGTCATTCCCACGGAAGCGAGGTTCAACTGCCACACGAGCGGCTTCGTCAGTGCGAACCCCTCTGGCAACTGGGTGGCTGGTGCTTTTTACGCCTCCTTCGCCAACGGGCTGACCCACCAAGCGTTGAAACCCTGGCGGCGTTGGTGCGCGACAGGATCCGTGTGATGGTTCAGGCATCTGAATTCTGCGACCCGTATCAGATTGAGTGCGCGTGGCGCACACTGTCGGCGCGGATAACAGTCGCTTTTGATCATGCTGCGCATTTCCAATCGAATCACCCTACCGGACAGCGAACTGAGCACGCAAGCCGTGCGCGCACAGGGCGCGGGCGGCCAGAACGTTAATAAGGTCTCGACGGCGGTACATCTGCGTTTCGATATCAAGGCATCGTCACTGCCGGGCGAGTATAAGACCCGTTTGCTGGCGTTAAGCGATCGCCGCATCACGGGTGACGGAGTGCTCATCATCAAGGCGCAGCGATACCGCAGCCTGGAGCAGAATCACGAGGACGCGCGGTCCCGACTCCGCGACTTAATTCTCTCGATTGCGGTTTTGCCCAAGCCCCGCAAGCCCACACGGCCGACCAAAGGTTCCAAGGAGCGTCGCTTGGAAGCCAAGTCGCAGCGCGCGCGGATCAAGGCCTGGCGCGGACCACCGGAGGAATAGCCGTCGGCAAGCCAGTGCGCCGCGGTGGATGGCTCACACCCCCGCAGTCGTGATAGAACGACACTCTCTCAACTCCCACAGGATGAACAGCATGGTGATCTACGAAATGCGAACCTACACGCTGCAGGTCGGCAAGATGGGCGAGGCGGTCAAGCTCTATACCGAACTCGGCTACCCGATCCTCCAGAAAAGTGGCTTGGACAAGAAATTAATCGGTTACTTCCAAGCCGACACCGGCATGATCAATCAACTGGTCCACCTCTGGAAGTTCAACGACGATGCCGATCGTCGCGCGCATTGGGCCGCGTTGTATGCCAACCCAGACTTTATGGCAGACTTCGCCGCCAAATTTCGTCCGTTGCTGGTCTCGCAAGAGGTCAAGCTGCTGACGGCGGCCCCGTGGGGACCGCACCCCTGAATCGCGCCGGTCGGGCTTGACTGCTGCAGTTCGCGACTCCCAACGAGAACACCATGCCCCGTGCCACTGTGTCACCGCGACCTGCACCCCGCCCAGCCGGTGCCACCGCCACCGCCAAGAACCTGCCACTGGTGGAGGATATCCGCCTGCTCGGGCGCATCCTCGGCGAAGTGATCCGCGAGCAGGAGGGCAAGGACGCCTTCGAGCTGGTCGAGCGCGTGCGCCAGCTCTCGGTGGCCTACCGGCTTAAGCGCGACACCCAGGCGGGTCGCGCCCTGGATCGCCTGCTAAAGAACTTGAGCGGGGATCAGACGGTGAGTGTGATCCGCGCGTTCAGCTATTTTTCACACCTGGCCAACATTGCGGAAGACCGGCATCACGTGCGCCGGCGTGAGCATCACGAGCAGCAAGGGCACCTCCAGGAAGGCTCGCTAGCCTTCAGTTTCGAGCGTCTCGCGCAGGCGAATATCCGCGCGAGCGACATTGCACGCACGCTGCGGCATGCCTACATCGCGCCGGTACTGACCGCACACCCCACCGAGGTGCAGCGCAAGAGCATCCTAGATGCCGAGCATGCCGTGGCTCAGTTGATCGGCGCGCGCGACGCGCTGTGCACCGCGCGCGAACGGGCCGAGAACGAAACATTGCTGCGCGCCAGAGTCACGCAGCTGTGGCAGACGCGTATGTTGCGCACCGCCAAGCTCACTGTGGCCGATGAAATCGAGAACGCGCTGTCGTACTACCAGACCACCTTCCTGCGCCAGATCCCGCGCCTTTACCGTGAGATCGAGACCGCGCTGCCGGGCCACGAGATCGCGAGCTTCTTCCGCATGGGCAACTGGATCGGCGGTGATCGCGATGGCAATCCAAATGTGTCTGCCGACACGCTGCACATGGCGCTCGCGCGCCAGTGCGAGACGGTGCTGCGCTTTTATTTGACCGAAGTGCACGAGCTCGGCGCCGAGCTGTCGATGTCGGCCAGCCTGTGTGTGGTAACGCTCGAGATGCAGGCGCTCGCCGCACGTTCACCCGACCAGAACGTGCACCGCGAAGACGAGCCCTACCGCCGTGCGCTGATCGGCGTTTACGCGCGGCTCGCCGCGACCTTGCACGCGCTCACCGGTACCGAGGCGCTACGGCACGCGGTGTCGCCGCAGAACCCGTATGGTGCGGCCAGCGAATTCCTCAGTGACCTGAACACCATCGAGATCTCGCTGCGCGCACACCATGCTGCCGCGGTGGTGGCACCGCGGCTGGCGCCGCTGACGCGCGCGGTGCAGGTGTTCGGCTTTCATCTCGCGACGGTCGACCTGCGCCAGAGTTCCGACCAGCACGCAGCGGTGGTGGCGGAACTGCTGAAGGTCGCGAAGATCGAGCCGGATTACGGTGCCCTCACCGAGGACGCCCGCTGCGCACTACTACTGCGCCTGCTGGATGAAGCGCGACCATTGCGGGTACGCACCGCTCGCTACAGCGCGCACAGCGTCGGTGAGTTAGCGATCTTTGAGGCAGCGGCAACGCTCCTGCACCGCTTCGGCCGCGAGTCGCTGCGCCACTACATCATCTCGCACACCGAGGAGGTGAGCGATTTGCTCGAGGTGCTGGTGCTGCTCAAGGAAGTTGGCCTGGTGCGCGGCGCGCTCGGCGAGGGGGCCGTGGCCGATCTGATCGTCGTGC
Organism: Pseudomonadota bacterium; assembly: GCA_043734785.1. Classification (GTDB taxonomy): domain Bacteria; phylum Pseudomonadota; class Gammaproteobacteria; genus CAIKBL01. The sequence continues at coordinate 6,115 of JAYTEX010000272.1, read as the reverse complement.
CGCTGTTCGAGACGATCGCCGACTTGCGCCAGGCCGCACCGATCATGCGGGCGTTTTATGCGTTGCCAGGCGTGGCGGAAATGATCAAGGCTTCGGGCCACGAGCAAGACATCATGCTCGGCTACAGCGATAGCAACAAAGACGGCGGCATGTTCACCAGCAACTGGGAACTTTATTGCGCAGAGATCGCGCTGGTGGAGTTGTTCGCCCAATTGGGTCACTCGCATGGCATCACGCTGCGTCTGTTCCACGGTCGCGGTGGCACTGTCGGGCGCGGCGGCGGCCCGAGCTACCAGGCCATCCTGGCGCAGCCGCCCGGCACCGTGAATGGCCAGATCCGCCTGACTGAACAAGGGGAGGTGATCGCATCCAAGTATGCGCACCCCGAGATCGGTCTGCGCAACTTGGAAACCTTGGTGGCCGCCACGCTCGAGGCCACCTTGCTGCACCCGACCCAGAGTGCGCCGCAGGCGTTCCTGGCGGCCGCCGATGTGATCAGTCAGATCAGCATGGCCGCCTACCGCAAACTGATCTACGAGACCCCGGGCTTCACCGACTATTTCTTTAGCGCCACGCCGATCCGCGAGATTGCCGAGCTCAACATCGGTTCGCGCCCCGCTTCGCGCAAGGCCACCCAGGCCATTGAGGATTTGCGCGCGATCCCATGGGGCTTCAGCTGGGGCCAGTGTAGGGTGGCGCTGCCCGGTTGGCATGGCTTCGGCTCGGCGATTGAGGGCTTTCTCGGCACAGATTCCAAGCTGCGCAAGGAGCGCCTCGGGTTGCTCCGGCGGATGCACCGGCAGTGGCCGTTTTTCCGCACCTTGCTCTCCAACCTGGACATGGTGCTGGCCAAGAGTGACCTCGGGATTGCGGCGCGCTATGTCGAACTCGTGGAAGACAGGCGCCTCGGCAAGAAGATCTTCGGCCTGATACAGACTGAGTGGCAGCGCACCCAAGAGGCGCTGTTGCTGATCACCGGCGAAGCACAGCGGTTGCAGTCGAACCCCTCGCTCGCGCGCTCCATTGAGCATCGCTTCCCCTACCTCGATCCGCTGAACCACCTGCAGGTCGAGCTGATGCGCCGCTATCGGGAGCGTCGCGAGGGCGACCCTGGCATCGAGCGGCTGCAGCGCGGCATCTTGATTTCGATTAATGGCCTGGCGGCGGGGTTACGCAACACCGGGTGAGTTCGAGCGCTAGCAGCTGACGCTTTAGGGATAAACTTCAGCAGCGACTCACTTGGATGGTCTGTAAAACAGTGCTTGATTTTTCTACGGCACCGGGAGATCACCCTGTTGGCCAGGGTCTTATTCAAGCACAATGCTTTCAGGCTGTAGTGGGTATCAGCAAACACTCATCAGTCGCCCGCTCGCTCGAAACCAAACGAGGAGGACATCATGATCCGTTTAGAATTCGCGCTCCGTAGAAAGCCCGGTATGTCCCGGGAAGATTTTCAGCAATATTGGCGGGAGGTCCACGGCCCGCTGGTGGCGCGTCATTCAACGACACTGGCAATCCATCGGTATATACAGCTCCATACGCTCGATGACCCGATCAACGCGGCGCTGGCCGAGGCGCGTGGCGGCATGGAGCCACCCTATGACGGCGTGGCAGAACTGTGGTGGACCAGTCCCGAAGCGTTCCAGGCCTTTGGCACCAAGGCCGGGCAGGCGGCGGCTTTGGAATTGCTCCAAGACGAAAGTAATTTTATCGACCTGCCGAACTCTCCCTTGTGGTTTGCGCACGAGTACCCGCAGGTGAACCCGACCGAATATATGGTGGCGACCGAACACAGTCCGCTGGTCAAACTCTTCTTTTGTTTGCGCCATCTAACCGGGCAGACCCTCGATGAGGCCCAGGCGTACTGGCGAACCAATCACGGACCGCTTATCCGCGGCGTCTCGGCCGGGTTTCGTATGCAGCGTTACCTGCAGGTTCACTACCATCACCATGAACTGGAGGTGCAACTGACCGGACCGCGTGGTACACGTGTGGCGCCCTACACCGGCCACGCCGAGGCTTGGTTCAACCGCGCCGATTTAATGACGATGGCCAACGTTCCGGAAGCCACGCGCGCGATGGAACTCGCCATTGCAGACGAGACCAAGTTCATCGATTTCCCGAGATCCGCCATGTGGATTGGCAAAGAGCGGGTGTTTATTGACCGCAGATAAACCCGAAAATGAGCGGGCGCCAAACGCCGGGTGATGCCTGGCCCCTAGCCCGACACCCCCTGGCCCGACACGCCATGTCGTCGAACGGAGATCGCTACCGTGGATCCTGATTTGCTGACCGATCGCCCGACCAACGTGCCGGCCGATCGCCTGATAGATTTCGATTTGTACAATCCACCGGGTGTGGAACACGGATTTCATGAAGCTTGGCTAAAGCTTCATGCGCCGGGCATCCCTGATCTCGTATGGACACCGCATAACGGTGGACATTGGATGGCGACCCGCGGCGAGATGATCGCGCAGGTCTTCGCCGATTACGAACGCTTCTCCTGTCGCGTGATGCTGGTTCCGAAATCCGTCGGCGAGCAGCACCAGATGCTCCCCGTCGTGCTGGACCCGCCCGCCCATCGCCCATACCGCCTGCTGCTCAATACCAGCCTGGCACCTAAAATCGTCAGTGGCATGGAGGGTACGATTCGTCGGCTGGCAGGCGCACTGATCGAGCAGGTGCGCGCCGCTGGGCAATGCAACTTCACAACGGCGTATGCCGAAATCCTTCCCGTGCAGATTTTCATGAGCATGGTGAATCTGCCGCAAGCTGACGTCTCTAAAATAAAATACTGGACCGATCAGATTGTGCACCCGGATGGCAGCATGAGTTATCGGGACGCCAAGCAACACCTCTATGACTACCTGGAGCCGCATATCGACGTGCGTTATGGTGGTGACGGTGAAGATATGCTGAGCCGCATCATCAATGGCAAGGTAGACGGTCGCGCACTCACCAAACCGGAAATGTTGAGTCTGTGCATGCAGATGCTGCTAGGCGGGCTCGACACGGTGGTCAATTTCCTCGGTTTCGTGCTGCTGTTCCTCGCGCGTAATCCCGGGCATCGGCGCGAATTGATAGCAGACCCCGCACTCATCCCGAGCGCGGTCGAAGAGCTGCTCCGCCGCTTTCCGGTCGTTAGCCTCGCCCGGGAAGTGAGGAACGACATCGAGTATGACGGCGTCCAGTTGCGCAAGGGCGATATGGTCGCGATTCCAACCCCATTGGTCGGCACGGATGAGAGACTGAATCCCGACGCGCTTACCGTCAATTTTCGCCGAAGCGCCTCCGAACACGCGACTTTCGGTAACGGACCCCATCTGTGTCCGGGCGCTCGTCTCGCGCGCACCGAGATACGGATTACATTAGAGGAATGGCTGGTGCGCATCCCCGAATTCGAGATCGCACCGGGCGCGGAAATCCGCTTTCGCGGCGGCCTCGTCGGTGTCGTCGATGGATTGCCGCTCGTGTGGGATGTGGCAACAACTCGCCCCAAGGCCGCTCAGTAATGCCCTGCGGGGGCGAGATTCTGGAATCCTGCAGCGACGATAACGCTCTCCAGTGGCGCCAAAAGACCATCCAGAATAGACATCTCCCAAACACTCGCCACTCACCCAGTAGTCATTGGCCGGATCCATCCACACCTCGCGAGCCCGCGCTGAGAGTCGCGCAATGTCGGCCAGCGCCTACACTCCGTCGGACACCAGCCAGTCAATAGCGAGCGGGTTCGCCGGGTTTAAGCTCTGCCGAATCCGGTAAAATGCTCTGATGAATTCGAAACCTACCGCTGCGCCAGCGTTGCCTCCAAATGCCCAGGACACGCCATTGGAAACTGATCGTGATCAGCTCACCCAAAATATCGAGGCCGTCCTAGATTTCTACGCACGAGAGGATCAAAAGATCAGCCGCTCGCAACGGATTCTGGAACGCATCAGTCGTGTGATCGGGCAGCCGGCTTTTGTAGGCTTCATTGTGCTATTTGTCGCGCTATGGATCCTCGCCAACGTCGTCTTGCACCAGGCTGACATGGCCGAATTCGATCCGGTGCCGTTTCACTGGCTGCAAGGAATTACCGGTCTGGGTGCGTTGCTGACCGCGATCGTGGTGCTGATCAAGCAGGAGCGACTCGCCAAGCTAGAGGAACAGCGGGCGCATCTGGACTTGAAAGTGACATTACTGACCGAGCAGAAGGCCGCCAAGCTAATCCACCTGCTGGAAGAGCTGAGGCGCGATTTGCCCAATGTCAGGGATCGCCACGACCCTGATGCGACAGCACTACAGCAGTCGATGAATCCGAATGAGGTGCTGGCCGCACTGGATGAACGCAGCGCGCTAGAGGAGCGATTGAAGCCCGCCGCAGAAGTAAAAGCCGACGCAGGCAGCAACGGGTGAAGCCGTAGAATACGCGCGCCCGCGCCGGTCGCCCAGGATCGGAATCACCCGAGCGCCGTGGTCACCCGCCCGTCGCGCACCCGTACACGCTGCATGACGATGCCCAGTTCCTGTTCGTAGCGACGGACCAGCCGGACTTCGTCTGCGGTAAACAGCGTAATCGCAAGCCCTTGCGCGCCGGCGCGGGCGGTGCGGCCAACCCGATGCAGATACGCCTTGCTCTCGGTCGGAACGTCGAGGTTGAAGATATGCGTGACGTCCTTGATGTCGAGCCCGCGCGCGGCCACGTCGGAGGCGATCAGCACGCGCACCTCACCACTGCGGAAGTCATCCATCGCCTGCTTGCGGGCCTGTTTGTGCAAGGCGCCACTGAGGTCCGCGACCGGAATCTGCTGATGGATCAGTTTCGCCGCGACCGCCTCGGCCGTCTCGTTGCGGTGCACGAAGACCATCGCGCGATCGGGCAGGAGCGCGTGCAGAAGTTTTCGCAGTACTTCCGGCTTATCGCGTGCTTCGCAGACTAAATATAGATGCTCGATGTTCTCGTTTACCGCAGCGGCACCGGTCTGCAACATAACGAGTTCGGGCGCGAGCGCCGCGATCGTCTCCGCGCGTTGTAACTCTTGGGTGGCAGACGCGAAAATCAACTGCCGCGCGCGTGGGGCAGCCTGGATGATCGCGCGAATGGCGGGCAGGCTCTCCTCGTCCAGCAGGCGGTCCGCCTCGTCGATGACGATGCTCCTGAGGTGTTGCGCCTTTAGCTTGCCCATGCTGAGCAGGTCACGGATGCGGCCCGGCGAACCGACGACAAGGTGTGGCTTCTTCTTCAGCTTGTCGATCTGTCGATCCATCGAAGTGCCGCCGATGAGCAGCAGCGAACGGATCGGCCAGCCGGCACTCTGCGCGAGATCGCAGCACTGGCGCTGAATCTGAATGGCCAGTTCGTGCGTCGGCGCGACGATCACGGCCTGCGTCGCCGCCTGTTCGGCATCGAGCCGGCAGAAAATCGGGAGCAGATAGGCGAGCGTCTTGCCAGTACCGGTTTCGGCGTGCAGATAGGCATCTTTGCCCGCCAACAATACCGGCAGCGCCGCGACCTGAATCGCCGTGGGTTCACTGATTTGCTGCTTGGCAAGGGCCACGACGAGATCGGGATGTATATCAAGTTCGGTGAAGGTCATGGTTAGACGCGAAACATTTTATTTCAGACTCATTTTTAATGCTTTACCGCCAACACCCCGTCACCATTGAACGCCGTGACAAAACCCGCGTGGCGCAAACGCTTTGCGACCTCGTTGGGTAAATCGCGCCCGCTCGTGAGTGCGTTGGGCGTGCCGGTGTAGTGAAACAACTTGCCTTTGCGCCTGAGCACCCTGGCGAGGTGGTCATAAAAGCGTTGCGAGTAGAGATCTCCGGCGATCCCGAACCGCGGCGGGTCGTGCAAAACGGCGTCGACCGATTCGTCGGCAAGCACAGCGATCTCCGTGGCAATGTCGCCCTCCGTCAACGTCAAGCCACTGCCAATCTCAGGCGACCAGGGGTTGAGGCTGCGCAGCCAAATCACGGCGGGACTCTTTTCGTAAGAAAGCACCTGTTGGGCCTGACCCTGCAAACACCACGCGGCAAAATAGCCAAGGCCACCGCAAGTATCCAGGATCACCTTGCCGCGCGGTCGAATCAAGCCGACTTTACGTTCGGCATCCGCGTAAGGCGAGACGTG
>JAYTEX010000271.1:0-2899 GCA_043734785.1 Pseudomonadota bacterium | reverse complement strand
CGGGCCTCGTTCAGACTCATACCCCGTTGGACAAGGCTGCCGGTTCACAACACTGTTATCATCCCTTAAAAACCCAGCTTCGGAAGGGGACCCAGATGCTCAACGCTGTCGATTCAATCCTGCCACAGCGGTACTGGGCGTGGGCAATTTGTGTAGCCGCGAGCGTCGTGTCGGGCGCATTGCTGGCGTGGTCCTCTTGGTGGATCTGGCCGGCGCTAGTGTTCGGCTTTCTGGGGTTGGTGGGCGTTTTTGATTACACGCAGGATCGGCAATCGATTCGGCGTAACTATCCGGTACTGGCGCACTTACGCTTCTTTTTCGAATACATTCGCCCCGAGATTCGGCAGTATTTTCTCGAGTCCGATACCGAAGAACTGCCGTATTCGCGCTCGCAACGCTCCATCATCTACCAGCGCGCCAAAGGGGTTGCCGACAAGCGACCGTTTGGCACGCAGTTGAACGTCTACCAGCCGCACTACGAATGGATCAATCATTCGATGGCGCCAGTCGATATCGCGCACCACGATTTCCGTATCGACGTCGGCGGGCCAGCGTGCACGCAGCCCTATAGCGCCAGCGTATTCAATATCTCGGCCATGAGTTTCGGCGCGCTGTCGGCCAACGCAATCCTTGCCTTGAATGCCGGCGCCCAACGTGGCGACTTCTACCACGATACCGGTGAGGGCTCGATCTCGTGTCATCATCGGCAAAATGGCGGCGATCTGGTGTGGGAAATTGGTTCGGGCTATTTTGGCTGCCGGGATGATCAGGGGCGCTTTGACGCCGTCAGGTTCAAGGATAACGCCACAATCGATCAGGTGAAGATGATCGAGATAAAGCTCTCGCAAGGAGCGAAACCAGGACACGGTGGCGTGCTGCCGGGCGCGAAGGTCACGTTAGAAATCGCCGTTACGCGCGGGGTGCCAATAGGCGTGGACTGCCTCTCGCCAGCCCGGCACTCGGCGTTCTCCACCCCACTTGAGATGATGCAATTCGTCGCGACGTTGCGCGCTCTGGCGGGCGGCAAGCCGGTCGGGATCAAGTTCGCCGTTGGCCACCCGTGGGAGTGGTTCGGCATCGTCAAAGCGATGCTCGAAACGGGCATTACGCCGGATTTCATTGTCGTTGACGGTGGCGAGGGCGGCACTGGAGCGGCACCATTGGAATTCACCGATCACGTGGGTGCGCCGCTGCGCGAAGCGTTGATGCTGGTGCACAACACCTTGGTGGGGGTGAATCTGCGCAACAAGATCAAAATCGGCGCATCCGCCAAAATCGTCACCGCCTTCGATATCGCGCGCACCATTGCGATGGGCGCCGACTGGTGCAACGCGGCGCGCGGTTTCATGTTCGCGCTGGGCTGTCTGCAAGCGCAGACCTGTCATACCGGACATTGCCCGACCGGCGTGACCACCCAGGATCCGCGGCGCATGCGCGCGTTGGTAGTGCCGGATAAAGCCGAGCGTGTCTATCAGTTTCATCAGAGCACGCTACACGCGCTGATGGAGTTACTGGCCGCCGCAGGTCTGAACCATCCTAGCCAACTCGGGCCCGAACATGTGATCCGCCGGGTATCCTCGACCGAAGTGCGCTCACTCGCCGCGCTGCATTTATGGGCGAAACCGGGCGAATTGCTTAACACCGTGCCAGACCTGCCGGTGTTCAAAGTATTCTGGGCGGTGGCGCGCGCGGATACGTTTGTGGCACCCCCTAATGTGTTGAATGTGCACAGCACTAAACCCGGTTAACCAGAAATTGAGGGAGGCCGGATGATCACACGAGTATTGATCGCCAACCGTGGCGAAATTGCCGTGCGCATTGCGCGCACCGCGCAGGATCTCGGGATCGAACCCGTGGCGGTGGCGAGCGAAGACGACCGCGATGGGCCACATTGGCTGCGCGCGAGCGCGCGTGTGCCACTGATCGGCCGTGGCGCACGGGCGTATCTCGACGAGTCTGCCTTAGTGAGCGCAGCGCTGGCGACACAGTGTGAGGCGATCCATCCCGGCTACGGCTTTCTCGCCGAGAGCGCTGGGTTCGCGGCGCGTTGCGAGGCAGCAGGGCTGGTCTTTGTCGGGCCGACATCCCCCCAGCTTGCGTTGTTCGGTGACAAGATCGCGGCGCGTGCGCTGGCGCAGGCACACAACGTCCCGGTCCTCGAAGGCTCGGCCGCGCTCCCGCATGCCAACGATCTCGCAAGCTTCATCGCCACACTGGGCAGCGATGCGACGGCCGTCATCAAAGCGGCTGCGGGTGGCGGTGGGCGCGGCATGCGGGTGTTGTGGCCGGGCATCGATCGCGCCATGGCGTTCGCACATTGCGCGGAAGAAGCGCGCGCGGCATTTGGCGATGGCACCTTGTACGCGGAGCGATTCGTCGCGCGCACACGCCATGTCGAAGTTCAGATCCTGGGCGATGGGCAGGGTGGGATCGTGCATCTGTGGGAGCGCGATTGCAGTCTACAACGGCGCCACCAGAAATTAATCGAAATTGCCCCGGCACCCGGATTGAGCAGCGAGTTGCGCGCGGGCTTACTCGCAGCGGCCTGTCGCATGGCGGCTGCGGTCAATTATCGCGGTCTCGGCACCTTTGAATTTCTGATTGAGCCGGTCACCGCGCGCTATTGGTTTATCGAAGCCAACCCACGCTTACAGGTTGAACACACAGTGACCGAAGAAGTGCTAGGGCTAGACCTGGTCGCGCTGCAATTCGAGGTGGCGAACGGCACCACGCTTGCCACCCTCGGTCTCGCGACGCCACCGCCGGCGCCGCGCGGTTTCGCGATCCAACTGCGAATTAATGCTGAATCCTTGACTGCTGATGGCAGTACGCATCCAAGCAGTGGGGTGATCGAGGCCTATGAGCCCGCTGGCGGCCCAGGGGTGCGGGTCGACAGTGG
>JAYTEX010000270.1:0-7108 GCA_043734785.1 Pseudomonadota bacterium | reverse complement strand
AAAGTCGCTTCTATCGCGGCCAAATCGCATGCGGGCAGCGTGTTCAAGGTAGGTTGGGGTGAGCGCCGCGAACCCCAACATCAATGATCCGCCGAGTATCCGCGCGAGCTGGTCTACTCACTGTTGGGCTTCGCAAGCTCACCCCAACCTACCCAATCGGGTTTCGTGTTTGCGCGCGATCTTGCAAGCTTTCGGTCTGCTAAACCTACAAACCTTGCAAGGTTTAGATCTTGCCCCTTTCTTTATCGAGCAGAATCACTTTTTCAGGGACGACTACCTAGGGCCAGCCAACCAGACAGCCGCCGAAGCGCGACCGCGCTCGACACTCAAGAAGGGACACGCGGCCGCCGATAGGTACTCTGGCGTAAAAATCTTTCTAACTGCGAGCAAACCTATGACCACCACGGCACTGCAGTCGTCGATTGAACCAGCATCGGCGCAGCTGGAGCACCGAATTGCGCAGCTGGAAGCTCGCCTCGCTAAGGCCCCGGATGCCAATGCGATGACGTTGCTGGTCTTCAGTGGCGAACTCGACAAGCTGCTGGCCGCGTTCACTATAGCGAACGGTGCTGCCGCGTCCGGCCTGACGGTGTCGATGTTCTTCACCTTCTGGGGCGCCGCCGCGCTTAAAGCGCGCACGACGATGCGCGGCAAGCCCCTGGTGGAACGCGCCTTCGGAATGCTCCTGCCGGGGGGGCTCGGGCGGCGCGCGCTATCCCGTCTCGATATGGTCGGTGCCGGTCGATTCCTGATGGGGCGCGAGATGAAGCGCAAGAACATATCCGCTCTGCCTGCGTTGATCGATCAGGCAGTGGGCCTTGGTATCCAGATATATGTCTGCGAGATGTCGATGGACCTGATGGGCATCCGCCGCGAGGAACTGATTGATTACCCTGGTTTGCAATATTGCGGCGCCGTAAAGTTCGCCGACCTTGCCGCGAGCGGCAATACCACACTGTTCATCTGAACCCCATTTTAGGAGTACCTCACATGTCCGACGCACGCTCTGTTGACCTTCGGGGTCTGAAATGCCCGACTCCCATCGTTCGTCTGAACGAAGAAATTCGCAACATGGTCGATGACGAGGAGCTCATCGCGGTCGCCAGTGACCGCGCGTTCGAGCTCGACGTGAAGTCCTGGTGCCGCCGTACCGGGCATGAACTGCGGAGCCTTGAAGCGAACGCAAATGAGATAACGATCTGTGTACGCAAGCGTGCCACCTGAATCCCGCCCTCTCATGGCCGCGCTACCCCCCGCGACAGCACACTGGCAGGACGCCCCATCTTCCGAAGGCGGTACACATTCTCCAGCGCTGGCGCGCCTGGCCACGCTGGCCGCTCGCGTTGAGGGCCCCGTTGGCATCGAGATGCGAGCGATACTGAGCCCCCTGAGCGCGGAATTAAATTCTGAACACGAGCGTCTGGAAGAACTCAGCATCGCCCAGGCCGACGCGCTAGTGAATTCGGCAATGATGATGAGTGCGCTGCGGGAATCGCAGACCGAGCTCGCTCGTGCGCGACAGGTTGCCGAGGCGGCGAGCCGCTCGAAATCCGAGTTTCTCGCCAACATGAGCCATGAGATTCGAACGCCGATCAACGGTGTGCTGGGGATGAATGAGATCCTCATGCGCTCCGAACTCACCCCGAAGCAGCATCGCTGCGCGGTCACCATACGCAATTCCATCGACGCATTGCTGCGCGTCATCAACAACATCCTGGATTTCTCCAAGATCGAATCTGGCAAACTTGAATTGCACGACTCGCCCTTCGACCTGCGTGACGTCGTCGAAGAGTTGGTCGAACTGTACGCCGAGAACGCCCAACAGCGCGGCGTCGAACTCAAAGCCGTACTGCCGGTCAGCATGCCCACCCGCCTCATTGGCGACGACGGCCGCCTGCGCCAGATCCTCACCAACCTCGTAGGCAACGCGCTGAAGTTCACGTCCAGCGGCGAAGTTATCATCTATGTGAAGGTCGAACACGAACACGAGGATGGCCGGGTAGTGATGCGCTTGGACGTGCAGGACACCGGTATCGGCATTGCCCCTGCGGCACGAGCTCATATCTTCGACGCATTCACCCAGGCCGATGGCACAACCCAGCGTCGCTATGGCGGCACGGGCCTCGGTCTCGCCATCGCCTCCCAGCTTGCGTGCTACATGGGGGGGCAGATCGTCGTCGAAAGCGAGCTCGACAAGGGCTCCACATTCTGGTTCACGGTCTGTATGCGACGCGACTCCGCTCAGTATCCGGAAGACGAGACGCCGGATGCACTCCGCGGTATGCGCGTGCTGGCGGTCGATGATAACGAAACCAACCGGGCTATCTACCACGACCAGCTTGGACACTGGGGCTGCATATTCGAGACGGCGTTCAATGGAGAGAACGCGCTCGAACGGCTGCAGCTTGCGGCTAGGGCCGGACAGCCCTTCGAACTTGTGATCCTCGATATGCACATGCCGGGCATGGATGGCCTCGAACTGGCTCGCCGAATTGTCGATGACTACACCATCCCTACTCCGATCCAGATCATGCTGAGTTCGATGAGCGATCAATTGAGCACCGATCAGTATCGGGAAAACGGGATCACACATTACCTGACGAAGCCTGCAAGACACCTGGACCTATACCGTTGTCTGCGTCGTGTGCGGTGCGGTGAGCCCGCGCCCGCACAGGCTGCTCCCAGCGCGTCCACATCGGTGCCACACGTACGCGGTCGCATCCTTGTCGCTGAGGACAATCTCGTCAATCAGGAAGTCATTCTTGACCTGCTCAGTATCGACGGCCTCGAAGTAGAAATCGCGGCCGATGGGCTGCAGGCAGTCAATGCGCTCAATGCCAGACGCTACGACCTGGTGTTTATGGACTGCCAGATGCCGGTGATGGACGGCTTCCTCGCCACCGCGACCATCCGCTCCATGGAGAAGGGGCGCGGTGGTGATCATGTACCGATAGTCGCGTTGACGGCGAATGCACTCGAAGGCGACCGCGAGCGGTGTCTTGCGGCGGGCATGGACGACTACCTGTCCAAACCGTTCAAGGCGGAAGAGCTATACGCACGGCTTTCGCGCTGGTTGCCGCCCGCTCATGATGTCGAAATTGACGCGCCGGAGCCGGCTGCGGCCTGCATGGTGCCGGCGCCGATTTCAGCCGCTGACACGACAGGCGCGGCCACCAATGCTCAGCTGCTCAACCCTGAAGCCCTAGCCCACTTTGAGGCGCGCGAAAAGAGCGGCCGCGCGGGTGTGCTGAAGCGCGTGGTGTGCGCCTACCAGGAGCAATCGGCCGCTATCATCCAGCAGATGGGTGCAAGCCTGGCGCAAGGCCATTTCGAGGGCGTACGCAATGGTGCGCACGCGCTCAAATCGAGCAGCGCCGTGGTCGGCGCCGAGATGCTCTCGACGCTGTGTCGCGAAATTGAGGAGGCCTGTCGCAACGGTAACAAGAGCCTGGCCGTGGAGCTCGTCCCGGATGCGATTGCCATGTTTGCGGGCGTGCAGAGAAGTCTGCGCGAACGCTATCCTGGGCTGTGCCTATGAAAGGCCCCCACCAGAAACCACCGCGCGCGCTGGTCGTCGATGATGATGTCGTGATCCGTATCGCGGTCACCGATTATCTTGAGGAAGCCGGCTTCGAGGTCGATGAAGCAGACAGTGGTGAAGAATGCCTGGCCGCCATCGAGGTCTGTGTGCCAGACATCCTGTTGTTGGACGTCGGTCTGCCCGGCATCGACGGCTTCGAGGTTTGCCGCCGCTTGCGCAGTCATGGGCAAGCGGCGCATTTACCGATAGTGATGGTAACGGGCCACGATGACTTGAGCTCGGTGGATACCGCCTACAAAGCTGGCGCGACAGATTTCATCGTCAAGCCAATCAACTTCCATCTGATGATCTACCGCTTGCAGTTCCTTATCCGTGCGCAACAACTGGCGGAACGGCTGCGCCATAGCGAGTCCAACCTGGCACATGCTCAACGCATCGCGCGGCTTGGCGCCTGGGAGTATTCGCGTCAAACCGGTTACCTCGGCAGCTCCGACGAAGTCGGCGCAATCCTGTTCGCGCAGCGCGGACGGATGCCCGCAACGATGGAGGATTTCTTCGCGGCTATTTGTGCCGAAGACCGACAGCGGGTACGTGCAGCCTTTGAGGACGGGCTACGCAACGGCGCAGCCTACGATATCGATTTTCGAATCCGCGATACGAACGGACATGATCTGCACCTTCATCAGGAAATCGAGTTCCTGACCGACGCAGCGACGCAGGTGGTCGGTGCCCGCGGTACCCTGCAAGACGTGACCGAACACCGTGCCACACAGGCGCGCATTCATGAACTGGCATTCTTCGATACCGTCACACAGTTGCCGAATCGCGCCTTTTTCATGCAACGCCTGTCCGAGGCGCTGGCCATTTCACAGCGCAAGAATCGCCGTATGGCGCTGATGTTCGTCGATCTCGATCAGTTCAAACGCATCAATGACAGCTGGGGTCACCACGTTGGTGATGATCTCCTGCGCCAGGTGTCTCAGCGCCTGGGCAAAACATTGCGCCGATCCGACTCGATCGGGCGGATGGCTGCGGAAGACGATCCGACCCTGGCGCGCCTCGGAGGCGATGAGTTTGTCGTGCTGCTGTCGGAGCTCGATCGGCCCGAGCACGCCAGCAGCGCAGCCCGACGCATTCTTGCGCAACTCAAGAAGCCATTCGTCATCGAAGGAAACGAAGTGTTGATATCCGGTAGCATTGGAATCGCCATCTATCCCGATGACGGTCTCGACGAGCAGAGTCTGCTCAAGCATGCGGATATGGCAATGTACCAGGTGAAGAAAGAGGGCCGTAACGGCTACAGCTTCTTCACCGAGGAAATGAACACCCGCGCGATCGAGCGCCTGAACATGGAGGCCTCACTTTCGCGGGCGCTCGATCGTGGAGAGTTCCGTCTGTATTATCAGCCGAAGATTGCCGCCATATCCGGGCGAGTCAGCGGGGCCGAGGCACTGATTCGATGGCAACATCCCGAACTTGGACTGATCGGGCCGAACCAGTTCATCCCGCTCGCCGAGGACACCGGCATCATCGTGCCGGTTGGAAAGTGGGTGCTGGAGGAAGCCTGTCGACAGCTCGCGCAGTGGCAGCCGGACCTCGAACCTGGCTTTCAGATATGCGTCAATCTATCAGCGGCCCAGTTCGCTCAGAGCGACTTGCTGGATACCATCGAGCAGGCCCTGCGCGCGGCCGAAATTCCTGCCGGTCAACTGCAGCTTGAGCTGACCGAGACCATTCTCATGAGCGATATGGGAAGGAGCCTTGAGATCCTGCAGGAACTGCGTGATCGGGGTGTCGAACTCGCGCTCGACGATTTCGGCACCGGTTACTCGTCATTGAACTATCTAAAGCGGCTGCCTATCGCGTGTCTCAAGATTGACCGGAGCTTCGTCCGCGACGTCATCACCAATACGCGCGATGAGGCCATCGTACGGAGCACCATCGCACTGGCCCACAACCTCGGACTGCGCGTAACCGCCGAAGGGATCGAAAACGAGGACCAGCGCGACGCGCTGATCAGCTATGGCAGCGATGAGCTGCAGGGCTATCACTACTCTCCGCCCATGCCGGCTTCGGACTTCATGGCCTGGCTCGCCACCTATCATCGCCATCAGACCGCACCGGTGCGGCGCGCAGATACGACGAGCGCCGCACACCGTGTCCACAGCAACTGTTGAGCCGCGTTACAGAGCGGTTCCGCGACTTGTGCCTTGAGCGCCGCCAAGGGCACCCGCTTCCGTCTCCCTCAGCAGTGGAATATAAAGAATAAAAGGGGACGGAGGGGAATGGCGCTAACTTAGTCGTCCCTGAAAAAGTCGCTTCTAGCGCAGCCAAAGCGCATGCGGGCAGCGTGTTCAAGGTAGGTTGGGGTGAGCGCCGCGAACCCCACCATCAATGATCCGCCGAGTGGCCCCCTGTGTCAGGCCCCCTGTGTCAGACTAGTTGTCGCGAATCCGAGTATCCGCGCGAGCTGGTCTACTCATTGTTGGGCTTCGCAAGCTCACCCCAACCTACCCGATCGGGTCAAGCTCACCCCAACAACCCGATCGGGTTTCGTGTGGGAAGGTCGCCACTGGTCCATCCTCGCGCAGACCGCGCATTATTGCCAGCCGGTGGCGGATGATCGTTTCCGGCAACAGATTGACGTGCAGAAAATCCCGGACATCCATCGAAATCGTCGGCGCATCAACGACGCCGACCCCGCGATTCTCTGCTCGCCAACGACCCTTCACGTGGGATCGCATCGCCAAAAACCCTTGCAATCTTGCGCACGTGACCGCGCTTCCGGGCGCCGATTCAGGCCACCGCGCGCTTCGCGTCGTAGACTTCCTCGTCCGGGCGCACCATGCGCGCGGCAAACTCATCTATGGTATGCGGCCACTGCGTGACGATGCGACCCGAACTCGCACTGTAATAGTTGCCGCAGTCGGCGGCCCATACTTCCACTGCGCGGATCTCCTGCTGCATCGAATCGTTGTAGCGCTTCTCCACTTCCGGACGCAGATCGATGAAGGCCAGCTGCTCACGCTCGAGACGCTTGATCTGACGCACGATGTAGTCAACCTGAATTTCCAGCATCGAGATAATCGAGCCGTTATTGGTGTTCGGCCCGTAGAGCATGAACAGGTTCGGGAATCCGCTGGTGGTGATGCCGAGGTAGGCCTGCGCGCCATCGCTCCAGGCGTCGTCGAGGCGCCGGCCATCTCGGCCACTGACCTCAATGGCCGACAGGTATTGGGTGACCTTGAAGCCGGTCGCGAGGACGACGGTATCGACTTCACGCACGACGCCATCGGCGGTCACCACGCCGTGCTGGTTCAAGCGCTCGATCTTGGCGGTCACCAGTTCGACCTGCGGCAGGTTGAACACCGGGTAGTAGAGATTGGAGAACAGTGGGCGCTTGCAGCCGAAGGGATGGCTCGGCGTCAGCTTGGCGCGGAGCGCCGGGTCCCCTACCACCGCGATGTTGTCCAGCGCGAACTGGGTGTATTCCTTCTGCTTGAGCGGATCGCTGAACAGGATGAACTCGTTCAGCTCTTTGTAGATTTGCGCGCGCGACTCGTGGAT
>JAYTEX010000269.1:0-37497 GCA_043734785.1 Pseudomonadota bacterium | reverse complement strand
GTTATCGTTCGGTCATGCCAAGGACGGCACGGACCATCGCAGCGGATATCTGCTACCACGTTTTGAACCGGGGTAATGGGCGCTCGCGGGTATTTCACGCGCAATTTGGGACACCCACGATTTATAGAATGAAGACAACCATCAATCGAAATCCGCTCGACGCCTGGTTGAATGCCGACTGGTTGGCTTACGGGCAAGCCACAAATCCGACTGCCCGTGACCGCGAGGCAATAGAAGCGCGAAGCCACTAATGTTGGGACAGCCACGCTTGTGCGTCGGCCGCCAAGGTGTGCGCGGCGAGAGCACTCATCGGCGGCGCAAGGAAGTGACTCGCGCCCCGCGCCGATGGCGATCTGAAAGCCACGTGACCGCCGCCTTTGATGAAGAAGGCCGCCAAGCCACGCGCACGCTTGATGGCTTAGGCCGCGAGCTCCGGCGCCTAGATCCGAACGGCAACACCACCACCTACATCTACTACGGCGCGGTGCAGGATGGGCGCTTGCAGAAAACCTGCGATGGCGAGAACCGCTGCACGACCTTTGAGTACGATGCCAACGGCAATGTCACCCGGCTCATTGATAACCTCACTCAAGACACCGTCACGCAATACGATGCGCTGAACCGTCCCGTGCGCATTGCGCAGGCGACCTATCCCGACACCGTGCTCGGCGCGGTTCGCCCCATCACCTGTTACAGCTACGATCTGCTGGGCAGGCAGGAATCAGGGACAGCCATCTAATTGACGGCCAAGAGATTCGATGGCTGTCCCCGATTCAATGCCGATTCACGATTCATTACCCATGGAACGCAAGATATCGAATAGCCCTGAGAGTTTGGAGCCTACTACGCTCTGGGTCGTTGCAGCTAGCCGGGAATATTCCCGCGCATTAAACTTCCCCTTGATCACGCCGGGATTAAGTCGCCCTTCCCAACTCAAAGCTTACTCGATTCGGAGACCTACCGATGACTACGCGGATTGCCTGCCTGATGATTTGCACACTTTTCTTCGCCAATTCACCGGCACATGGCCCGTCCAGACAGAAGGTAACCAAAGCGGTGACTATTAATGCGCCGGCTGCTCAGGTGGGGGGGAATGGGGACATCCCTAGGGGGGAATGGGGACATCCCTAAATTCATCCAACAACCGAAACGTTCAAGTACGGCAACTTGAAATCGGGGACAGACCACGATTAAACGAGTCGTAATCGAACGGGGTTAATCCGGGCCACGGCCTCGTGTCTCGGGCCGATGGGGTAAGCTGCCCGCAGGGCTCAGCCAAGCGTAAGGTAACTGCATTCCCATGTCGCATCGTGTCCGTGTGTTGTGGCTCCTCGCGCTCGCGCTCAGCGCCGGGGTGGTGCCTGGGTCGGTGAATGCCGGCGGCTACACCACTGGCGAGCCGCTGTCATCCCTCTATAACCCGGTGTCGCAGACGGGCTACCGCACCTCAGGCAATCCCAATGCCGGCGCCGGTGCGAGCAACCGCCACACCCCGAGCTTCATCAGCAACGGCGCCATCGGCAACGGCAGCTCACCGCTGAACAGCTATGGCGGTGATCCGGTTAACCTCGCGACCGGCAATCTCTATCACGCCGAGCGCGATGTAGTCATTGCGGCGCGCGACTTGCCGTTCGTCTTTGAACGCACCTACAACAGCCTGGAGATAGGGGCGACACCAGGGCGCCTCGGCTACGGCTGGCGGCACAGCTTTGAGCACGAGCTGCGGTTTCTGGATGAGCGTGCGGATGGGGTGACGGACGGCGTCGATACCGACAACCTCACCTCGACGCTTGAATGGCTGGATGGCACGGGTGCGCGCAGGCGCATGTTGGTGACCGGCACCGCCGGTGGCGTCGCGGTCGGCGCCGCCATCACGCGCCCCAGCGGTTTCTTTTTCACCACCGCCAAGACCGCCACCGGTTACGAAGTCACCGACAAGAACGGGCTCAAATACACCTTCGAGAATCTGGCCGGCACGGTCGGTCAGCTGGCCAAGCTCACCACCCTCACGAGCCGCAACGGCAACACGCTGAGCTTGGCCTATACCAGCGGCAAACTCAGCACCGTCACCGATAACAACGCGCGCGCCATCACGCTCACCTACACCGGCGAGCGCTTGACGGCCATCCAGGACTTCACGGGTCGTCGGCATGAGTACGCCTTCATCGCCGATGAGTTGCGGACCTACAAGAACCCGCTGGCGGTCGCCGGCAACCAAGCCCCCGTCACTTACGAATACTTCACCAGCACCGATGGCCCGCGTATTGCGCACGCGATGAAGCGCTACACGTTACCGAAGGGTAACGGACGGGAACGGCAGCGTATCGAGTGCCTGACGCTTTAAATCATGCCGCGCGAACTATTGGTGAAGTCAAAAACGTCGGATCGTTGTCGTACACGAGGCAGTTGCGCGACTTCGCGTCGTACGCCTCGAGCAATGGGTACACGTTCCAGTTGTGGGTCAGGCCGACAACCCAATTGTCGGGTCCGCTGCAGCAGGCCGTAGCGAACGGCGACATCATGTTGAGGTTCCTGCCGTGAAACGCGATCGGTCCAAGGATGCCTCGAGAAGTGCCGCCGAGTTGATGGCTGAGCTGAATGCTGATCCCGACTACGTGGCTGGGATGCGTCAGCGGGAGCGGCAGCAGACGGAGAATGTAAAGAACTATCGGCAGGATGCGGAGCCGGTCTTGCAAGAGTTGGCAGCGAGTGGGTTCAAAGTGCAGTCGCTGGGCGAGCTGAGGCAGACCGGCATCGAGTATCCGGCTGCGATCCCGATCCTCGTGCGGTGGTTGCCGAAGATCGAGAACGCACAGGTAAAGGAGGATCTTGTGCGGACACTGTCGGTGCCTTGGGCGGCGCCGGAGGCGGTGCCGGCTTTGCTCTCAGAGTTCAAGAGGACGGATGGTCAGCAGAGCGAAGGGTTGCGCTGGGCGATTGCGAACGGACTTGCTGTGACGGCCGATGATGCGGCGTTCGACCAGCTCGCGGCGCTCGCTACCGACAGGAAATATGGCAAGGCTCGCGAAATGCTGACCCTTGCGTTGGGCAACTGTCACGACCCGCGCGCGGTCGACGTACTGATCATGTTGCTGGCGGATGAGCAGGTCGTCGGGCACGCCGTGATCGCACTCGGGAAATTGAAACCTAGTGCTGCTAGATCGCTCATCCAGGAGCTGCTCAAGCACCCGACAAACTGGGTTCGCTCGGAGGCAATCAAGGCGTTGGCGGCAATCGATGACCTCCCATAAACGCAATTGGGGTCAGATGAAATTTTCTCACGGGGCGGAATTGGCGGGGCGGCATTGGGGACGGCGGCATTGGGGACAGCCATCTAATTGACCATTTGCGTATTGGGCCCGACGTCGTCGGGATACGCGGTAACAGCCGACGCCTATCGCCCGCGATACGAACCAAATGGTCGAAGCGGGGAAATCGGGGAAATCGGGGACAGACCACGATTAAACGAGTCGTAATCGAACGGGGTTAATCCGGGCCACGGCCTCGTGTTTCGGGCCGATGGGGTAAGCTGCCCGCAGGGCTCAGCCAGGCGTAAGGTAACTGCATTTCCATGTCGCATCGGGGACCGCAGGAATCGGGGACAGCCATCTAATTGACGGCCAACAGATTCGATGGCTGTCCCCGATTCAATCGCCCGATTCAATCGCCTATTCAATCGTCATGGCTGTCCCCGATTCACCGATTCAATCGTCTCTCTACGATCCCGTCGGGCGTCTGCGCTGAGAGTTGGGAGCCTACTACGTTAGCGGTCGTTGCCGCTGGCCGGGAATATCCCCGCGCATTAAACTTCTCCTTGAACACGCCGGAATTAAGCCGCCCTTCCCAACTCAAAGCTCACTCCATTCGGCGACCTACCGATGACTACGCGGATTGCCTGCCTGATGATTTGCACACTGTTCTTCGCCAATTCACCGGCACATGGCCCATCCAGACAGAAGGTGATTAAAGCGGTGACTATTAATGCGCCGGCTGCTGAGGTGTGGGGGATTGTCGCGAACTTCTGCGCGATTTCGGAATGGCATCCGGCCGTCGCCAGATGCACCAGTGAAGGCGGAAATGCAGTGGGCGCAACGCGCACCCTTAAAATCGGGGTGGCAGACGGTCCAACGATTCTCGAGGAACTGCAGACCTACGATCCAGCCGGCATGATGTATCGCTATCGTATTCTCAAGACCGATAACGCGGTTTTGCCGGTGACCACCTATTCGTCATTTTTGACTGTCCAAGACAACGGTAATAACACCGCCAGGGTCGAGTGGCGCAGCGGCTTTTATCGCGCCTATCCGAAAAATAATCCCCCGCAGGAATTAAGCGACGAGGCTGCAGTCAAGGCTGTGACAGGTGTCTATGAACTCGGTCTAGCGAACCTGAAGAAACTTGCCGAGAAATAGGCCGGGGAATAGGTCAAAAAATAGGTCTTCTACCGGGATGAAGTTCACCGCTGTATGGAGGGGCGTTATCGCGGGACTGGCGTTGGGACTTCCCGGCCACGACACCACTGCCGCACCGTTCGCTTTTGCAAGCAACCAGGGCGCGGACACCGTCACAGTCATTGATCTCGCGACCAACCGCCCAGTTAAAAACGTCCCGGTCGGCAAGGGCCCCGCCGGGATCGCGATAGAGCGTCATCAACGCAAGGTCTTCGTTACGACACCGACGGCACACGCCGTCAGCGTATTGGATACTGCAACGCTTACTCAAACGGCGGTCATTCCATTCTCGGGCGAAGTTCTCGGAATTGCCGCAGATCCGATCCGAGACAGGGTCTATGTTGCCGAATGGTATGGAAACCGCGTCGTGACTATCGATACCCAGTCACTGAAAACGCTGGGCGAATTTGCTACTGGTCGAACTCCTGCGGGGGTCGCCGTAAGTGCCGCGGGGGATCGGTTAGTCGTGGCTAATCGAGACGACAATACGGTGAGCGTCTTCGATCTCGCGACGGACACGCTGCTTGCCACCGTAAATGTCGGCAAGGCGCCATTTGGTGTCACGCTTTCGCGCAACGGCACCGATCTTTTTATCGCCAACGTGCAGAGTGACTCGGTCTCCGTGATCGACATGAAGACGCTACGCACGACTGGCGAAGTCAAGGTTGGGGATGCACCGTATGCGATTGCACACGATGCCCTGCGGGGACGGCTTTTCGTCACCAGCCAGCAATCCGGGAATGTTTCAATTGTCGATTTGAAACAGCACGTCACGCGATCGCAGTTGAAGGTGGCCGACTATCCGGAAGGCATCGACTACGTCAGCACGCTTGATCGCTACTATGTCGCCAGTTGGTTTGACAACGTCCTCATCGTGATTGATGCCAAAACAGAGCGGATCATTGATCAGATCCCGTGCGAAGACGGCACGCGGGCCTTTGGCACTTTTATTCTGCAGTAGTACACGCGAGGGCCTCCGCCAAGCCCTCACGGAAACTCGGGAATGCAGGCCGCCAAGTCAGCCGATCCATCGTTGACTTGGGGTTGACCGCCTTGCCGCCATCTCCCGGTGCGTCCGGTGCGTCAAACCTAGGTGCCGGCGCGTGCAAGAGCGCCGCGAGATATCGGTAGTACTCACCGCGCCCTACCGGCGTGCCGTCACTCCCCACCTCGATTCTCGCTGTGCGTTGCGAATTCATACACGCGCGAAGCAACGAAACCGCATCGCTACAATGAATCAGGTTTAGGAGCGCGGATTGGCGGCCCGGAATCAAGGCGCTCTCCCGCAGCGACTTCGCACCAATCACCCGCCCTGCCCCGTATAGTCCCGCCAGCCGCACGACGAATCGCACTGACGCGCGTAGCCAGGCTTCTTCGATTCCCAACAGTCGTCGTTCCCGCTCGGACTGTGGCGCAATTTCAGATTCCGCCGTCACAATCTCCCCGCTGCGTGCGCTGTAGATACCGGTACTCGAGGTGAGCAAGGCCCGCCGAACCGGCAGCTGCGCCATGAATTCCAACAAGCGTTTGCGGGCTGCATCACTGGCGAGGGCCGAGGGCGTAAGAAAGCAATACACCTCGAGCGCTGCGCCTGCGGCAAGCTCGAGCACCGGTAACGGGCTGATAGAGGCGCCCGTATCAAACTGTACGCCAAGAACCCCAAGACGCGTCTCTAAATCTGAAAGTCGTCGTGCCGAGCGCGCAGTAACAAAAACCTGCCGCCCTTCACGGCTTAGCTGCGCGGCAAGGTACTCGCCTAGATACCCACAGCCGATGATGACGCTCGTCGGCTTCATGCGCAGGTGGGGATCTTGCATGTAGGTCACGCGCGCGGCGTTTCAATGCGGGAGTGGGCCTGGGAGCTCCCCGGCCGGGCGTGCGCCTACTCTGAGGTAATCATTGACGGCATCGTGGTCCATCGGCCGCGAATACCAATAACCCTGCGCGGATGGGCATCGCATCGCGCGCAGTCGCTTAACCTGATCGGCCGTTTCCACCCCTTCGGCGACCACCTTCATCCCGAGCGTCACACCGAGGGTAATAATCGTTTCGACGATCGCATTGCTGTCAATTTTTTCCGTCATGGTCTGGACGAAGCTGCGGTCAATTTTCAACGTGTCGTAGCGGAATCGCTGCAGGTAGCTCAACGACGAATAACCCGTGCCAAAATCATCAATATGCAGTTCCACCCCAAGATCGCGCAGATCGGAAAGTGTGCTCAGAACCAGGTCACCGTGATCCATGACTACTCTTTCGGTGATCTCTAGCCGCACGGTATTTGGCGCCAACCCGCAATCTTCGAGCAGCACCGCCAGACGCTTTGCCATATCGTCGGTCAGAAACAGCTTGCCTGAAACGTTAATGCTCATCGCCAGAGCCGGCGTGACGGGAAAGAGCCGTTGCCAGATGGCAAGCTGATGACAGGCGTGCTCGATGACCCACCATCCGATGGGAGCAACCAAGCTCGTGTCTTCGACAGTCCCAATAAATTCGTCCGGCATTACCAAGCCACGACTCGGATGATGCCAACGCAGCAAGGCTTCGAACCCTTGCACGCGCTCACTGTCCATGGCAATGATCGGCTGGTAATAAATTTCAAATTCGCCCTTGTCGAGCGCGCGCCGCAAGTCGGTCTCCATCCGATGTTGGAACATCGCCTGATCGTGCATGTAGGTATCAAACACCGCGTAAGTAGCCTGTCCGGAATTTTTCGCGCGATACATCGCGATATCGGCATCCCGCAGGATTTCGTCCGGCACTCGATATATCTCGGAACTCACCGCGATACCAATGCTGGCAGACGTGTAGATTGTGTAGCCGTTGAGCTCGAACACCTGCGCAAGCGCTTCTTGCACGCGTTCCACCACGTAAATGGCATCGGTCGGGCCCGCTATATCATTCAACACAATCACAAATTCATCACCACCTAGGCGTGCAAGTGTGTCGCCTGGTCTGAGACAGCCCAGGATGCGTCCTGCGACTTGTACCAGCAGTTCATCGCCAATCGCATGTCCGAGGCTGTCATTGACGTGCTTGAATCGATCGAGATCAAAGTAGAGCACCGCGAACAATTTAGTCGAGTCGCGTCTGAATCGGCGCAATGCGAGATCGAGCCTATCCATAAAAAGGACGCGATTTGGTAAGCCGGTCAACGCATCGTGCATCGCCTCATGGAGCAGGCGCGCTTCGGCTTGCTTGCGATGCGTGATATCTGTCATGGAGCCGGCCATGCGCAGCGGGATTCCGAGTTCATCCCGAACAGCGACCCCGCGACTCGAGACCCAGCGGACTTCGCCGCCCTTGGTGGTCATTCGGTATTCGCACTCGAAGTATCCAGTGCGACCTTCGAGGTGCTGGTTCATTCCTTCGTCAAAGCGTTCGCGATCTCGTTGATCGATACGTTCGAACCATTCCCGGGTCTGGTCGGCAATCTCGCCTTCTCCATAACCTAGAATTGACTTCCAGCGCGGCGAGAAATAAATCTCCGCTTCGCGGATCCCCCAGTCCCAGATGCCATCGTTAGCACCCTCCACTGCCAGCATGTAGCGTTGCTCGCTTTCGCGTAACGCCCGATCAACCCGGCCACGCTCAATCGCGTAGCGGATAGCGCGCCCCAGCAACGGGCCATCGACTTCACGCTTGATCAAGTAATCCTGCGCACCTTCGCGCAGTGCTTTGGCCCCGAGTTCGACGCTGGTTTGATTGGTCAGTACGATAATCGGTGTTTGTGGGGCCGCCCTACGCATCCGTTGGCAGACCTCAAGCCCGGCACCATCGGGGAGGTTGAGATCGAGCAGGATCACATCGAATTGCTCGTCCCGCGCCCGTTCGAGTCCTGGCATCAGGCGATCGCAGTGATCAATGACGAAGCGCCAGCCGCTTACACGGCGCAGATGCTTGGTGACTAATTGAGCCTCCGACTCGATATCCTCGACCAGCAAGACCTTACAGGTAGTCGTCGTATCAGACACTACCCGACAACCTCATTGCATGCGCCACGGTTAATGACGGAGCGCAGTGCCGCGCCTTTGAATTCGATGGTAAAGCAGCTGCCGCGGCCCGGTGTGGACTCCACAAAAATATCACCGCCGTGGGCGCGGATAATCTGCCGACAGATTGCCAGTCCGACTCCAATCCCGGGATATTCTCGTTCGTTATGCAAGCGCTGAAACATGCCAAAAACTCGTTCGGCGTCCTTAACGTCGAGGCCGATTCCATTGTCTTCGACCAGAATGCGCACCGCGTCGCCGTTTTCTACCGCACTCACCCGCACGCGGGGTATGCGGTTACCACGGAATTTTAAGGCATTGGCGAGTAGATTCTGCAGCACTTGAACCATTTGCTGGCGGTTTACGACCAGGGTCGGAAGCGGATGTCGTTCGATGGTCGCGCCAGTTTCATCAATTTCGCTGCAGAGATTCTCGATTGCATCCTGGAGCACCGAATCCAAACTTACCACTTCGGGATCGCGTTGATTGGCGCGCACGGACGCGACCTGCAACATGCCGTCCAGCATGAGTTGCATACGGGAGGTGAGCGCGCCGATTTCCTTGACTGCCAGACGCGCTTCCAAGCCGTCAGGTTCGGCCGTCCCAGTTAAGGTTCGTGCATGACTGACAAGAGAATTTAACGGCGCCTGCAAGTCGTGAGAAACGGCAAACAGGACGTTATCCAGCTCACTTTCTCGGGGCGCATTCACGGGGACTGCGCCGCTGTTCAAGAGGCGTGTGACATCGAGTAGATTCACCGCCCACAGTCCGTGTACTGTCTTGGGATCGGAAAATGGATTTGCCGTGATGGCAACTGTTAATTGGCGCGCCGCAGACACGCGCAGATTGGTCGTGAACTCCCACCGATCCCGGGTCATCAGAAAGCGCCGCCGCCACTCGTCCTGTCGCGCCGGTTCGCTGATTAACTGCTCGAAGGGCAGATCCACCAATTCGTAGCGCGGACGTTCGAGGATTTCTTCAAGTTCTCGATTCACGAACGCGATCAGTCCGCCTTTCACGAGCAGACAAGCCGGAATCGCGAACACCCCCGAGAACACCGCATCAGTGTCCACCGGAAAACGGCTGCGGAGCTCGCGGGTCGCCCGTAGGCGGACCAGGAGTTCGGCGGGCATGTTCAGAAAGCCGGCACTGGTTTTGTCCGTTCGCCCATCCACGCCGAAGCCGACGCATTCGCGCGCGCTCGGCGCAGTGGTCTCGGAGGTAAACAGCCAAAACAGGCTCTGCGGGGTATGTTTCCGAATCTCGGCCGCCAGCACCGCGACTTCCGCAAAGGACTGGCCGGGGTCTGCAATCAGCGCATCGATCGATCCGCTACTCACATGCTGAGCGATTTCGAGGGCTGACGCGGCCTCCAGTATCTCAAGTTGCGGGTCAGTGCTGCGCAGCGCCAACGCGAGCAGCCCGCGATCATGCCGCTCGTCATCAGAGATTATTACTCTGTATTTATAATTCAACGGCTTGTAATTAGTTTTAGTGGTCAGTAGCGTGCCGCCGCAGCATATTGCAAGGTCTGGGGATTCTCAATTAAAACTTTGTGACAAACTTCGGCGCGCTGCGGCGACGAGCATGACAACGTGGGCCTATTTATGGAACACTTGCTGCGGGTTCACGTTACTGGGAGGTCAGGCATTGACTACGCAAGCTTCGACGCCGATCGGCGGCGGCATCATTACGAATTCCAACGGTCACTTGGTCGTGCCAGACAATCCTGTTATTCCATTCATTGAAGGTGATGGAATCGGCGCCGATGTCTGGCGGGCCAGCCAGCGTGTGATGGATGCTGCGGTGGCTAAAGCTTACGGCGGACGACGCAAAATCGCCTGGCTCGAGGTACTCGCAGGTGAGAAAGCGAATAACCAGACGGGATCCTGGCTGCCGGACGCGACCCTCGATGCGTGTCGGAAATACCTGGTCGCCATCAAAGGCCCGCTCACCACGCCCGTGGGCGGCGGCATTCGGTCCTTAAATGTCGCCCTCCGGCAAATCCTCGATCTGTATGTCTGCCTGCGTCCGGTACGTTGGTTCAAAGGCGTACCGTCCCCGGTGAAACATCCTGAAGCGGTCGACATGGTAATTTTTCGCGAGAATTGCGAAGACATCTATGCCGGGATCGAATTCGAGATGGGTTCGGCCGACTGCAAGCGCTTCATGTCCTTGTTCCAAGAAGCGTTTCCCTCGCTGTACAAGAAAATCCGCTTTCCAGAGAACTCTGGCATCGGGATTAAACCCGTGTCCCGGGACGGCAGCTCGCGCTTGATGCGTGCCGCACTGAGATACGCGCTTGCGAACAATCGCAAGAGCGTCACCCTGGTGCACAAGGGCAATATCATGAAGTACACCGAAGGCGCTTTCAGGAACTGGGGCTACGAGGTCGCAGAGCAAGAGTTCAGCGCACAAACCTATACCTGGAATCAATGGGAAAAGACTGCCGCTGCCAACGGTAATCAGGCGGCGAATGCCGAACAGGACGCGGCGCTGGCTGCCGGCAAACTCCTGGTCAAGGACTCGATAGCGGACATCACCTTGCAGCAGGTCATGACCCGTCCCAAGGAATTCGACGTCATTGCCACTCTGAATCTGAACGGCGATTACCTTTCCGATGCGCTTGCCGCGCAGGTCGGCGGTATCGGCATCGCGCCCGGTGGCAATATCAACTACGACACCGGCCACGCTATTTTTGAAGCAACGCATGGCACGGCTCCAAAGTACGCCAACCAAGACAAGGTCAATCCCGGTTCACTGCTGTTGTCTGGCGAAATGATGTTCCGTTATCTGGGCTGGACCGAGGTCGCAGACATGCTCATCAAGGCGATGGACCGCACGATCGAAGATCGCATCGTGACTTACGACTTCGCGCGGTTGATGGATAACGCAAAGGAAGTCAAGTGCAGCGAATTCGGCACGGCCTTGATTGAGCGTTTGTAAACTCTGCGAGATAGCGTGGCCCACTTAACCCATCGCCAGCTTCCGTTCGAGGCTGGCAAGGGAATTCACGAAGCATTTAAAAAGTACAACGATAATTTCGGACGCATTACCCGCCGCGCCAAAGATCGGTTCGAAACCCGTCATTGGCGCGGTGCCGAACGAGACTTCGCCGAAAGAATAGAGCTCTATACTAAATCCGTCGATCGAGTGGTCACCGCGCTCTCGCGACAATTGAGCACCTCGGGTGCCGAAAAATCTTTATGGGCCGACGTCAAGCAGTCGTTCGGCGATAGAGTCAGTGGAATTGCCGACGGTGCGTTTTGTAAAACCTTCTTCAATTCGGTAAGCCGCCGCCTGTTCCACACCGTGGGGACAGATTCGCAAACCGAATTCCTCGATATTAGGTTCAACGTCCGCGACGCTCAACGCTACGCGATAGACCATAAATCCTTCCTGATCTGGGGCGCGTTGGAACCCGTACTCCACGAACTTCTGCAGGCTTTTTCATTCGATGCCGACTATGCCGATCTTCCGCGAGATGAGGCGCGCATTGCGGATGCTTTGGTGACTCACGCCGCTACCCACGCCAATGGTGCGGAACTATTGAGACTGGATTTCTTGCCGGCGGTCTTCTACCAGTCCACCGGCGCGTATCTGATTGGACAGGCGTTCTGGCCGAACTATAGCGCTCCACTCGTGATCGAGTTTCGACATCCTGAAGAAGGCATCGAAGTAGGCCAGATCCTGATGGATGTCGATAACGTCAGTATCCTTTTTGGCTTCACTCGCTCATATTTTTTCGTTGATCTCGAGCCGGTTGAAGGCGCGATTTATTTCATTCATTCGATTCTGCCACACAAGCCCATCGATGAACTTTATACAGTGCTCGGTCGAGTTCGACAGGGCAAAACCGAACGCTATCGCCAGTTCACTAGCCACCTTGCCAACTGCCAGGACCGCTTTGTGCACGCGCCCGGTGATCGCGGTCTGGTCATGATCGTATTCACGCTCCCCTCCTACGACCTCGTGTTCAAAGTCATTCGCGATCGCTTCGGCTTTCCCAAGAATTCCACGCGTGATGAAGTCATGGAGAAGTATCAACTGGTGTTCAAACATGACCGCGCTGGTCGCTTGATCGATACCCAGGAATTCACTCATATAGGGTTCCCGCTGGACAAATTCGATTCTGCGGTCGTCGAAGAACTCCTGCAGGAAGCCACCGAGTCCGCTCGAATTGACGGCGATCAACTCGTCATCAAACACCTCTATGTCGAACGACGCCTGCAACCGCTAAACCTGTTTCTGCGCGAATGCGATCGAGAAGCCGGCAATGCGGCGGTGGTCGATTACGGCAACGCCCTCAAAGATCTTGCGCAGACGAACGTTTTCCCGGGCGACCTGCTCCTCAAGAATTTCGGTGTGACCCGCCACGGGCGTGTGATTTTTTACGACTACGACGAGCTGTGCCTGGTGACCGATTGCAAGTTTCGAGCACTACCACAAGCACGTGACGACGAAGACGAAATGCGCCAGGAAGCCTGGTTTTATGTGAATGACAACGATATTTTCCCGGAAGAATTCCTGCGATTTTTGGCCATGGATGAGCACTATCGACAGGTATTTCTCGCCCAACATACGGACCTTTTGACGGTTCAATACTGGCGCGCGATGCAGGACAAACACCTGCTGGGTGCGGCGCTGGAGCGCGCTGGGGGATTCAAGACGGGCCCGGGCAGTCGCCAAGCCCGTGCGCATCCGTCGCCTCCTCGTTTAGAACGACAACCGGATTAAGTACAGACTCCGTGACAAAGGGATGACGACAGGCTAGCATCAGACTTAACTTAGAATCATTCGCATTTAGATTCATGCTTAGCGCCACGCTGATCCCGGAAACCAGTCTCCACGACGATGAAATCCGCTTGGCGGATTTGAAACACGGTCAGCACGCGGTGGTGATCGCCGTGCACGAAGTGAAACTCGCCGCGCGACTGGCAGCCCGCGGGCTCGTGCCTGGCACTGAACTCGAAGTACTGCGCGGGGGCGATCCCATGCTGGTGCGGCTGGACGACAGTCGCTGGGCCGTGTCTGGATTAGAAGCGGCGCTTGTGGAAGTCGAGTGCACGATCCGCCGCAGTGACTTCTTCCCTTCGCTACTGCGAAAACTCTTCGCCTGATGTCGCATACGCTCGCCTCGCTGCAGCCCGGAGAGCGTGGGCTCATCTGCGGTTTTGCCCAATTCGATCAATTCACCCAGCGCCTCATGCAACTCGGCTTCGTGGAAGGCACTGAGGTTAAAGTCCTGCGTCGCGCGCCGACCGGTGATCCCATTGAAGTGGAACTGATTGGATACGCGCTTTCATTACGGCGCGAGGAGGCCAGTGCAATCTATATCGACCCTGTGCTCACATGAACGCAAGCCGAGTGAGTAGTGCAACGATGCGCGAGCCCATGAAGGATCCGGTCATTGTGACCCTCGGCAATCCCAACACCGGGAAAAGCACCCTGTTCAATGCCCTAACCGGCTTGCAACAGAAAGTCGGGAATTTTCCCGGTGTGACCGTGGAACACGTGCTCGGTCGCGCCGAGTTCGAGGGCATCGCGGTCTCAATCGTCGATCTCCCTGGCACCTATTCCCTGAGCGCCCAGTCGCCCGATGAGATTGTTGCAGTCGATGTCCTGCTCGGAAAACTGCCGCAAATCGGTCACCCGTCGCTTGTGCTGATCGTCATTGATGCCACCAATCTCCGGCGCAATCTGTTTCTTGCCAGTCAGATACTTGAACTGGGACGACCCACCGTAATCGCCCTGACGATGACGGATCTGCTCGATACCAATGGCATTACGCTCGACACCGCACAGCTTGCGTCACTGCTGGGTTGTCCGGTGATTCCGCTCGCCGCGCCTGCCGGCGCCGGCCTTGCGCAACTGAAACATCAGATCGCGGAAGGGCTGCGAGCGCCGCACGCCCACACACTTTCGCTCAATCCAGGCCTGCGCGCGGCAAGCACGCAACTTGCCAACGAACTGACCACCGCGCTGCATCTCGTGCAACCCATCGAGATCGAACGCGCGCTGACTGACCGTGGCGGCTACGCGGAGCAGCGTCTGCTCGACCACTACGGGCCCGATCTCGCCCACCAGATGACCACGATTCGCATGGCGCTTGGGCAGGGAAGAGATCTCGCGACACTCGAGGCGCGCGAGCGCTACAGCTGGATTAATCGCATCGTTGGCGCGGTCGAGCGGCGCCAACCACGGGCGCGCAGCTGGCGAGATACCCTCGACTATGGTCTCAATCATCCGTTATACGGTGCGCTTTTTTTCCTGCTGGCGATGGCCATCGTTTTTCAATCGGTCTTCGCGTGGGCGACCCCCATGATGAATGGGATCGACGCGGCCGTGAGTGCGCTGAGTGATACGCTTCGAACCCGCCTGCCGGACACCCTCATCACGA
Source organism: Pseudomonadota bacterium (assembly GCA_043734785.1). Taxonomy (GTDB): domain Bacteria; phylum Pseudomonadota; class Gammaproteobacteria; genus CAIKBL01. The sequence goes on along the minus strand of JAYTEX010000269.1, from coordinate 22,657 downwards.
GCTTCCTGGTCGATGGGATCGTGGCTGGCGTCGGCAGCGTAGTGGTTTTCCTGCCGCAGATCCTGATCCTCTTTGCGTTCATCATATTTCTGGAAGATTCCGGCTACATGTCGCGCGCCGCATTTTTGGTCGACCGTCTGATGCGCTGGTGCGGGTTGTCCGGCCAATCTTTTATTCCGATGTTGTCGAGTTTCGCCTGTGCGGTACCGGGGATTATGGGCACCCGCGTGATTGCAAACCCGCGCGACAGACTGGCCACCATCCTCGCCGCTCCATTCATGACTTGTTCCGCGCGGTTACCGGTCTACACCTTGCTGATTTCCGCGCTTGTGCCACCCGTTACCGCGCTTGGCGGCCTCGTCAATCTCCAGGGGCTGGTGCTGCTCGCGTTCTATCTGCTCGGGTTGTTCGGGGCGGTTGGTACCGCGTTCCTGATCAAGCGCGTCCTTTACAAGGGACCAACGACTCGCTTCCTGTTGGAGATGCCGCCTTATCGGTGGCCGAACTGGCGCTCGGTGTTGACCAAACTGCTGGCGCGTGTGTCCATTTTCCTGCGCCGCGCAGGGACCGTCATTTTTGTGGTGTCGGTGATCATCTGGGCACTTGCGTCGTTTCCACGTCAGCTAGACGCGGATCCCACGCAACAACTCGAACACAGCTATCTCGGGCGCATGAGCCATCAAATTGCACCGGTCTTTGCGCCCTTGGGCTGGGATTGGAAAGTCACCGCAGCGGTCCTCGCCTCATTCCCGGCGCGTGAAGTGGTCATTGCCGTGCTGGGTACGCTCTACGCAGTCGAAACCTCCGAGGAGGATGCGCAAGCGTCCCTCATCAGCCGCATCCGCACGGCAACGCATCCGGATGGTTCGCTGGTGTTCACCTTGCCCATGGCGCTCGGGCTGATGGTGTTCTATGCGCTCTGCCTGCAATGCTCCTCGACGATCGCCGTCATGCGTCGTGAGACCGGCAGTTGGCGTTGGCCGGCAGCAGCGTGGACCTACATGACGACGCTCGGTTATCTCGGCGCGTTCCTCTGCTATCGAGTGGGTACCGCTATCCTCGGCTGACTGACTGAGACGCTTCTCAAGTCCGCACGTATACAATGCGACGCCGTGCCAGGCGCGGCCAGACCCAGGAGTTCATCACATGTTCCAGATCACAGACGACGCCCGGATCGTCGGCTACCGCCCGTTATTGCCGCCGGCCATTCTGATGGAGGAATTGCCGTTGACGGAACACGCGTCGAACACCGTCTCTAAGGCACGCCAGAGTACTGAACGGATCATCATGGGTGTCGATGATCGGTTACTGGTGGTGGTCGGTCCCTGCTCGATTCACGACCCCAAGGCGGCATTGGAATACGCCGACAAGCTCCAACGCGCCGCTGAACGCCTCCAGCACGATCTCATGATCGTCATGCGCGTGTATTTCGAGAAGCCGCGCACCACCATCGGCTGGAAGGGGCTCATTAATGATCCGCACCTGGACGGCAGCTTTGACATCAACAACGGTCTGCGCGCGGCACGCCGGCTGCTGCTCGAACTGGCCAACCGCGGCCTTGCGGCAGGTACTGAGTTTCTCGATGTGATTACGCCGCAATTCATCGCCGATCTGATCGCCTGGGGGGCGATTGGCGCGCGTACCACGGAAAGTCAAATTCACCGCGAACTCGCCTCCGGTCTGTCGATGCCGGTCGGCTTCAAGAACGGTACCGATGGCAGCGTGCAAATCGCCGTGGACGCAATTGGGGCGGCCCGCCATGCACATCATTTCCTTTCCGTGACCAAACAGGGGATCTCCGCCATTGTGACCACCAAGGGTAACGCGCACTGCCATGTCATTCTGCGTGGCTCGAATACCGGTCCGAACTACGCCGCGGACGCCGTTACCGAGTGCGCCAAGACGTTGGACAAGGCCGGCCTGTCCAGTCGCCTCATGATCGATTGCAGCCATGGCAACAGCCGTAAGGATCACGCACGACAACCTGGTGTGGCCGGCGAGGTGGCCGCGCAGGTCGCTGCCGGCTCACGCCTGATCGGCGGTTTGATGCTCGAAAGTCATCTCCGGGAAGGTCAGCAGAACCACACCACCCACGCGCCACTGGTCTATGGCCAGAGCATTACAGATGCGTGCATTTCATGGGAGACCACCGAACCCGTGCTGGAAATCCTAGCGGAGGCAGTCCAAGCTCGGCGCGCGCACGCTTGATTGAGGCGCGCGGTGCAGGCGACCGTAAACGGCTGCGCCTGCACGGGGCCCTCCTCTGTCTGTTCCTGGCGTCGAATCTCGTCCTTGCTGCCGCGCCCGCGCGGATCGTGTCGCTGAACCTGTGCACGGATAGCATGCTGCTCGAACTGATGCCCACGCCCTACAAGCTATCGCTGACCCACCTAGCGCTAGACCCTGCCCTGTCTCCACTCGCCGCCCGCGCCGCACAGGTGTCGATTAACCATGGGCTTGCTGAAGAGGTGGTCGCGTTTGCGCCAGATCTGATTCTGAGTGGCGTCTCGACCCCGCACCAGACCGCGGCGCTGCTGACACGCCTGGGATATCGGGTCGAATACTTTCCCACTGCACACTCGCTTGCAGAATTTATGGAGGCCTTTCGCCGGCTAGGCCAACTGCTGGAACGCAACGCGGACATTGAGGCGCGCCTGGCTGACATGCTGCGAAGTCTCCATGCGACGCGTTCGCCAGACCGCGGCCGCGAATCCGCGCTGCTGATCTCGGGCAACGGTTATGTGCCTGGGCCCGAGACTCTCGCCGACGATCTGATCGCCGCCGTAGGGTTACGCAATGCCGCCGAGGATTACGGTTTGCCGGAGGGCGGCGTACTGTCGTTGGAGCGCTTGGTGCAACACCCACCGCAGTGGCTGCTGCTGGGCACCGTCGGATCCGGTGCGCCGGCGCTTGCCAGCGAATTTTTGCGCCATCCCGTGTTACGTCGAGTGGTAGCCGATGATCGTCATCTCATTGCGGTCCCGGAATCGTGGTGGGCGTGCGGCGGGACTTATTTCGCGGCGGCGGCGGGAGCCATTGCGCTCAATCTCCAGCGTGTGCGCGAAACCAACCTGAAATGAAGGCTCGCCAGGCCACCGTCGTCGCGAGTCTAGTCACGTTGACGGCAGTCTTGTTCTGCCTGGCGCTCGCGTACGGGATCACCGAGACGCCCTGGTCCGCATTGCTGGGCAGCGTGACTGGCGCCACCGACGCGGCCACTGTGATCGTGCGCGAAATCAGGCTGCCGCGCGCGCTGCTCGCACTGTTGATCGGCGCTGGCCTCGGCGTCGCTGGCGCGGCCCTGCAAGCCTTACTCCGCAATCCACTCGCGGAGCCTGGAATCCTCGGCATTTCAGCCGGTAGCGCCCTGGGGGCCGTGATCGTCTACTACAGCGGGCTTAGCCTGCGCTTCGGATTCGCGTTGCCGCTGGGCGGTTTTCTGGGGGCCGCAGGCGTCACTGTCGGTCTGTATCTGTTGGCCCATCGCCAATTGAGCACGGTCGGCCTTATCCTCGCCGGTGTCGCGGTCAACAGCTTCGCCGGCGCCTGCGTTGCACTGCTCCTAAATCTCGCTCCCAACCCCTATGCCGCCTACGAGATTTATTTCTGGCTCATGGGCTCGGTGACCGATCGCAGCCTGTGGCATGTCGGCCTGGTCGCGCCCTTCATTCTCAGTGGCATCGCAATCCTTGTGCGACATGCGCCGCAGCTCGACGCACTGGTCCTCGGCGAGGAGTCGGCGCGCAGCCTCGGGGTGGATATCGGAAAATTACGACGCCGATTGATTCTTGGGACCGCACTGGCAGTCGGTCCCGGGGTTGCGGTGGCCGGCACCATCGGTTTCGTGGGAATGCTGGTCCCGCATCTGCTACGGACCTGTCTGTCGAATCAGCCGCGCTTGATCGTGCCAGCCAGTGCGCTAGGTGGCGCCGTGCTGACCCTCGCCGCCGATCTGCTGGTGCGGATCACGATGGTTAATGGGGAACTCAAACTTGGTGTTATCACCGGATTGCTCGGCGCACCACTGTTCCTGCTCGTGGCTTTGCGCATGACCTCGGAGCGGATATGGCGGTGATCCGTGCCCAAGAAATTATCGTCGTTGCGGGCGCACACACCGTGCTCAAGTCCTGCTCGTGCGAATTACGCGCCGGGGAGGTCCTCGGCATTTGTGGTCCTAACGGCGCCGGCAAATCGACCCTACTGCGAGTGCTGGCCGGGCTCCAGCCCGTGGTCTCGGGACAGCTCGAATTTGGCCCTCAGAACTTCCAAGCGCTCAGCCTGCAGGAACGCGCCATTCGGATTGGATATCTGCCGCAAGCGCCTGACGTTGCCTGGCCGATCACGGTGCGAGAGCTGGCCGAACTGGGCCGCTTTCCGCACGGCACGCAGCCCGCGCATCTCGTCACGGCGCTCGTGACCGAGGCCATCAGGAAAGTCGGCATGTCTACCCTCAGCGAGCGATTGCTCGAGTCTTTGTCAGGGGGTGAACGAACCCGTGCCCATCTGGCACGACTCCTGGCGGGACATCATCAAGCCATTCTTGCCGATGAACCGATCGCCGCGCTAGACCCCCGTTATCAACTGGAAATTCTACAGATCCTGCGCACGCTGGCGGGCGCAGGCACCGCGGTGGCGCTCGTCCTCCATGACTTGGCCTTGGCCGCGCGCTACTGCGATCGCGTTTTGGTGCTGCACGCGGGGCGCCTGGTGGCGAGTGGGGTACCCGACCAGATCATGACCCCAGCGCTGCTGACGGAAGTCTTCAACATTCGCGGTGTGTGGCACCCGGATACCCACCACTTACTCGGGTTTGCCTGCCTCGCTTAAACGCCGAGGCATAAGGTTATGCAACTTCGGCCTAATTTCAGCGCGCTGCCGCGAGGAATAATGGCGCCCTCGTTTCCCGCTGGCTGGGGTGTATAGATGTCTGCGCAACTGTTCCGGTTTGATGAATCAGGCAACGCCTTGAGTGCGCCGTCCGAAGTGCTGTCGCCGAACTCGACCTCGCCACAAGCGATCATTGGCTGGGCGCTGGAGCGATCGAGACAGCCTGTCATCTCCACCAATTTTCGTCCGCATAGTGCCGCGCTGCTGCATCTGGTCACGCAGGCCCGACCAGACATCCCGGTGATCTGGATCGACACCGGATACAACACGCCAGAAACCTATCGCTACGCCGCGGCGTTGACGGCACGTTTGCGCTTGAATCTGCAGGTGTACACGCCGCGTGTATCAGCTGCGCGGCGTAGCTCCGTGATGGGTGGAGTGCCCGGACTGGACGATCCCGAGCATGGGACCTTTACGAGCGAAGTGAAACTCGAACCCTTCGAGCGCGCCTTCCGCGAACTGCAACCCGATCTCTGGTTTACCGGCATTCGTGCCGAACAGACGAGTTTTCGCAAATCGCTGGGGGTCGTCTCGACTGGGGTACTCGGCACGCTGAAGGTGGCGCCGCTCTACCACTGGACCGAAGTCGATCTGGAAAACTATCTCTACGAATTCGGTTTGCCCGATAACCTCGACTACGTCGACCCAACCAAAGTTTCTGATGATCGGGAATGCGGGCTGCAGCATCTGGGTAGCGGAATTTAAGCCCGGCGCAACTGCCCGCTAGGCGACCACTACCGGAATCTTGCCAATCCGCTGCCGCCATTCGGCCGGCCCGGTCTTATGCACCGATTCGCCATTGACGTCGACTGCGACTGTCACTGGCATGTCCTCGACCTCGAATTCGTAGATGGCTTCCATCCCGAGATCCGCGAACGCCACCACGCGCGCCTTGCGTACCGCTTTGGACACCAGGTACGCCGCGCCACCGACCGCCATCAGATACACCGCGCGGTGCTTTTTGATGGCATCGATCGCGACGGGCCCTCGCTCAGCTTTGCCAATCATGCCGAGCAAACCGGTCTGCGCCAGCATCATCTCAGTGAATTTATCCATTCGCGTGGCGGTAGTCGGGCCAGCCGGGCCAACCACCTCGTCGCGGACCGGATCGACCGGGCCTACGTAGTAAATAAAACGCCCGTGAAAATCAACGCCGGCGGGTAACGACTCGCCACGGCCCAGAATTTCCTGGATCCGTTTATGCGCGGCGTCGCGGCCCGTCAACATCGCGCCGCTCAACAGGAGCGTTTCACCCGGCCGCCAGGTCGCAATCTCCGCCGCGTTCACGCTCGCCAGATTGACCCGTCTGGCGGTGGCGCCAGCGGACCAGGCAATTTCCGGCCAGTCCGACAACTTGGGCACCGGCAGTTCTGCGGGGCCGGCACCATTCAACACGAAATGCGCATGGCGGGTCGCCGCGCAATTGGGAATCAGCGCGACCGGTTTCGACGCCGCATGAGTTGGGAAATCCTTGATTTTGACGTCGAGGACCGTGGTTAGACCGCCGAGCCCCTGCGCCCCAATGCCGAGCGCATTCACTTTTTCGTAGAGTTCGAGCCGCAGTTCTTCCAAACCATTCTGCGCCCCGCGCACCATCAACTCGTGGATATCGATGGGTTCCATCAGGGCTTCCTTGGCCATGACCATCGCCTTCTCGGCCGTCCCCCCAATGCCAATCCCGAGCATGCCGGGCGGGCACCAACCTGCGCCCATCTGGGGCACGGTCGCGAGCACCCAATCGACAATACTGTCCGAAGGATCCAGCATCACAAACTTAGATTTATTTTCCGACCCGCCGCCTTTCGCCGCGACCGTGATTTCCAGTTCATCACCGAGCACGAGTTCCATGTGGATAACCGCCGGCGTGTTGTCTTTAGTATTGATCCGTGAGCCCGCCGGATCGGCGACGATCGACGCTCGCAGTTTGTTGTCAGGCAGGAGGTACGCGCGGCGCACCCCTTCGTTGATCATGTCGGTCAGGCTCATCGAGGCCGCCCAACGCACCCCCATTCCTACCTTGCAGAATACGGTGACAATTCCGGTGTCCTGACAGATCGGTCGATGACCCTCGGCACACATGCGGGAGTTGATCAGGATCTGCGCCATGGCGTCTTTGGCGGCCTGCGATTCTTCGCGCGCATAAGCTGCGGCAAGACTCTTGATGTAGTCGCTCGGGTGGTAGTAAGAGATGTACTGCAAAGCATCAGCCACGCTTTGAATCACATCTTCCTGGCGAATTATCGTCATCTGCTTCCTCACAAAATGGCGTTCATTGACGCCCCTTCCGCATGTTGATCAGGGTGCGCCTGCTGGAATGCCTTCAGCGCTAGACAGGCGGCTTCGATCGCACACAGGCGCGGGAAATCATCGAGCGACAGGTTGAAGCGCCGAGCACTGTAGAGCAAGGGCACCAGGCAGATATCGGCCAAGGATACTTCGTCGCCAAGGCAGTAGCGATGGGCCGGTCCTTCGGAGGTGAGCCACAGCTCAAGCGCATCTAGACCCTCGAGTAGCCAATGCCGGAACCACAGGCTGCGCTGCACGTCCGTGGCTTTGAGTGTCGTTCTGAGGTAGGCCAACACCCGGAGATTGGTCAGTGACTGAATATCGCACACGATAATCTGCGCCAACTGGCGAGCCCGCGCACGTCGCGCGGGGTCACGTGGCAGGAACGGCGGTTGCGGATGGGTGTCTTCAAGATACTCGAGGATGGCCAGCGACTGGGACAGGATGAACTCGCCATCCGCCAAGGTCGGCAGCAAACCCTGCGGATTGAGGGTGCGATATCCCGCCTGCAATTGCTCACCACCGCCGATGGTCAAGGAAACCGGCAGGCTGCGATATTCGAGGCCTTTCAGCGCAAGCCCGATACGTACCCGGTAAGAGGCCGCAGAAAGGTAAAAGTGATGCAATTCCAGCATTTTCGCGCGCTCCGCCGCGTGCAGTCTAACGGTTATTTTCCGCGAGGGTCGCTCGATGCACGGCTTCCCACCCCGCACTGAGCGTGCTCATAGACGGCGGTGCGTCGTTACCCCTGATGTACACGAGGCGGGGTTCAGTCGTTTTTAGCGACGTGTATGACCAGCCCATCGAATTCGGGCCGCACCACGACCTGACAGGTCAGGCGACTTTGCGGTTTGCGATCGTTGGCCAGATCCAAGGTCGCGTCCTCGATTTCGCTGGCTGGCCCCACTACCGCAGTCCACGCATCATCGACATACGCGTGGCAGGTACTGCACGCGCAACTGCCGCCACAGATCGCGAGGATACCAGGCACGCCGTTCGCGACCGCGCCTTCCATGACTGACAAACCATTGTTGACGTCGCACACGTGCTGTTCGCCGTCGAGATCGATATAGGTAATTTTTGGCATGATCCGCTGACTGATTAAAGAAATGATTTGAGGTCCGTCGCGGGATTGGCAACCTGCTCCTTGGCAGATACCCCACCTGCGGCAATAATTTTGCGGGCTGCGATGTGTTCCGCCGGGCGGTTGATCGAATCGACCGCTATCACGCGCGCTCCCGCGTAATAAAATACCGAGAAACTTCCATCTTCGGGCACTCCGCGTAACACCAGATCGTCATACCCGTTCGAAATCCCGGCTATTTGCAGTTTGACATCATACTGGTCTGACCAGAACCACGGCACTTGCGCATAGGCGAGTGGCGCATTGAGTAGGGTTCCCGCCGCGATCTTGGCCTGATCGACCGCATTCTGCACCGACTCGAGGCTGTGCAGTTGCGCATACAGCAGGTTGCGATGGCGCGTGCAATCGCCCGCCGCAACGATATCTGGATCGCTCGTGCAGGCGAATTCGTCGACCAGGATGCCGGCGTCGCATGCGAGGCCCGCCACTTTGGCGAGTTCGACATTCGGCACGATGCCGATGCCAATGACGATGAGTTCCGCCTCGATACGCATCCCATCCGCCGTCACGACTGTCGTATGGTTCGCCGAGTGTACCAACCCGCTGACCTGTTGCTCGATCAGTACGCGCACGCCGTGTCTGGTATGCAGGGTCTCGAAAAAGCGCGACACGAGAGGCGCCACCACCCGTGGCAGCACCCGCGATTGCGCCTCGATTACGGTCACCTCCTTACCGAGACTGCTAGCAATCGCGGCAACTTCGAGGCCGATGAAGCCGCCGCCCACAATCACCACGCGCGCGGCATCCACGAGCCGCCGGCGGATATGCTCCGCATCCGCTATCCCGCGCAAATAACACACGCGCGGGTCTTCCGCACCCGGGACGTTCAGTAACCGCACGCGCGCACCCGTCGCCAACGCCAGTCGGTCATAGCTGAGACGGTTGCCGTCGGCCAATACCAACTCGTGCGTCGCGCAATCGATCAGCGATACGCGGGTGTTTAGGCGCACCTCGACATGGAGTTTCGCGTAGTGCTCCGCCGCACGGAACAGCAACCGCGCCGGCTCCACTTCGCCCAACAGATATTTCTTGGACAACGGTGGTCGCTGGTACGGCAGACTGGCCTCGTCACCGAGCAACACCAGTTCGCCTTGAAATCCGCCGCGCCGCAGGCTTTCGGCCACCTGCAGGCCCGCCTGGCCTGCGCCCACAATCGCGCAACGGTTCATCACCGGAGATGCGACTCAGGTCTGTCGTTCAGGCAAACGCACGACCAGGCCGTCCATTTCCGCCGTCAATTTGATCTGACAACTCAGCCGCGAGCTAGGTTGCCGCGCGACCGCTGTGCATTCGAGCAGATCCTGCTCGCTCGGCGAACCGGTTGATAGCTTGGCGAGCCAGGCCTCGTCCACGAACACATGGCACGTGGCACAGGCACAGCCACCGCCACACTCGGCTACGATGCCGGCGACATCGTGCTGCACCGCGCCTTCCATCAACGACCAACCGCTTGGAATTTCGATTTCTCGGCGCGACTGATCGGCTGCAATAAAAATGACCTTTGGCATGCGAGTGACTGTCTCCGGCTACATGTTCGGGTAGTTCGGGCCACCGCCACCTTCCGGCGTGACCCAATTGATATTCTGCGTGGGATCTTTGATGTCACAGGCCTTACAGTGCACGCAGTTCTGCGCGTTGATTTGCAAGCGCGTGTCGCCCGCTTCCTCGACAAACTCATAAACTCCGGCCGGACAATAGCGTTGTTCTGGGCCCGCATAGACCGGGAGATTCAGTCGCGTCGGCACGCTGGCATCCTTCAATGTCAGGTGGCACGGCTGGTCTTCTTCGTGATTGGTGTTGGACAAAAATACCGAAGAGAGCTTATCGAAGGTCAATTGCCCATCCGGCTTAGGGTAGTCGATGGGTTTACATTGGGCGGCCGGTTTAAGGCTCGTGTGATCGGGCCTGTGATGCAGCGTCCACGGCGCCCTACCGCGCAGAACGTAGGTGTCGAGCGCTGAATAACCAAGCGCCGCCCACAGCCCCCAGTGAAACGCCGGTTTGATATTGCGCACGCGGTACAACTCGTCCCACAACCAAGTACTTTTGAGTCGATGCGGATAATCCACCGCCTCACGACCCGCCTGCTCGCCGGCGCGCAGTAACTCGAACACGGATTCGGCGGCCGTCATGCCCGATTTCATCGCAGTGTGGCTGCCCTTAATCTTTGGCAAGTTCAGAAAACCTGCCGTATCGCCCACCAGCAATCCGCCGGGAAAGGTCAGTTTCGGAATCGATTGAAAGCCGCCGGCGCTGATCGCGCGCGCGCCATACGCAATCCTGCGTGCACCCGCGAAAGTATCGCGGATGGTCGGGTGTGTTTTGAATCGCTGCATCTCATCGAACGGGCTCATGTACGGATTCGAATAGTTCAATCCCAGCACATATCCAACGGAGACCAGGTTATCCTCGAGGTGATACAGAAATGAACCGCCATACGTTGCCTGATCGACCGGCCATCCGATCGTGTGCGTGACGCTTCCTGCATGATGCTGCGCGGGCCTGACCTCCCACAATTCCTTGATGCCGAGGCCGTAGACCTGTGTATCCACGCCATCACGCAATTGAAAACGCTCGAACAGGGTCTTGGTCAGCGAGCCGCGGCATCCTTCAGCAAAAATCGTTTGCTTCGCATGGAGCTCCATGCCGGGTGCGAAGTGCGGCCCTTCTGCGCCGTTTTTGGTGCGGCCCATGTCACCCGTCGCGACACCTTTCACACTGCCTTCAGGGTGGTACAACACTTCTGCGGCGGCAAATCCCGCGTAGAGTTCCACCCCTAGCGCCTCGGCCTGTTGTGCCAACCAGCGGCACACATTGCCCAGGCTAACAATGTAGTTCCCATGGTTTTGCATGGAAGGCGGGGTGGGTAGCCTGAACGCCTTCTTCGCGGTCAGAAACAGGAATTTGTCGTCGGTCACTGCGGTTTTGATGGGGGCGCCTTCTGCGCGCCAGTTCGGCAGCAACTCGTTTAGCGCGCGCGGCTCCATGACGGCGCCAGACAGGATGTGCGCGCCGATTTCGGAGCCCTTTTCAAGCACACACACTGAGAGCTCAAATTCGTACTCGCTCGCGAGTTGTTTCAAACGAATGGCGGTAGCTAGGCCGGCCGGCCCGCCGCCCACGATCACGACGTCGAACTCCATCGCCTCCCGTGCCATGGCCTTACGCCTCTGCCTGCCCTAAGTGGCTGGAATGCAGCACGGCACTACTTCGCGAGCGCCGCGATCAGCGCGGGCACTTCCTTGAAGAGATCGCCCACCAACCCATAATCCGCCACTTGGAAGATCGGCGCTTCTTCGTCTTTGTTGATCGCGACGATGACTTTGCTGTCCTTCATTCCCGCGAGATGCTGAATGGCGCCGGAGATCCCGATGGCAATATAAAGGTCCGGCGCCACGACTTTCCCGGTCTGTCCGACCTGGTAGTCGTTGGGCACATAGCCCGCATCGACCGCAGCACGCGACGCGCCGACCGCGGCCCCGAGTTGGTCGGCGAGCTGCTCGATGAGCGCAAAATTCTCCGCGCTGCCGACGCCCCGTCCACCCGACACCACGATATTCGCAGCCGCCAGTTCAGGGCGCGTGGATTTCGTCAGTTCGTCGCCCTTGAACTGCGAAAGACCGGCATCCGGGCCGACCGCGATGGCCTCAATCGCCGCACTACCTCCGGTGGACGGCACGGCATCAAAACCGGTGGTGCGAACGGTAATCACCTTCACGCGATCGCTCGACTGCACGGTTGCCAGCACATTGCCCGCATAGATGGGGCGCACGAAGGTATCCTCACTGACGACACTGATGATGTCCGATAGCTGTGCCACATCGAGCAGCGCCGCGACCCGCGGCATCACGTTTTTGCCGTTGGTGGTCGCCGCGGCGAGGAGGTGACTGTAGTTTTGCGCGAGTTCCACCACCAGCGGCGCGAGGTTCTCGGCCAGGGAATGCGCGTAGTGCGGGGCGTCCGCGACCAGGACCTTGCCGACGCCACTGACCTGGGCGGCGGCACTCGCGACCGCTTGGCATTGGTGTCCGGCGACCAGAATATCGACCGTGCCGAGCTTGCTCGCCGCAGCCACCGCGTTGAGCGTCGCGATGTTCAGCGTGGTGTTGTTGTGTTCTGCAATGACGAGGGCACTCATGACTTAAATCACCTTGGCTTCGTTACGAAGTTTCGCGACCAGTTCCTGCACGTCGGCGACCTTGACCCCCCCTTTACGCCCGGCAGGTTCCGACGCCTTTACGAGTTTGAGGCGTGGCGTGATATCGACTCCCAGGTCGGCCGGAGTGATCGTCTCCAGCGGTTTCTTTTTCGCTTTCATGATGTTTGGCAACTTCACGTAGCGCGGCTCATTCAGGCGCAGATCGGCAGTCACGACCGCCGGCAGTTTGAGATTCAAGATCTGCAATCCGCCGTCCACTTCGCGTCTGACCTCGATGGTGCCGTCGCCGATCTCGATTTTGGCCGCAAAGGTGCCTTGTGGCCAACCAAGCAGACCGGCGAGCATCTGACCCGTTTGATTGGAATCGTCATCGATGGCTTGTTTGCCCAAAATCACGAGCCCTGGTTGCTCCCTATCGACCAGAGCCTTGAGCAGCTTCGCCACCGCCAGCGGCTGCACTTCGTCGTCGGTGTGCACCAGGATGCCACGATCGACGCCCATCGCCATCGCCGTACGCAATGTTTCCTGGCACTGAATGGTGCCAATAGAGACGGCTACGATCTCCTGTCCCTTGCCGGCTTCCTGCAGGCGGATCGCTTCTTCGACCGCGATCTCATCAAAGGGATTCATGGACATCTTGACGTTGGCGAGCTCAACACCGGAACCATCGGATTTCGGGCGCGCTTTCACGTTGTAATCAATGGCGCGCTTCACCGCCACCAGGATCTTCATCACTGACTCCCTCTGAAATTTTCTGAAGCCTTGGCCCACGTGGCTTTGCATACGCTCGTCGCGGGTGAGGGCAAGTTCCTCGGTCACAGCCCGGGATGGTATCAGTAAAGGCTAGCTCGAAAAAGGCGGCGCGGCGCCGCGCTCGCCGAGAGAAAAGACCTTTGTATCGGGGCCCGCCGAATGTGTTAAGGCTCGACCTTGCGGCGCGCCAATGCGAAGATGCGTCCCCGTGGTCTTAAGCGACTGACCAGTGCGCATGTTCCAAGCTGCCGATCATCACCCACACGCGAAAGCGTCCATGCCTTGATCCCGGGCCCAGCTCTCGGGCCTGCTTCCAGGTCGCGTGCAGACTGGCCTGCAGGCATCCATCGACTGAGCGAAGGCCGGCGCGCCTGCATTGCGCCGAGGACGTCCAGTGTGATTGAATTCGGCGCGGCCCGTTGGTGGGTAGGACGGGGCCGGTCGTTTTCTGCAGCGCCGCGCTCCGGGAATCGAGGATTCGTGCGGCAACCCCTAAGCAATCATGATAGGTCGAAATTATTAAATGAATATCTACGTCGGGAATTTGGCTTACACCGTGCGCGATGAGGAACTCCGCGCCACGTTCGAACCGTTTGGCACAGTCGTTTCAGCGGAAGTGATATTTGATAAACGCACGCGCCGTTCGCGTGGCTATGGTTTCGTGGAAATGTCACAGGACGCCGAGGCCCAACGCGCGATCACGGCGTTGAATGGCAAGGAATTGTATGGCCGCGAACTCCGTGTCGACGCCTCGCAACCAAAGAGCGATAAGCCGCCCATGCTGGGCGACAACAACGACCGCGAGCCGCGAAGACACAGCGCGCCCGCGACACCGCGTGCACCCGCCGCGTCAGCCGAGGCGCAAACCGGGATCAAGGGCTTTTTTAAACGATTGTTTGGGTGAACTCTGGCAACGCAACGAGCGAATGAGGCGCCGGAACGATGGCCGTGTCGAGCCCAACGGAGTTTCTGCCCCAGGTCGCGCTGCCGGCCTGGGAGGCCTACCAACGCATGGTAGCTTCCAAAGCAGCGCACTTCGATTTTCTGACCCTGCTTGACCGCAAATATCAGCACACTGGTCGCCGCTCGCTCGCGGAAATTGCGCGCCTCGATACGCTGTTAACCGCGCATACCGCGGCGGTGCGGCTGTTCCGGGTGGCTGTCACGGACTTGACTGCCCAGAACCGCGCCGCGCGCGATGCGCTGCTGGCCCATATCCAGCAAACCAATGCGTCACTCGGGAATCCAGGCGATCCGTCGACGGTACACTGAAGCCCCAATTTCGCGGCGCGCCGCTACTCTGCTACGCCATCCAACCGCCGGGTCGCCTCCAGAAAATACGCTGGTTTACCCGTGGTCCAGATCTCCCCCCAATGCTGGCCAGCGCCATCCACCGTTAGCACCTCACCATTGATATAGCCGCCCGCGGGTCCACCAATAAAAATGGCCGCCTCCGCAATCTGCCAGGGAGAGCCCACTTGTTGGAGCGGATTAGTCAGGGGATATTTGCCACGCGCTTCTTCGCTGTAGACCGCCCAACCCTCGGTTTTAATCGTCCCCGGCGCAATGCAGTTGACGCGGATTTTAAGCGGCGCCCATTCGACCGCTACGGCTTGCGAGACGGCGATGACTCCTGCGCGCGCCGCCACGGTATGAGCAACGCCGTGCAGACCGCGCGGCACGACCACGATATTCACGATGCTGCCAGGATGCTTCGCGTCACGCCATTTGCGGGCATGCGCCTGCATCATGGCCCAGGTCCCGTTGAGGTTGGTGTTGATGACGGTATTCCAACCCTTCTCAGAAAAATCGATCGCGGCTTGCGGAAACTGACCGCCGGCACTGTTGATCACCAGATCAACAGTGCCGAAGCGGCTCCAGATAGTCTCTGTAGAGCGCTCTACCCACGCGCGATCCCGGATATCCACCGGCTCGAAATCGACATCGAGATCCTGCTCGCGCATGGCCTCGACCACCGTGAGCAGTTTCTCCTCGTTACGCCCACAGACCACCACGCTCGCCCCGAGGCGCGCGGCCAACCACGCCGTGGCGCGACCGATACCACTGCCGCCGCCGGACACAACCACGACCTTATCGCGCAAAAGCCCGGGTGCGAACACCGTGGGCTGCACGGCGAGTTCTTCATTGGTGGTCGGGATTTCGTTTAAGTCTGTCATCGTAGGTACTCAACGACTCGTCAACAGCTCGCGGCTGATGATCATCTTACGTACCTCGGTGGTGCCGGCACCGATTTCGAGCAGCTTGATCGCGCGGTAGAGACGATTGATCTCGGATTCCCACATATAACCATAACCGCCGAAGATCTGCAGCGCTTCATTCAACACCAGGTTCAAGGTATTCGCGGTGTACATCAGGGAAGCGGCTGTCTGAGCATGGATCATGCCACGGCCCCCCGCCCCGACCTCAAGATCATTGGCTTCGGCCAGCACGCCATAACACAGCGCGCGCATGCTCTCGACCCACACATACATATCAGCGATCTTGGATTGGATCATCTGGAACTCAGCCAGCGGTTTGCCAAATTGTTCGCGGGTCTTGGCGTAGTCGATCGCGAGTTCAAGCGCGCGCTCAGCGATGCCGACGCAGATGGGAGAAATCACTGCACGCTCGAGGTCTAGGCCGCTCATGACCACGGCCACCCCGGCGTTTTCGAGGCCGACCACGTTCTCTGCCGGCACCCGACAATTGTCGAACACAAGTTCGCCGGTCTGGCTGCCGCGAAAACCCATCTTGACCATCTTCTGGGCCACTCGGAAACCTGGAAACGTCTTCTCCACAATGAACGCGGAGATCCCGTGCGGTCCGCGTTCAGGCGCGGTCTTCGCATACACCAGCAAGGTATCCGCGACCGGTCCGTTGGTGATGAAAATCTTGCTGCCGTTCAGAATGTAGTGATCCCCATCGCGCTTGGCTGTGGTGCGCATCGAACCCAGCGCATCCGAACCCGCGCCGGGCTCGGTGAGCCCCAGCGCCCCGATGGCCTTGCCTGAACACAGATCCGGCAGATATTTTTGGCGCAGATCCTCATTGGCATTGCGGTAGATATTGTTGAGACAAAGATTCTCATGCGCAATCCACGACAGGCTCAATGCGTAGTTCCAACGCGCCATAGCCTGGCACACCAGCCCGCTGGTGAAGAAGTCGAGCCCGGTGCCGCCGTATTCCTCCGGCACTGTGATCCCAAAATAGCCCTGCGCGCCGATTTTCTTGAATACGTCTTCCGGCCACCATTCTTCGTCATCCATCCGCTGCGCCAGTGGATACAGCTCACGGCGGGAGAATTTGTCAGCTTCATCGAGAATGGTGCGCTGATCGGGAGAGAGCTTGAACGCGTGCGTGGCGGGCGCAGCGCTCTCGGAAAGGCGGGCTGATTCAGACATTCATGGACTCCACTGGGCACATTGAAATAGGGGACCTAAGGGCGCCGGCGAGAGCGGTCGCAAAAGCTCGATCGGACCTTAGCGAATGCCCCATAAATTGTCCAACTGCGGGTGCTGATTCATCGCCTCGCAACGCTGGTCATACACGCTTGTCCTTGGCAAGAAAGGCGTCGAGCGTGGCCAGTGTCTCGGGCGTAGCAGCGAGTGCCGCGATAGCGCTGCCTTCCAATTCCAGTTGCTCGGCCAGCGAATTGCGCAGGCTTTGGCGCAGCAATCCTTTGAGCCGACCCACGGCATCCGAGGGCATCGCGGCGAGTTGGGTCACCAGTTGTTCGACTTCCGTGTCGAACAATGCATCGTCCACCACGCGCGCGATGAGACCCATGCGCTGGGCGGTTTCCGCACTCAAGGTGGGATTGGTGGCCAGAATATCGAACGCCCGCTGCGGCCCGACCAGGCGCGGCAGGAAGTAAGTCGCGCCGCCATCCGGCGTTAGTCCGGAACGGGTATAGGCGAAATTAAATTTCGACGAGCGGCTCGCAATCGCGAGATCAGTCATGCACACAAGACTCACGCCGCCGCCTGCGGCCAGACCGTTGACGGCCGCGACGAGCGGCACCGGGAGACGGTTCAGGATCGCTATCGCGGCATGAAAATCGATGGTCATCTCGCGGATGTGGGCCTGGATCTGCGCGCGTTCGCGCACGAACTCACGCAGATCTCCCCCCACCGAGAACTGCTTACCTTCCGCGCTTAATAGCACGCAGCGCAAACCTGGGGTCACTTCACACTGCACCGCCGCCGCGCGCAACGCTTGCGTCACCTCGCGATCGATCGCGTTGTAGCTGGCAGGATTGGCGAGTGTGATCCGCGCGATCCCGTCTGCCACGATAAATTTCACTTTGGCGGCGCTCACAGACTTTCCCCTTGATGCATGGCATCTAGATGTTCTGGCTTGGAGATTTTGACCTTGTCGACCACGTGGCGCATGACCAACGCAGAGACTTGCTCCCAATCCGCGTCGAAACGCCCCGCACGCAGACCTCTGGCGAGTTCGACACAGGCCTCGGCAGCGTTGAGCGGCATGCCAAGAAAGGCGCTCAGGGCGTTCGACTCTTCGGCATCAAGGGTGGCGCCATTGATCACTTCCCGTTCCGCGACTGCCAGCAGGTAACTGCAGCACATCGCATAGTAGCGCTCCTGATCCGGCACGCTATCCTTGATTTTTTCGATGAATTCACGGACCACGCGCAGAATGTCCGGGAGCGCTGGCAGATCCTGGCTCATGGTGTCACCTCAGCGGTAATGACCCAGCAGGGTCATGAGTAAGTCGTATTCGATCAGGCAGGTATTGCGCCCACAGGCCGCAAAGGCTGGCGAGGGACGTATCCCGGTCCAGTGCCCATGTGCCTGCATGATATTCAGCACAATCCACCGCACGAAGCCGAAGACTTCCCACCAGTGCACTGCGTCTGGATCCACTTCAATTCCGCTGGCGGCAGTATAGGCGCGATAGAGCGGCTCACGTGCGCAGATCCCACCGACTGGCTGATCGATCAAACCAAAGCGCCACGAGCGCAGACACAACCAGCCAAACTCCTCCATCGGATCGCCTAGATGCGCACATTCCCAGTCGAGTACCGCGCGAATGCGATCCGATCCCATGATGAGATTACCTATCCTGAAATCGCCATGCAGCAGTCGGCGCGTCGCTGGTCGCGGTGGATGGCGAGCAAGCCAGCGGATCGCGAGTTCAACCGCTGGGTGCGCTTCCCCGTAGTAGTCCAGGCGTGCGAGCTGCGCTTGCACGGGATCCACGCTGTCCGGTGTCTCGGCGAGAAAGACCGCACGGGCTGGCGAAATCGCATGCAAGCGACCGATGATCTCGCCGGCTTGCGCGGGAAATCGCTGGCGCGCCGCGGCAAACCGTGCGTCACTCAAGATCCGACGCGGCAGCGTTTCGCCCTCCACGAAGCCGACCACATAGCCGCGATCTAGACCGTCTTCCTCGTCAAATTCGAACACCGGTGGTGGCACGGGCAGATCGTGCGCCTGCGCGAGCTCTAGCAATTGATACTGCGCGTGAGGGCTGATAAACGGCGATTGCTCCAGGCGATAGGTCTCCTGTCGGAACACGAGCCGTCGACGTGCAGCCCCTTCGACGAGATCGAACAGTAACGTGCGATTGGAGCCGCCCAGGGTCGCGACCTCGACATTATCGAGCGTCGCGGTGGCACCGAAGCGTTTGCGAACCGCGGCGGCCAGGTGTCGCAACAATGCTTCGGGGGCAGCAGGTGGCGTGCTCGTCATCGTGCGTCAGAGCGGATAACCGACCGGCACGCCCTGCTCGAGCAGTTCGATGTACTCGGTCATGCCGACCCCGCTGCGATCGCCCCACTGCCAATGCGTGAAGCCTTCGGCGATTCTGGACTCGAGCGTCTCCGTCCCTTCCTTGCGTCGATTACGCAGCGGCAGCAAGGTCTTGATCTCTCCGTCGACGCGCACGGCGCGGCGCGCGGTGCGAATGCCAAGCCGCAGGCTGCGCGGGTCTTTGTCCGCCGTCCACTCGGTCCATACATCGAGATCGGTGATCTCCTCATATTCGCCGTCGTACTGCAGCACGCCACAACGGCGGGTCACGCCATCACGCCCGGTGATCTTGAGCAGCATGAAGCCGCGATCGGCGCCGAAGTTGGCGATAAAAAGCCGATAGAAGTAGATGTTGGTCCAAAACCGCGGCCCCCACGAATGATCGCGCCAACCATGGCCGGCCAGCGGAAAGGTTTCGGTGCCGACTTTGATGTGTCCTTGTACATCGGCGTGTTGATTGAAGTGACCTAGCGAAAAATTACGTCCGTACATGGTCTCCGCAGTCGGGCTCGTCGGCTCTCCGCCATGCACCGGCGAGTTTCCAGTGGCGTTAAAGACCACTTCGCACGCCTGCCGCGGCGCGCTTTGGAATATCCGTTTAGGGTCGCGCATGAGTGCCGGGTCATCGAGCACCATGACTTCTCCCGCGTAGTGCATGCCGACTCTTTTCAGCGGTTCGACCACGCTGTAGTGCAGGCCACCGGCAACGTGCCGAGAGTTGTCGTTGATGGATGGCCGCGAAAACTGGCAGGCCACACGCCCGCCGGGTAGATACAAGCACACGGAAAGTTCAGCGTAGCCCTCGTTGACGCGGTTGCCGAGGCGCATCCAGCCGCCGTAGCGCCCTGCCGCATCGAACCCGTTGCAATACACGCTCTCATTAAAATTCTTCTCGGCGCTCGGCGTATGCGTGAACTCATCCTGGGCGTTGATGCGGAAAGATTGCATGACGTTCTCCTTTTATCGTGCGTTCAAAAAAACTAAACCTTCGAGCAAGTGCAGCCGCGAGCGCACTGACGGCCACGCTTTTAAAGTGGATATCCACACGGCACACCGTCCCGTAACACTTCGACATACTCGGTCATGCCATAGCCTGTCATGCCACCCCAAGTGTATTCGGTGAAGCATTCCGCGATCCGCGATTCCACCATGGTTCCGTTGATCTCGCGACGATTGCGCAGCGGTGCACAATTAATCACACGACCTTCAATCTGCGCGGTGCGCCGCGCAGTCCGCACGCCGAGACGGAAACTCACCGGATCCCGTCGATCGGACCATTCATTGAAAATATCGAGATCCGTAATCTCCTCGTATTCGCCATCGACCTGTAACACCCCGCCGCGACGCACTTGCCCATCCCCGTTCGCGATTTTGAGCAACATGAGACCGTGACGTGCCCCGAAATTCGCCATGTAAAGCCGGTCAAACAAGATGTTCTGCCACAGCCGTGGTCCCCATGAGTGATCGCGCCACCCGTGGCCATCGAATCGCCAGGTTTCATCGCCGAGACGCAGACTGCCCGCCACCGCCGTGTGTTGATTGAAATGCCCCAGGGAGAAATTGCGACCGTAAAGCGTTTCTTGGGTCTCATTGACCGGTAATCCACCGTGCACCGGTGACACTCCGCGATGCTCCCAGAGCACCGAGGCCGTGACGCGCGGGGCACGCGCAAAAAGCGTTTTGGGATCACGGAACCAGGCAGGGTCGGACACCAGCATCAATTCGCCGCGGTAGGCCATGGTCAAGGCCTGCAAGGGTGTCTGCACCGTGACTTCGAGACCGCCGGCCGCGAAGCGCGTGTTGTCCGTAATCCGGGGCCGTTGAAACTGGCATGCAATCCGTCCATCCGGCAGGTACAGGCACACGGCAAGCTCGGCATAGCCCTCGTGGGCGCGATTGCCAAGCCGCATCCAGCCGCCCCAGCGGCGTTCGTGATCGAAGGCGTTCATGTAGACGCTTTCGTTGAAATGCGGCTCGGCCGAGGGGGGATGCGGGTATTCGTCGTCTGGGTTCAGGAGGTAGGAGGACATGACCTTATGCTAGCAGTGAGGAAAGTGCTGTCATCCTAATGCGGGCGCGGGCGCTTGGCGACATAGGCAAACTGGCGCGAGTGGATTAGGCTTGGTTTCCGCACCGACATCCCGGGCCGGGTAAACCGCCGCGCGGAACGGTCAGCAAGCACGACAGATTGGCAACTATCGAGGAGGAGACCTAATGCGTTTCGGCTTTATGGAAGATTTTCGCAATCCGGTGAAATGGCGAAAACCATTCCCGGCGTTCTACACGTCCATCATCGACCAGATTGTACGCGCGGAAGAGCTTGGCTATGACAATGTCTGGTTGACCGAACACCATTTCACGGAAGACGGCTACAACCCTGCGTTGTTTCCGACCGCGGCCGCCATTGCCGTGCGCACCAGCAAGATCAGGATCGGGACCTTCATCCACCTATTGCCGTTCTCCCATCCGGTGCGCACCGCTGAGGATCTCGCGTGTGCCGATATCCTCTCCAACGGTCGTATCGACTACGGCATCGGTCAGGGCTACTCCTACCACGAGTGGAACGCATTCTGCATGAATCGCAGTGAACGCGGCGTGCGCATGCGCGAAGGCATCGACCTCATGGTCAAACTTTTCACCGAAGACAATGTCACGTTCAACGGTCGCTTCACGCAGGTCAAAGACATGACCTTGTCGCCCAAGTCGGTCCAGCTTCCCCATCCGCCGATCTGGGTTGGCGCGCGCGGCCCGAAGGCCATCAAACGTGCGGCCGAGATGGGCTATCACCTGATGGCGACCTTGGGCCCCGATCCGGCGCCACTGTATCAACAAACCCTCAAAGATACCGGCCGCAATCCCGCGGACTTCAAGATCTGTCAGCTGCGCATGGTGTATTGCGCCGAGACTGAAGATAAAGCCTGGGAAGAGTGCCAGGATCATCTGTTCCATCTGTTCGATTTCTACCAGGACATCCTGTCCGAAGCGAACGATGCGGAAGGTGATGATCAACCGCTGCCGATCACGCGCGCCGAAGATATTCGAAGTTCGCCGCTGGCCGAGGGCTTGATGATCGGAACCCCGGAGCAAGTGGCGCGCAAGATGGAAAAATTCTGCCAGACCTACCAGTGCACGGATTTTATTATGGATTGTCAGTTTCCAGGACTCGACCCGAAGAAAGGTACACGCTCGCTGGAGCTCTTTGCCAAGGAAGTGATGCCGGCATTTCGCACGAGATGAAGGGATTAAAGGTCAACCCGTAGATCAAACGCCGTCATCCCGCGCGCTGAGCCAGGATGACGGTACCTAGTCGTCCCTGAAAAAAGCATTCTGCGCGGTGGAGATAGGGAACTGCTCGCATCAGTGGCGAGATGATGTTGCAAGATTGGTGGGTTGAGCAGAGCGAAAGCTTGCAAAGTCGCGCACAGACACGAAACCCGAACGGGTTGTTGGGGTGAGCTTGCGAAGCCCAACAGTCAGTAGACCCGCTCGCGCGGATACTCGGATTCGCGACAACTAGCCTGACACAGGGGGGGCACTCGGCGGATCATTGATGTTGGGGTTCGCGGTGCTCACCCCAACCTACCTTGAACACGCTGCCCGCATGCGCTTTGGCGGCGATAGAAGCGACTTTTTCAGGGACGACTAGGTAGGTCACGG
>JAYTEX010000268.1:0-10172 GCA_043734785.1 Pseudomonadota bacterium | reverse complement strand
CCGAAACGGCGCGAGATCGGCCATGGCCGACTGGCCAAGCGCGGTGTTCAGGCCGTCATGCCGGACATGACCAAGTTTCCGTACGCGGTTCGCGTGGTATCAGAAATTACGGAATCCAACGGCTCCAGTTCAATGGCGACGGTGTGCGGGACGAGCCTCGCATTGATGGACGCAGGCGTCCCGTTGTCAGCACCGGTGGCAGGCATCGCGATGGGTCTTATCAAGGAAGGCACCGATTTTGTAGTTTTATCGGACATCCTGGGAGATGAGGATCACCTCGGCGACATGGATTTCAAAGTCGCAGGCACGGCCCTCGGTGTGACTGCGCTGCAGATGGATATCAAGATCAACGGTATCACGCGCGAAATCATGGAGGTGGCGCTGAGTCAAGCCAAGCAAGGTCGCCTGCATATCCTCGAATGCATGAATAAAGTGCTGCGCGAGCCGCGCTTGGAGATGTCCGAGTACGCGCCACGCATCATTACGATCAAGATCGATCCCGACAAGATCCGGGATGTCATCGGCAAGGGTGGCAGTACGATTCGGCAAATTACCGAAGAGACAGGGACGACGATCGATATCACCGATGACGGCACCGTGAAGATCGCCTCGGTCGATTTCGCTGCCGGACAAGAGGCCAAACGACGCGTCGAAGCCATCACGGCAGATGTACTGGTCGGCGCAATTTACGAGGGACGCGTGCAGAAGTTGATGGACTTTGGCGCGTTCGTGAATATTCTTCCCGGCAAGGACGGATTGGTTCACATCTCACAGATTTCGAATGAGCGAGTCGAAAACGTCAGCGACAAACTCAAAGAAGGCGATACTGTAAAAGTGAAGGTGCTCGAGGTCGATAAGCAGGGGCGAATTCGCCTCAGCATGAAGGCCGTTGACGCTGCCGACTAGGGACCCCGGGGCGCGAGGCCGCCCTGTCCGGGAATCTGGCGGTTTTTGATTCTTACTCATAAAAGAAGGTTGCACATAGATGGTCATGATTAGACTCTCGCGCGGCGGCGCCAAAGGCCGTCCGTTCTATCATGTGGTAGTCACGGACAGTCGTAATAAGCGCGACGGCCGATTTATTGAACGGATCGGGTTTTTCAATCCGATCGCAGTCAAGCAGGACGTGCCTTTCAAAATCGCGCGCGAACGCTATGAATACTGGATCTCCAACGGGGCACAACCTTCCGATCGAGTTGCCAGCCTGATGAAACAATCCAAACCCGCTGCCGCCTGATCAAGTCGTGGCGGCTCTCCTGACGTGAGAGCCGCTGACGCACCTATTCTTCGCGTTAGGCCTTCGCGATGCGCCCGCCGCCGCCAGATGAGATCCGCGCAGTTTCAACTTCCGCCATGGTGACCGACGAAGCCGTCATGATGGGCTATATCGCTGGCGTGTTCGGCACGCGTGGCTGGCTAAAAGTCCATTCCTACACAAGACCCAGAAGTAACTTGCTTGCCTATTCGGTTTGGTTAGTGGGACAACCCGGAGCCTGGCGCGAGTTTGCGCTGCTATCCGGTAAGTCCCATGGACCAACACTGCTCGCGGAGCTGGCGGGTATTGGCACGCGCGAACAGGCATCGGAACTGTTACGGGGCCAGGTTGCAGTGTTACGCACAGCACTGCCGGCGTTGCCGGAAGATGAGCACTACTGGTCCGATCTGCTCGGGATGACAGTCGTCAATCTCAATGGTGCCAACCTCGGAGTGGTGATGCGTCTGGTTGAAACAGGCGATCACGATGTGCTCGTCATACGTGCCGAGCGCGAATACCTGATTCCGTTCGTGCACGGTCGCTATGTGGTTGAAGTCGATGTGGCATCCAGAAGAATCGTGGTTGATTGGCATATCGACGATTAATGCCTTATTCCTTCAGCGTCATCACCCTGTTCCCGGAGTTCGTTGAAGCCTTCGCAAATGTGGGGTTGGTGCGCAAAGCAAGGGCGCAACAGCTGATCGAAATCGAGCCAATCAACCCACGTGACTTCACGCACGACAGTCGTCGGACCATCGACGATGTCCCTTATGGAGGTGGTCCTGGGATGGTGATGCAGGTCGCGCCATTGCGGGCGGCCATTGCTGCGGCGCGCTCGCGTCACTCGAGTGCGCATGTGATTTTTCTCAGTCCGCAAGGACGTCGTCTACACCAATCGGACCTGACAGCGCTGCTTCAGCATCAACATCTGGTGCTCATTGCAGGTCGCTATGAGGGGATCGATGAGCGCGTGATAGAGCGTGATGTTGATGCGGAGTGGTCAATCGGGGACTACGTTTTGTCTGGGGGGGAGCTGCCGGCGATGGTGTTGCTCGATGCGCTGATACGCCTGATTCCCGGGGTTATGGGGTCGCCCGAGTCCGCTCACGCCGAATCCTTCATTGACGGACTGTTGGACTTTCCGCATTACACCCGCCCAGAAGTGGTCGATGGCCAGAGTGTGCCAGCGGTTTTGTTGAGCGGCAACCATGCCGAGATCGCCGCATGGCGATTGCGGGAGGCGGTGCGTAGGACCTTGGAAAGGCGCCCCGACATGCTTGCAGTGGCAGTCCGAGGATCTGGAATCAGCAAGATACTGGGGGACATTGCTGCAGAGAAAGTGAGAAAACATTCCTCCGAGGGTTAATTCCCCGCTCCAATCGGCTACAATCCGCGGCTAACCAAGGACCCGAATGCTGGAGTAGCTCATGACCGACTTGATTCGCCAATTAGAAGCCGCGCTGATCGAGCGCAAACTCCCGGACTTCGCGCCAGGCGACACGGTCGTCGTGCAGGTTAAGGTGGTGGAAGGCACTCGCGAACGGCTGCAGGCCTTCGAAGGGGTCGTTATTGCCAAACGCAATCGCGGCGCTAACTCATCTTTTACCGTGCGGAAAATCTCCCATGGCGAAGGTGTCGAGCGTGTGTTCCCGACCTATAGCCCCATGGTTGCCGACGTCTCCGTCAAGCGCAAAGGCGCCGTCCGTCGCGCGAAGCTTTATTACATGCGCGATCGCAAGGGTAAAGCCGCCCGTATCAAAGAAAAAATTGCGACGAGCAAACCGACCAAATAGGGCTTTGACCGTGCGTTGCCACGCACCGTACGGTCAACCACTCCTGAGCTGCTAGGTCCCAAATCTACGGGTCAGGTAGGCGATGATGTCCGCTGATTCGTACATCCAATTCACTGCTCCGTCCGGGGCCTCAATGCGCAAGCATGGAACCTGGCCCTTGCCACCTCCCACGAGCAATTCCTGCCGGCGGGAAACTTCATGATCGATATCTCGCATTTCAAGTGTAAGCTTGAGATGGTGCACCGTTTGGCGTACCCGGGCGCAGAACCAACAGGTCTCCGAGTGATAGAGCGCTAGTTTTTCGTTAGGTGTAGAGCGGTCAAGCGATTTTAAGGTCATGCGTGTGTTTCCACTGGAACTCTCATTCGGTTAGAACATTCCGGTAGGCTAGCGGGCACCGATCAACTCGGCAAGCGGGCCGTGCGCGACGCAGTTGCCGCTAATAGCCCCGATGCCAGGCTGAACGTGGATAGCGACCCGCTGGTAGACCGCTTTCTTGACAGCCTGTGGGCTGAGGATGGCGTTAGCGACAACACCTTGAGTGCTTACCGCTCCGACTTGAGCACGCTGGCCGAGTTCCTGAGCCGCCACGGCAGCAACTTTGTACAGGCGGTAGAAGCCGACCTTTTCGGGTTTCTGAGCGAACAAAGTAGCCACTCGACGCGCACGGCAGCACGCCGTCTGTCTGCGCTCCGGCGATTTTTCGGTTACTTACTGCGCGAACAGGCCATCGCGACGGACCCCGCCTTACGCGTTGCCAGTCCGCGGCTCGGGCGGACGCTTCCCAAGACTTTGTCTGAGCAGGACGTCGATGCGCTGTTAGCGGCACCAGATGTCGCGTCGTCGCTCGGTTTACGCGACCGCGCGATGCTCGAATTGCTCTATGCGACTGGCCTTCGAGTCTCGGAGCTCGTGAATGTGACACTGATGCAGATTAATCTCGCGCAAGGGATTGTCAGGATTGTCGGGAAGGGCGACCGTGAACGTCTGGTCCCGATCGGCGAGGAAGCGAGTGATTGGTTGACGAAATTCCTGGCTGGCGCGCGGCCCCAGTTACTGCGGGGGCGCCAATCCGACAGCGCCTTTCCGACCCGGCGCGGAGCCGCTATGACGCGCCAAGCGTTCTGGTACTTGATCAAGCGGTATGCGCTAAAGGCGGGGGTGAGCGTAGCCTTGTCTCCCCACACCTTGAGGCACGCCTTCGCGACCCATTTGCTGAATCATGGCGCCGATCTCAGGGTGGTGCAGATGCTGCTCGGGCATGCGGATATTTCCACCACCCAAATTTACACGCACGTGGCCCGTGAACGACTGAAACAGCTCCACAGGACACATCATCCACGCGGCTAAAATTCGATTTCAAAGCGCCGTCGAATGCGCCGTGGGTGGGACGACCGCGAGGACCTCGTTAAACGTTGATTTCTCCGCCGCAATCTTATGCGCACCTGCCAGGCGTAACGGCTGCATTCCTTCGCGCAGAGCCACCTCTCTGATTTCAGCGGCGTGAGTTCCCGGTCGGATCAAGCGCGCGATCGATTCGGTGACGGTCATGATTTCGTAAATACCTGCGCGGCCACGATATCCTGTATTACGGCACTCGTCACAGCCCTGCGCCATGGCCATTTTGAACGGAGGTTTGAGTGCGTGCGGGTGAACCAAGGTGTTCCACGCTGCACGGTTGAGCGCAGTTGAGGTCTTGCAGTGAGGGCACAGCATACGAATCAGGCGCTGCGCCATCACGCCGAGCAACGTGGCGCCGATTAGATACGGTTCGATACCGAGGTCCATCATGCGGGTAACCGCCGACGGCGCGTCATTTGTGTGCAAGGTGGAAAGGACCAGATGTCCAGTCAGTGCTGCCTGTGTCGCGACTTCTGCCGTTTCTCGATCGCGAATCTCGCCGACCATGATGATGTCCGGATCCTGGCGTAGAAGCGTGCGTACGCCGGACGCGAAATCCAAATCGATGCTCGGCTGTACTTGCATTTGATTGAATGCCGGTTCGACCATTTCGATCGGATCTTCAATCGTGCAGACATTGATCTCTGGGCGGGCGAGCTGGCGCAAGGCCGAATAAAGGGTGGTCGTCTTGCCGGAGCCGGTTGGGCCAGTCACCAGCACCACGCCATGCGGATGTGCAACGATGCGCTGCCACGCGGCGACGTCGGACGACTCGAAGCCCAGCGCCGCAAAAGGCTGCTCGAGCTTTTCCGGATCAAAGATTCGCATCACGAGTTTTTCGCCGAAGGTCGTCGGCATGGTCGATAGGCGCAGCTCGACCTCTTTCCCGAGCGTGGTCTTGGTTTTCAGACGGCCGTCCTGGGGTCGTCGCTTGTCGGCAACGTCCATGCGTCCAATCGATTTAATACGGCTGATGATCGCGCCGATGATGGGGGTCGGCATCTGATTGACCAAATGCAGCACCCCGTCGATCCGAAATCGTACATTGCCGTCGTCGCGCCGGGGTTCGATATGGATATCGCTCGCCCGTTGCTCAAAGGCGTATTGCAGGAGCCAGTCCACTAAATGAACGATGTGACGATCGTTCGCATCGGGCTCACCCATCTGGCCTAACTGGGTAAGTTGCTCAAAATTCTCGACGATATTTGAACGTTCGGCAGCCTTGCTCATGGAAGCTTTGTAAATCGAACGACTGACGCCGTAGAATTCGCGCAGATAGCGCTCGATATCGAGCGGGTTGGCCACCACGCGTTTGATCTTGCGTTTGATGATGGGCGCGATTTCGGATTCCCATTCGTGCACAAATGGCTCCGCCGAGGCGATTGTCACCAGCGTGTCGGTAACCTCAAGCGGCAGGAAGCCAAAACGCGTCGCGTAGGCTTGCGATACGAGGCTCGTGACAGCCTCGACGTCGATCTTTAATGGATCGATGCGGAGGTACTGCAGATTGCAAGCTTCGGCAACCAGCCGCGTGATCGTTTCCAGTGACAATGGATAAGGTGGGGTGGCGTCACTTTGCAGACTCTGCGCTGCAATTTGAATGAATGGATGGCGTTCGTCGTTGGCCCGCGCATTGGATTTTATCCGTTGCACCGACTTGGCGTTCAGTACGCCCTTCTGGCGTAGAAGATTAAGGACTTCGCTGAAATCCATTCGATGGTTAGCGGTCACGATGTTTGGGGCGTCGCGCATGGAGATCGATTCGCGCTATTTTGGGGAGCCGGGTGAGGGTTCGGCCGTGCTGCTGATCTGTTCGGTGGCGAGTTCTAGTCTTTCGATTAGTGCGGTTAGAAAATTTCGTTGAAATCTCAACTGACAATTCACTGAAGTCCGATCAATAACGGTGCCACGGAGCTTGATCACCGTCACCGGTGAATCCGCCACGATGGTGGCCGAGCGGCGCCGACCGGAGAGCAAGGCCATCTCTCCAAAACAGTCTCCTGCCTTGAGCTGGATAATATTGCGAGTGCCTTTGAGGACGGCGACCGTGCCCTCGACGATCACGTAAAACGTCGGGTCGACCGCACCCTCTTGTACGATTTCCAGACCGGCAGGCAACTTGGACCATTCGGCCGCGTTGACAATCTCCCATAGCTCGAGTTCGGGGAATTCGGCGAAGAAGCGCAGACCCCTGATCTTGGAAAATTTCTCCTGGGGTGAAATCTCATTTGGCGCGCGTTTCAAAAAATCGAACACCAAGGCAATATCCCCTGCCAGGTCTGCGCCCGATTTGTAGCGATAATAGGGCGCCTTGGCTAACGCCTTATCAACGATTCGCTGAAAGACGTCGGGCGTATTCGCGCGGTAATCGAGCAGTGGCGCGGGTCTTCTAGTCAACGTCTGATGGTGTATCGCTTCCAGGTTGGAGCCCGCAAAGGGATTTTTGCCAGTCAACAGTTCATAGGCCACGATCCCAAGCGAAAAAAGATCTGATTGCCCGGTCAACGGCTCGTTCTGAATCTGCTCCGGGGACATGTAGAGCGGCGAGCCGGCCTGTTCTGCAGGTCGTTCCTGACCTTTTGACTGCACCACCGCGACGCCGAAATCCGTGATTTTGACCTCGCGATTCGGTGTGATTAGAATGTTGCGCGGCTTGATGTCGCGATGGATCACGCCTCGGCGGTGCGCGTAGTCGAGCGCCAGTGCGCATTGATACAGGATATTCGTGACGTCCTCGAGCGGCACCAAAGACTGCACCGATGTGAACTGATCGAGGGTCTGACCACCGTGGACGTATTCCATCACAATGTAGAACGTGTCTTGCTCCATCCCGGCATCGAAGATTGCCGTGATGTTGGGATGTCGAAGCATCCCCGCAGTCTGTGCTTCGTTGAAAAACATTCGCTTGAATGCGGACGGGTCATCCGCGGCCTCGACTCTGTCCGGATGGGCGACCTTGATGGCGACCAGGCGGTCAATGAAGGGATCCTGAGCCAGATAGACAATGGCCATGTTGCCTTCCCCGAGTTTGCGGAGAATCTGGTATTTTCCTAAGGGCAGGCCTTCGAGTTCCTTCGCATTCATGTCATGAGTTCGATTCTCTCAACGCTAAAAAAAACCTGTTGCATGCGCGCTGTGCTCCGGCTGCCCGGTTCCGTGAACTTGCAAGAGATCGATGAGTGGTGTCCAGAGACTTTAAAGTTCAGGCGTTGCCGGTCGGTTCGGCGCTGTTCGCCCAACGCAAATAGTAGGCTATTCGTGGATCAGTCACTACCGGACGCGAGTTTCTATCGGTGTCGTGCGGGTGCTGAGGAAGGAACATTACCAGGTTGCCGGAGTCCATTAATCAGCAATATAGCCGCTGAGGCCGAGACCCCCTACAATTCGCGCGCGCTAAACGCGCTTCCAGCACACCGGAGCATCCTCGCATGACCAAGATTCAGACCTTCGCTTTTCTAGGATTGTTGAGTTTGGGGGTTAACGCCACCGCTGACCCTCAGCTAGAGAAGTTGTTGGCAACCAAATTGAGCGCAGTGATCCCTGACGCCAAAATAACCAGCGTAAAACCTGGTCCAGTGCCTGGACTCTACGAGGTGATGCTCGGCGCGACGGTGCTCTACATGACCGGCGACGGCCGCTTCGCCATTCGTGGCGACGTCTTCGACTTGGAGGCCAAGACCAATCTTTCCAGCATTCGACGCTCGGAGGCCCGTGTCACGGCGTTCGCCAAGGAAGCCGCAGGCGCAATCGAATTCGCTCCCGCGGACGGCAAAAGCGCACACATACTGTACGTGTTTACGGACATCGATTGCGGCTACTGCCGTAAAATGCATCAAGAAGTGAATCTCCTCAACGCAGCCGGGATTACCGTGCGCTATCTGGCATTCCCACGTGCTGGGCTCGACAGTGATTCCTATCACAAGGCCGTCGCAGTCTGGTGCGCGGCAGATCAGAAGTCCGCCTTGACCGCAGCCAAGCGCGGGGAAACGCTTAAGAGCAACGCCTGTAAGAATCCGGTGGCCGCTCAATACGCACTTGGGCAGGCCGTCGGGGTGCATGGCACACCAGCGGTTTTTCTCGATAACGGACTGGAACTTGGTGGGTACATTCCTGCGGCGGAATTAATCAAAATGTTTAAGACAGGAGAAATCTAGGTCGTCTGCGTGCCGCATCCCTGCTCGAATCGGTCCGACTGGCGCCTGAAGAAGGCCGCGATAGCGGTTATTGAAAAGTGGTCAAGGTCGCTGTTGTGGGGCGACCATCCGCCTCCACATATTCAATTTTGATCGGTAGGTAGGCATAGTCTGGGGCGCACCAGAGCGTCGTTTTACGCGCTGACCCCTTACGCGCGTAGATCACCTTGAGAGCGGTAACGGCTTGCCCGCCGATTTCAACTGTTTCACTGCCCGCGCGCGAAAATTCGTAGACTTTGAGTTGCCCGTCATCGGCAACCGCGTAGCGAAGCGGGCCGTCCCCACGGACCAGATCCTGCATCAAGGCAAGTTGGTAGACGAGTTTATCCAGCGCACCGGGCAACGCCGTTATGTCCGAGGGTTCGCCCTTTGCGATCGTTGTGATGCGCGAATGCTCCCAATCGAATGTGATCGTGGATTCTTTGCGCTTGTCCTTAGTCACGCGACGGTACGCATAATGATGCGGACGAATCTGTCCAGCGATTAGGTCCCCTTCGCTGGTCTCTTCGATGAAACTGCCATGGACTAAGGCAAGAAGGCCCGTTGATTCGATTTTTGACTCGAACCGGTAGTGATTCTCCGGTGCGATAGTCAGGCGGCGCTGCATCCTGCCAATTTTGAGGCCGCCACTGCGCACGCTGTAGGTCGCCGAGAAATTATGCAGCGGGATTTCGCACACGACCGGCATGCTATGCAGCAGCAGTGCGGCCAGCAGCCAGCGATACGCTAAAGGCGAGACGAATACTGGCATATGTTACGATTCAGCCCTCGCTAGCTCCCGCAATGCTTGCAGTTGTCAGCTTGGCAACTTTGGTTCCTACCCGATCAACATCGCGCCCGATTATAACCAGATTAGAAGCATGACGAGTTGCTCCGAATTGCCCAAATCCGCGTTTGTCGTGGTGGTCGGTGATGTCATGCTCGATCGCTACTGGCGTGGAGTCGCAGGGCGAATCTCTCCCGAAGCGCCGGTGCCGATCGTGCGGGTAACGGGCGATGAGGAAAGAGTCGGCGGCGCGGCAAACGTGGCGGCCAACGCAGCAGCGCTCGGCGCCAAGGTTTCTTTACTTGGCGTAACGGGTGACGACCCTGCAGCGGACACGCTGGATGCGCTGTGTCGCGCCCACGGTCTGGTGACACGCTTCATTCGTCGCAAGGAAACGCCGACGACCGTCAAACTCAGGGTCATCGCACAGCAACAGCAGCTACTACGTTTGGACTTCGAAGGCCAAGCTCAAGCTGCGGCATCAGCGGACATTCGCGACGCCCTGGAAGATTTGATGACCGAAGCCAATGTCGTCGTCTTCTCGGACTACGCAAAAGGGACGCTCAGTCATCCGCAGGACCTCCTTAAATTGGTCAAATCCGCCGGCAAGATCGCGATCGTGGATCCCAAAGGCACTAATTTTTCAGGTTATGCGGGCGCCGATCTTGTCACGCCTAATCTTAATGAGTTCGAGGCCGTGGTCGGCAAGTGCCGCGATGACGAACAAATCATCGCGCGCGCAAGAAATCTCTGTGCCGCACATG
>JAYTEX010000267.1:0-7626 GCA_043734785.1 Pseudomonadota bacterium | reverse complement strand
CTCTATCGCGGGGTGTATCCGATCTATCTCGACATCAGCAAAGTGCCCTACATCGAGGTCACGCGAGAGGTGCTGAAGCGGCTGCAGGCCCGCGCTGGTCTTAGACGAGGGGACAAGGTGATCCTGACCAAGGGGGATCTGCACGGCCGTTCGGGTGGTACCAACGGATTTAAGATTGTCACCGTCGGCGACTTCATTGAACACGTTGGTTGACGCGCACCTGCGGTTGCGAAATTGATGACCACCGCGTGGCAACGCGGCGCGCGCCTCGCCTGCTTGATCTTCGCCGGCGAGGCGATTTTCAGTTTGCCGTTTCATGTGCCGCGTTTTTTCCGACCGACCTTGCTGGCGGAGTTTGAGCTTACGAACACCGCCCTAGGCGACATCTTCGCGGTCTACGGCATCACGGCGATGTTGGTGTACTTCCCGGGCGGTATCCTTGCCGATCGCTATGCCACGCGAACGCTGCTGGCAGGCTCTCTGTGGGCTACCGCCGCAGGCGGTCTCTATCTGGCGACGATTCCCGACGCCCGCGGCTTGTCACTGTTGTATGGCTATTGGGGTGTCACGACTATTCTGTTGTTCTGGGCCGCCTTGATCCGAGCGACCCGGGAGTGGGGTGGCGCGCTCGCCCAGGGGCGCGCCTTCGGCCTGCTCGACGGTGGCCGCGGGTTGGTGGCGGCGGTGCTGGCGAGTGTCGCCGTGTCCTTGCTGGCCCGCACGCTAGCGGGCTCAGACAACGGCACGAATCTCAGGGTCGTGATTTATTTCTACGCTGGCGTGACATTTCTGGCAGGCCAGCTCTGCTGGTGGCTTATCCCGGCGTGCGGCCATGTCACGCCAGCAAGGGATCGCTTGAGTCTTTCGCATCTACGACAAGTGCTGGGCGAAAGCGTGCTCTGGCTGCAGGCAATGATCGTGGTCGCCGCCTACTGTGGTTACAAAGGGCTCGATTATTATGCGCTGCTCGCCCAGCAAGCCCTCGGCTTGAATGAGATCGAAGCCGCGCGGTGGGTCGCGACCACCGCCTACCTGCGCCCGCTCGCCGCCGTCGTCGCTGGCCTGTGCGCGGATCGCGTAGGGATCTCGCGCATGGTGACCGGGTTGTTCGTGATGGGTTGCCTGGCCTATCTCGCCGCAGGCACCCTCAGCGCAATCCCGGTCCTCTGGACCTACGCCAATTTGCTGCTAACGATCGCCATCGTGTATGCGCTGCGTGGCGTGTACTTCGCGTTGCTGGATGAAGCGCGCGTGGCGCCCGCGCTGACCGGCACTGCCGTCGGCTTGATTTCGGTGGTGGGCTATACGCCGGATGTATTTTTCGCGCCGCTGGCGGGGCGCTTACTGGATCGGGCGCCGGGTCTCGCCGGTTTTCAGCACGTGTTTCTGCTGCTGGCGGGCATTTTTACACTCGGCTGCTGGGCGACCGTTCTATTGCGCAGGCAGGTGTTCGAGCGACAGAGAAATAGGGCGGTTTGAGCGGTGGGGCCCCGGTCTGTGTCGCAGCGCGGCTGGTAGATGCCCCGTGATCCGTGATTCAGCGTTCGCCCGCGGCGTGACCGCGCGGTTCGGCGAGACTCCGCACTTCCGCCATGCTCAAATGCCGCCACGCGCCCTTGGCGAGATCGCCGAGGGCAAGCTCGCCGATGGCGATCCGCAGCAGGCGCAGCACCGGATGACCGACCACTTCAAGCATCCGGCGCAGATGCCGGTTGCGGCCCTCCATCAGAGCGAACTCGAGCCAGGCATTTCGTTCGCCCTGGCGCAGCAGGCGCACACACTGCACGCGCAGCAACTCGCCATCACGCGCGATCACGCCTTCGTTCAAGCGCGCGAGTGTGACGGGCGGTGGGATCCCTTCGATCTGCACGTGATAGGTGCGCGCGACTTGATGCAGGGGGGCGAGTATCGCGGCCGACCATTGCGAATCGTTGGTGAACAACAGCAGCCCTTCGCTGGCCTGATCGAGACGGCCCACCGGCGCGATCCACGGCAGCGCACTGTCGATGAAGCAACGATACACGGTGTCGCGTCCGCGTTCGTCCTGTGCGGTGGTGACCAGGCCGCGGGGTTTGTTGATCATCACGTAGACTGACGGCGCGTGATCGATGCGCGCGCCATCCACGTCGATCTGACTGTCACTGCGCGTGCGTGCTTCGGGATCGCGGACGATCACGCCATTCAAACGCACCCGTCCGGCGCTGATCAATTCGGCCGCCGCAGAACGCGAGCAAATGCCTTTCTTGGACAAGGCGCGAGCCAATCCAATATGGCGTTCTTCTGTCGTTTTGGCGCGCAGGCGAAGCATACTCGAGTGTATCGTGTGCGCGCGAACTTCGCGTCTGCGGCGGCCTCACCCGCCGAATAGTTGACGGCCGATCCGGTAGCCGCCGATGTAGGTGCCGAGCGAGGCGCCGAAGCCGCTCAACAAAAAGACCAGCAAAGTGCGGGCCACGCGGTTCCTCCACCAACCGCGCCAGGTCGCGGTCTCACTGCGCAGACGGCTGAAATCACCGACCGTCGGGCGCCGGATCAAAGCTTCGCTTAACGCGGTTAACATGCCGATACCGATCGCCGGGTGCAAGGTCGTGAACGGCGCGCCCAGGAATGCGGTCGCGATCGTGAGTGGATGCGCGCCCGCGATCAGTGCGCCCACCGCGGAGAGGCCACCGGTCAACACCACCCATTCGGTGACCATGCGCCATCCAATCTCCGGATTGCGCGCAAAGCCTATCCCGATGCCCCCTACGATAAATATCGCGAGCAGCCACGGCAGCGCGTGCCAGACGCGTGATGGCGCTGACACGGTCTCGAGCGCGGCCAGCGTGCTGCGCGGATCGGGTGTTCCAGCTACCAGTGCATCGCCGAGGCCGCGGAGATGTCCGGCACCGATGATGGCGAGGATGCGGGTATGACCGGCGAGCGCGAGTTGTTGTAAGCGGGCGGCCATAAAATGGTCGCGCTCGAGGATCAGCGGTGCATAGATTTCATTCGCCTTGCTTGCGAATTCGGCGAAGGTGGCCTCCAGCAGATCGCGATCTTTCAGGCGCTCAATTTCTTCTTCGGCGATCGATTCAGTCGTCAGTGCGCTCGCCAGCAGCCCGCTAAACAGGAAAGCGCGTCGCCACCAAGGCACACTGCGATAGACCCGGCGGAGCGTTATCCCAATGTCACGATCGATGGTCTCGAGCGGCAAGTTGCGGGTTCGCGCACCGTCAATAGCCGCGCGCATTTCCGCTCCGGGCTCGATACCGAACTGGCTGCCAAGACGTTGCTGAAACGCGCCCAGCGCGAGCATTGCCGCGATCAGGGACGCCTTACCATCGCGAATGACCTGCACCAGATCCATGCGGGCCAGCGCGTCTGGATCAATCAGTGCCTGCGCACGGCTGGCGCACAACTCGACCGCAATGCAGTCGTAATCCCCTCGCGCGATTTCACGCGCGACTGCGTCGCGACTCGCGCGCGAGACATGGGCTGTCCCGAGCAGGCTGATCGAAGTGGTTCCGAGCATCACTGCGCGAAACGGTGGCGCGGCAACTTCCTCGGCAGTAGCGAGTTCCGGGGGTATCAACAAGGGTTTCGTTCTCCATGCAATTGCGTCCGTGCGGCCGTTGTGCGGCGCCACCTTGCGGATGGCCCCGTGGTGGCCTATGTAATATATAGGGAGTCTACCGGAGTGCGCGCAATTCAGCCGGCGTTAACCGGTTGCGCAATAGTGTGTAACGCGACCCGCTACCCCCCGCCCGTACGGTCCACCGGGCCGTCATTAATGTTCAGGAGTGCAGCCATCATGGGTCGCAAACCGCTTAAGGGCTTGGTGCTACTGCTAACCGGGCTGGCCGCCCTGTCGAGTGCGTTCGCCACGGATCGCAGGACCGGCAATATGCGTTCGCGCGATTATGACAGGGGTATTTATTACGGGCCGCGTCACCAGCCGGTGTTGCCGATCCGTCCATTTTTCGTGCAGCCATACCCCCGCCGCCAGCATGAATCCGAGGATGGTCAAGCGTATCAACAGGGGTACCGCCACGGGTATGGTGAGGGTCATGACGACGGCCACTCGGATCGCGGATCGCGTGGCCGGCGCCAGCATGGTCGCGACCATCGCGAACATGCTGATGGTCCACAGGACCGCGCTTACGGAGGGGGTGAGTCCGACGACCATCGCTCTCATCACGATGAGCCGAACGATTACGCGCCGCGACCGGGCGTATCGCGCGACCACCACAACTGACGCACTAACGCTGGCAGCGTGGACAGAAATAGCTCATACGCTGGCCGATTACGCGCTGGCGTATCGCCGCCGCACCGCATTGCAGGCAGACCTGTCCCGCCCTGCCGTAAACCCTGAGTTGGTTGCGAAAATAACCGGGTTTACCATCATCGTGCGTGAAGTCGCGTAAGGTGGTGCCGCCGAAGCGAATGGCTTCATCGAGCACGGTGCGCACGGTATCGACCAGATCACCATAACGCGCATGACTCACGCGCCGCGCCGGGCGCGCGGGGTGGATATGCGCGCGATGCAAGGCTTCGCTCGCGTAGATATTACCAACCCCTACGACGACAGTGCCATCCATCAGAAAATTCTTGACGGCTCCGGAACGAGGGTGCGCCAGGGTCGCGAGATACTCGGCACAGAACCTGGGATCCCAGGGTTCCGGTCCCAGCGCCGCGAGCAAGGGGTGCAGCAGCGGATCGACCGTGGTCCACAGCATCAAGCCGAAGCGGCGCGGATCGCGCAGCCGCAGGCAGATCTCGTGATCGAATTCCAAATCGATGTGGTCATGTTTCTGCGCCGGCGTGTCCGGTTTGAGGACCCGCAAACTGCCGGACATTCCCAGGTGCACGATCAAGGTGCCGTGCGGAAACTCGAACAATAGATACTTCGCACGGCGGCGTACCTCGGTTAGGCGCGCGCCTTGCAGACACTCGGCGAGATCCCCCGGCACGGGCTGGCGCATCCGCGATTCGCGAATACGCACGGCGCTCACGGTGCGGCCAGCGACGTGAGGCGCGACCCCACGCCGTGTCGTTTCGACTTCGGGCAGTTCAGGCACGGCGGCGTCGCCAGCCGATCCAGGCGCCATTGGCGGCGAACGCGAGCGGCAGAATGATGAGAAAACCGAAGCCGATGACGGCTTGATGCCAGCGTTTGAGGTCGAGTCGCACATCCGGTGCGATGCGAGAATCAATGCTCAGCAGCGCGTCGTTGGCGGCCAGCCAATCGACAACGCGGGTGCCAAGGTCCTGATTGCCGCCGTTGCCTAGGTAGGTGTTCGATACAAAATCGCCATCGCCGATCATTACCAGCCGTTGTTCACGACCGTGATGTTGGCGCGTCAGCGCGAGCGCCACCGCCAACGGGCCAGGATAATCTTGTCTTTCTTGAAAACCGACAGTGCCCGACATCCTACCGGTTTCACCCCATGCCTTGGTCCCCGTTTCGAGCAATGTGTGCGCCTGCCAACCGGGCGGTGCGTGTGCCACCAAGGGGACCGCGAACGGGAGCAGGCTCGCGGCGCGCAGATCTTCCGTCACGGGATGCGCCGCATAGTGCGTGAGGACGGTGATTGCGGGGTTCTCTACCCCGAGCGCCTGGGCAAGCGGATCGACCACAGTCGCCTGCAAACGCTCGACCCCGAGGGTACGCGCGAGTTCGTCGAAGGCCCGCGGTGTATCCGGTTCGAGCAGCCATAACAGTGCTCCGCCGCGCGCGACGTACGCTGTGATCAAGCGCATTTCGCCCGGCAAATAGGGCAACTGGGGGCTCGCCATCACCAGCAATGCCGCGTTGTCCGGCACGGCAACCTGCTCTGCGAGGTTCAATTCCCGGACACGATACCCGCGAGCGCGCAAGACTTCAGCCCACTGACTCAGATCGAAATTGGCGTGGCGTTGTGGGCTGCGTTCGCCGTGGCCGGCGACGAACGCGATCCATTGCGTGTCTCGGCGCACCAGCCGCAGCAAGGCCTGCGTAAACGCCTCTTCGGTGTAGCGCGTGAGGCGCTCGTCGCGTTCGCCCGCGCGGATCACGAGCTCCCCGTCTTTGATACTCCGCGCACGCAACACATCGGCAACACTCACAGGATCTGTGAACTGCAACTTCAAGTCTGGTCGGTAGCGCTGATAACGCCCGACCAGATCGGCGACAACAGTCCGCGCATGGTGTTTGGAGGGCACGTAGGCGGTCACCGTGATGGGCACTTTGATGGCGTGCAAGGCCTGGATGCTCGCCGACGCCAAAGAATGACGCGCGTTGGCGCTCAGGTCGATGACGGTGCGGTAGGTGGCGCTCCACCAGCCGGCGGTGCCGCAGACGGCAACGATTACCATCGCGAGCAGATAATGCAACGCCCTAGAGCGCACGACGTTCTCCGGCTAGCGCCCACACGGTGAGCGCCAGTGCGCCTAAGGTAATAATTCCAAAGTACGCGACATCGAAGCTATCAAGAAGGCCGCGTGACAGTCTTTGAAAATGCGTGAGCATCGACAGCTGGGCGAGCAGTCCCGGTGCGTTCTCCAGTTGGCTGGCCCAGTCGATGAGCCATAAGCTCAACAAAGTCGCGAATGTTGCAATCGCAGCGCTTGCTGGTTGGGCCGTCAACGCGGAAAACCACAAGCCCACGGCAGTGCCAGCCGCCATTAACAACAAGAGCGCCAGTAAGCCTCCGGCATAGGTGCCGAGATCGAGCGCCGTCCCCCACAGGAGGGTCAGCGGCATCAAGGCGTTCAACCCCCAGATGAGCCCGAGTAGGCTCATCACGCCGAGAAACTTGCCAGCGACGAGCGCGGGTAGCGTGATCGGCGCGCTGTACCATAACTGCAAGGTGCCATTGCGGCGTTCGCCGCTGAAACTCTGCATGGTCAGCAGCGGAATCAGAAACAACAGCAGGAAGCCCGTGATGCTGAAAGTCGGAATGATCACCAGCTGCGCTATTCCCGGGGGCTGCGCGAGGCTGCGGATTTTCGGCAGGTACTGCAGAAAAGTCTCGATTTGCGCCAGGAACTGATAGGCGATCAGAAACTGAACCGCAGCGAGCACCCACCACGCGAACGGTGACCGGAACATCGCCTGCGCTTCACGCTTCAGCACCACCCCGATCAAACGGGCTGCCCGGGCGCCGCAAGATGCTCGCGAGTGAGGTCCAGAAAAGTGCGCTCCAGCGTCGAACCCCCATGACCGAGTTCGTACAACCCCCACTGGTGCGCGACCGCGGCGCCCACCAGTCGCTCGCTCAGGGCGACGCGGTCAGTGGCGGTGATTTCGAATCGACCAGGGGCCACCTCGGCAATTTCGCGCGACTCGGCCAGCGTCTGCAGGGCGGCCAGCGGCGGCGGCGCACGCAGGCCGAGCAGGAGAGTTTGCCGCCGCGCAGCCATGGTCTGGTCGTAGACAAGACGGCCTTGGTGCAGGATCACCACTCGCGAACAGATCCCCTCGGCCTCACTCAGCAAGTGAGTCGAGAGCAGTATCGCGTGTTCCGTACCAAGCACGCGGATTAATTCCCGCACTTCCTGGATCTGGGCGGGATCGAGTCCCACCGTCGGTTCATCCAGAATCAAGACCGCCGGTTCGTGCACGATCGCCTGCGCCAGACCGACGCGTTGCTGAAACCCCTTGGA
>JAYTEX010000266.1:0-11096 GCA_043734785.1 Pseudomonadota bacterium | reverse complement strand
GGCGCAGGAGAAACCGACGCAGGTGCTCGCGATCGACGTGCAGGTGGGGCGTACGGGTGCGTTAACGCCGGTCGCGCGGTTAGCGCCGGTGGTCGTCGGCGGGGTGACTGTGACTAGTGCAACCTTGCACAATGCCGACGAATTGCGGCGCAAGGATGTGCGCGTCGGCGATACGGTGCTGGTGCGGCGCGCCGGCGACGTGATCCCGGAGGTAGTCGCAGTCGTGCTGAGTGCGCGGCCCGTTGCTGCGGTGCCGTTCGAAATGCCGGCCGCAGTACCGGGTCAAGCCCTGGCGCAACGCATCCAATCGATCATCCACTTTGCGTCACGTCGAGCGATGGACATCGAAGGATTAGGCGAGCGCTTGGTCGAACAGTTCGTGCGCGCTGGCCTCGTCAACGATCCGGCTGATCTGTATGCCTTGCAACTGGACGATATCGCGCAGCAGGAACGCCTAGGAAAAAAATCGGCAGCGAATCTGATCAATGCGCTCGCCATTAGCAAGCGCACGACGTTGCCACGATTTCTGTTTAGCTTGGGGATTCGGGAAGTGGGCGAGGCGACCGCGCGACAACTGGCGGCCTATTTCGGAACCCTCGATGGTTTAATGAAAGCGCTTCCCGCGGAACTGGAAGCGGTGCCCGACGTCGGGCCTGCGGTCGCGGCAAGTATTCACGCCTTTTTCTCCGATCCTGCACAGCAGGCTTTACTGGCGCGACTGCGCGCGAGTGAGATCACCTGGGCGGAATCCGCGCCGACGATCGCCGCACCGCGACCGCTCGCGGGTTGGACGATCGTGATTACCGGCAGCCTATCCGCATTCTCGCGTGAGGATGCAAGTGATCGTGTGCGAGCGTTGGGTGCCAAGGTGGCCGGCAGCGTTTCTGCAAAAACTGGCCTCGTGGTAGTGGGGGAGGATGCGGGCGGCAAAGCCGAGCGTGCGCTTGCGCTTGGGATCCCTCGCGTGGATGAGGCGGCTCTCTTGCACTTGCTCGCTGACCCATCGAACGCCACGCAGATCGTGGCCGATCATAAGCTGTAGAGGTTAATCTTCGGCTGTTACGACGAGATTCCGACCGCGGTACTTGGCCCGATACAACATGCTGTCGGCATGCTCCAGGAGATCGACTTTTGATTCGCCGGCGGCTAGTTGGGCCACCCCTATGCTGACGGTGACCTTCAGGCTTGCATCACTGGCATGCACCACGAGTTCGCTAATCGTGCAGCGAATGCGTTCGGCTAGCAGCAGGGCGCCCGCTGACTGGGTATTGGTCAGGATCACCGCGAACTCTTCACCGCCGTAGCGGAAAACGACGTCGCTGTCACGCGTGCAGCGCACGATAGTGTCGGCGATTGTCGCAAGCACGGCGTCTCCAGCGAGATGCCCGTGCGCATCATTGACTGCCTTGAAGTGGTCGACATCGATCATCAGCATCGATAAGGGTGTGCGATGGCGGACTGCCGACAGCACTTCATGGTCCAGATGCAGTTCCATGCTGGCGCGGTTATTGATGCCCGTCAGGGGATCCTTCAAGGCCGATTTCAGCGCGCGCTCGTACATGAGCGCATTGCGTAGAGGATAAATGAGCGCGCAGAGCATGACCTCGAACAACGCCTGCTCATCAGAAGAGAAGGGCTGATTGCGCATGAAGCTGACTTCGCCCATCGATTTGCCGAGAAGATTCAGCTCATAGCTGCAGCGATGCAACTGCGCACGGCCTTCCTGGCGCAGGAAGTCTTCAGTTCGGTTGCGATAGCGCAGCGCGGTTCTGCGCACCAGGCGGCGGGCTTCGATACTAAATGCGTGGAATACGTCCTTCACGAACAGGCTGGATTGCAACGCGTTTGAGATGCGCAACAGGGTACTGTCGGACAGCAATTTTCGGCTTTGCGGGTCGGGTGCGAAATAAGGCATCGCCCCGATCTGAATCAAGGGTTCTTCCGTTGTCGCAAGCTCGGCTTGAGGGACCATTAGGCTCTCCGAATTGGCGTTTGTAGGACTACAAGCGAAAATTATGCCAATATCTGCAAATCGTGCCGTATGCCAGCAATCCACTCGCTAAGTGCCCGATAACACCGGCAAAAGCCTTGCCAACGGTCTTGGGCGGTAGCCGCGCAAGCGGATCTGGTGGATTCGGGCAGGGGACTCGCCAATTTTTTGACAGCATAAGGGGATTTCTCGACGACAGAATTGGCCGCCGCGGCAAACACTTGCCGCCCTAGTGGTTTAGAGGCTCGGCCGGCGAGGTCGGTAGTTCCAAGGTTTGGCCGTGCCTCGCATGGGCGTCGCTAAGTAGATGAACAAAATAGGGCGCGACCGACTCGGGCGCCGGTAGCGTAGTCGGATCTTCCGCGGGATAGGCCAACGCGCGCATTCGCGTGCGAAGACGGCCCGGATTGAGGGAGTTCACGCGAATTTGAGACACGCCACGCAGTTCATCGGCCAGCGTCTGCATCATGCCCTCGAGCGCAAATTTAGAGGCTGCGTAAGCACCCCAGTAGGCCCGCCCACGGCGTCCTACGCCGGAAGCGGTAAAGACGACGGACGCCGTAGCGGCTTTGCGCAAAAGCGGCAGGCAAACGCGCAACAGCATGAACTGGCTGTGCACGTTGACCTGAAAGACCCGCGCCCATAGGACTGGATCGTAAGTCTCGAAATTCGAAATTTCGCCGAGCAGAGCGGCATTGAGGACCACGCCGTCGAGCCGACCGCAGCGTTGCGCGATCAGTTCAGCAATCGTCGCATAATCGTCGACACTCGCACCTTCCAGATTGAACGGCACAATCAGGGGGCTCGGTTGCGCGGCGCCCTCAATCTCATCGGCGAGTGCTTCTAGGCGCTTGAGATCGCGACCAAGCAACAAAACGGTCGCCTGATGCTGCGCGCAACTCTGTGCGATCGCGCGTCCCAAGCCGCGACTGGCGCCGGTCACCAGGATCACCTTGCCCGCCAGTACAGCAGGGCGGGGTGATTCTGCTTCTAGGGCCAGGAGCTCAGTCGACATATGCGCTCACTAGCCGAAGTCGCCGGCGCGCAGGATCGTGTC
Organism: Pseudomonadota bacterium; assembly: GCA_043734785.1. Taxonomy (GTDB): domain Bacteria; phylum Pseudomonadota; class Gammaproteobacteria; genus CAIKBL01. Next base: position 8,049 of record JAYTEX010000266.1, on the reverse strand, counting down.
GCGAGCATAATTGACGTCGTCGCGCTCAGGGTGATCGAGGGTAAAATGTAAACCACGGCTTTCCTTACGTTTCAACGCACAGCGGATGATTAAATCCGCGACAAGCACGAGATTACGGAGTTCTATCAGATCGCTCGTGACTCGAAAATTCGCGTAGAAGTCGCCAATTTCGCCGCGCAAAAGGTGCACTCGACGGCGGGCCCGCTCGAGTCGCTTGGTCGTGCGTACAATCCCGACATAGTCCCACATGAAGCGCCGCAATTCATCCCAGTTGTGTGCGACCACCACTTCTTCGTCGGCATCGGTGACTAGACTTTCGTCCCACGGAGGGACGATCGGCGGCGGTGGAACCATGGCCTCTTCGGCCGCGATGGCTTGTGCTGCGGCGCTCGCCGTGACGAGGCACTCGAGCAGCGAATTACTCGCCATCCGATTAGCACCGTGCAAGCCGGTGCTGGCGACTTCGCCAATGGCAAACAGGCCAGGCAACGAGGTTCGGCCGGCCACATCGGTGACCACGCCGCCGCATAAATAGTGTGCGGCCGGCACGACGGGAATGGGCTGTGTCGTGATATCGATACCGAACTCGAGGCACTTCCGATAGACGTTAGGAAAGTGCGCGCGTACAAAGTCGGCGGGTTTGTGACTGATATCGAGAAACACGAAGTCAGACCCCAGACGCTTCATTTCAAAATCTATGGCGCGCGCGACAATGTCGCGCGGCGCGAGTTCCAGGCGCTCATCGAAGCGATGCATGAACCGCTCCCCGTTGGGCAGGCAGAGATAGCCGCCTTCTCCGCGTAAGGCTTCAGTGAGCAGGAAGGTCTTGGCTTGCGGATGGTAGAGGCAGGTCGGATGAAACTGCACAAACTCCATGTTCGCGATGGCGCACCCAGCGCGCCAAGCCATTGCGATGCCGTCGCCGGTCGCGACATCGGGGTTGCTGGTATAGAGATAGACTTTGCCGGCGCCGCCGGTTGCCAGCACACACCAGCGGGCACGGAGGGTTTTGACGGTATTTTCGGTCTTGTCCAGTACATAGGCGCCAATGCAGCGGTCCGGCGTGCCTCCGAGTTTGCCGGTCGAGATCAGATCAATCGCGATGTGGTCGGGTCTGAGCGAAAGGTTGGGATGCGCGCGCGCGCGTTCCAGCAAGGTGGTTTCAATCGCCCGGCCGGTGGCATCCGCCGCGTGGACCACCCGGCGTCTGCTGTGGCCTCCTTCCTGCGTCAGATGCATGGTCTGGCCACCATCGGCAGCGTCCGTGGTCGTGAAGGGTACACCCTGTTGCAGCAACCAATCGATGCGCGCTCGGCCCTCTTTGACTATCGACTCAACTACTTCGCGGTGGCATAGTCCGGCACCCGCTCGCATGGTGTCTTCAACATGAGATTCGATCGAATCGCTCTGATCGATGACCGCCGAAACGCCTCCTTGTGCGTAATAAGTGGCGCCTTCGGTAAGGGCGCTCTTAGCGAGAACGCAGACCGAAAAGCGGTCAGCCAGGTGCAACGCCAGGCTTAAACCCGCGGCACCGCTGCCGATGATGAGCACATCGCAGTCTTGCTGGTGTGGCATCGTCCCTCGCTTGCTATAATTCCGCCCTTGTTAATGACCACCAACTACCCGAACTTACCCAGCATGATGATGGTCTATGCCACAGGTGTAGTCGTGATGCGCGCCCATGATACAGGGAGTTATCTCTGATGGACGACACCACCGACCAGGCGCTGGTAGCGCGCGTTCAACAGGGAGACAAGCGTGCGTTCGACCTGTTGGTCTCACGTTACCAACAGCGGATCATCAAACTCGTCTCGCGCTTTGTGCGCAACCGGGATGATGCCATGGACGTTGCGCAAGATACATTCATTAAAGCCTACCGGGCGCTCGGCAATTTCCGCGGGGAAAGTGCGTTCTATACTTGGCTGTATCGGATCGCGATCAATACCGCCAAGAATCATCTCACGGCAATTGCGCGACGCCCAGTAGAGGTGAATCTCACCGATGCCGATGGTGAGGAAATCCCGCTCGAAGCGCTACAACAAGAGACCGAAACGCCGGAGAAAATCCTGTTGGTCGCGGAAATCAAGAAGACTATTTTTGCGACGATTGACAGTTTGCAAGAAGACTTGCGCACGGCAATCATGTTGCGTGAAATAGACGGTCTCAGTTATGAGGAGATCGCGACTGCCATGGAGTGCCCGATCGGCACGGTGCGCTCGCGAATTTTTCGGGCGCGGGAAGTCATCGATGGCACACTGAAGCCGCTCCTCGAGCGGTGACCTCAACCTTAACTCGCTGAGCAGGAACTGGGCCAAAACACATGCATATTTCGGAACGAATTTCGGCGCTTCTCGATAATGCCGGTGATCGCACCGATCAAGCCGCGCTGGCCGCCATTGCGCAAGATCAAGCCGCGCGGCAAACCTGGTCGCGTTATCAATTGATTGGCGACAGCCTACGGGATGGGGAGATCCCTCTGAAAAATCAGCACTTCGGGGCACGCGTCGCCGCCGCCCTCGAGCGCGAATCCCTGGCGTCACTGCTCGCGCCAAGCGCAGCGGTGAGTCGGCGACTATTCTGGCTGCTGCGCCCAGTCGCAGCGCTGGCGGCAGCGGCATCGCTCGCAGCCCTGATGTTTTCTGGCTGGTATTCACGCTTACTCCCAGAGGCGCCCACCGCACTGGCAACGCACACCGGAGCCCCATCCGCACTGCCTGTGACGTCCTCAAAATCAAACCGCGATGCGCCACACATTTCAGTGTTATCCGAGGAAGAATATCAGCGCCGAATTAACAGTTATCTCGTCAATTTCAACGAGCAGCGCGCGCAACTCGGAGTGCCGGGTGTTCACCCGTATGTGCGCGTCGTCGGCTTCGAATCCGCGCCTCACAAGTAACCGCTACGCATGGGCAATTTCGCTGTTCGGGGACTCGTGTTGGTGGGAATGTTGAGCCTGTTCGCGAGGGTGGGTGCCGCGGGTGAGGCTGAAACGCTGATCAGTCAAGTTGCGCACGCGACCAAGGTGCTTAATTACGAGGGCGTTTTCATCTACGCGTATGAATCTAAGATCGACGCCATGCGGATTGTGCACAAGGCCGAGAATGGGCATGAACACGAACGCCTGATGTCGCTGACTGGACCGGCGCGCGAAGTCACCCGCGATGGTACGCGAATCACCTGTGCGTTCGCGGATGATAAGGCCGTGATGGTAGAGCAGCGACCTCCGCAGGATTTCATCGGTCTGGCCTTGTCGGAACCCATTGAAAAGGTCGGCCAGTACTACGAATTTAAAATGCTGAAAGATGATCGTGTCGCGGATCGCCCGACCAAGGTGATATTAATCAGGCCGAGAGCGCAAGACCGTTACAGTTATCAACTGTGGATCGATCAAGCCTCTAATCTGCTGCTGAAGTCGACCGTCCTTGACATGGCCGGGCAGGTCCTTGAACAAGTCATATTCATCGAAATCCAGATTGGTCATACCATCGTCGAGGAAAAGCTTCAGTCCGAGCTGGACGGTGCCGGTTTTACCTGGCACACCAATGTCGAATCCGTACCCTCCCCCGCGACACAGGATGCGACAACACTGAGCGTGGGTTGGGTGCCGAGTGGTTTTTCGATGAAAAACTCTCATACTCAACGACTGGCAACCAGTCGGATGCCAGTCAGGCATGTGGTGTACTCGGATGGACTCGCGATTGTCTCGGTGTTCGTGGAGGAGTTAATGGACGATGCGCCACCCCTGCAAGGATATTCTTCAATGGGGGCGGTGAGCGCCTTTAGCCGAATGCACGAGAAATACCAGATTACCGTCGTCGGCGAGATTCCGCAGGCGACAGTCCGTAAGATCGCAGCGTCGGTCGCCATCCATTAATCCTAAAATTAGATCTGAGATATCTATGAGCGTCATCCCCAGTTCCCAGCGCAAAGGATTTTTGTCACGGCTTGCCTGGATGGCTGCGGGGCTGTGGTTCGCCGAGATGACGGCCGCCGCGTCCACCAGTGCCCTGCCAGACTTTACAGAGTTGGTGCAGCAGAATAGTCCAGCGGTCGTGAATATCAGCACGTCCGCACAACGACCTGGCGGCAAACCGCACGAGGAGCGTGCACTACCCCCTGGGTTCTCAATCCCCAATGTCCCGCAGGACAGCCCGCTGAACGATTTTTTTCGGCGGTTCCTTGAGGACCAAGATCCGGATCGCCCAGACCACATGATCCCTCACGCTGCGTTGGGTTCCGGTTTCATCGTGTCTAAAGACGGGTATGTTATTTCCAACTATCACGTTATCGAAGGTGCGGACGAGGTGATGGTGCGTCTGAGCGATCGTCGCGAGCTCCCGGCAAAAGTCGTGGGGGCCGACCGGCGCAGCGATATCGCGGTGCTCAAGGTGGAGGCCGCGCAGGATCTGCCAACCCTGAAACTGGGCAGTTCCGAGAAATTGAGAGTAGGCGAGTGGGTGTTGGCGATCGGCTCCCCGTTCGGTTTTGATCATTCAGTGACCGCCGGGATCGTGAGCGCCAAGGGCCGTAGTCTGCCGAACGAGAACTATGTGCCTTTCATCCAAACTGACGTCGCAATCAATCCAGGCAACTCCGGTGGGCCGTTGTTCAATCTCGACGGCGAGGTGATCGGCGTCAATTCACAGATCTATAGTCGCACCGGCGGCTTCATGGGGCTTTCGTTCGCGATTCCGATCGATGTGGTGATGAACGTCTACCACCAGATTCGCGAAAAGGGCGAGGTCAGTCGCGGATGGCTGGGTGTATTGATCCAGGATGTAACGACCGAGCTCGCAGAATCATTCCACATGACCGAACCGCATGGCGCGCTGGTTTCCAAGGTCTTGCCGGAGGGGCCAGCGCAGAAGGCGGGCATTGAAGCAGGTGACGTCATCACGAAATTCAACGGCCAGGCCATCCTGACGTCTTCTGATTTACCACCGCTGGTGGGGGCGACGCGAATAGACGAGAAAATAACGGTAGAGGTGTTGCGTGACGGTAGACCGCAAAGCCTCGCGATTACGATCGCCAAATTGCCGACAGAAGAACAGGCGCCGCTCGCGAGCAAAGCGCAACCAGAGACCGAGGGTACCCGCGATGAGCGGCTTAAAGTCGTGGTCCGGGAACTCACACAGGCACAACGCAAGGCGCTGGAAATGAGCGGGCCAGGCGTATTAGTGGAGGCGGTAAAGGCGGGCCCGGCGCGCGATGCCGGGGTGCGTCCAGGCGACGTGATAGTGCAGATTAACTTCAAAGAAACTGCCACCGTGGCTGAATTTATAGCGTTGACCAAAGGGCTCGCGGCCGGTGACAAAGTCCCCCTGCTGGTGAATCGACAAGGCGCTCCGTTGTTCATGGCACTCAAGCTTCCGGAGTAAATGCGCCAATGCCGAGGCGCTTGCCATTACGCCTACTGGGTCGCCCTGACTGCGAAATCTGCGACGGGTTGTACGGCGCACTCATCACGAATGCAGCAGTTGCCGCGCTGGGAATAGAAGTGATCGATATCGACGAGCACCCTGATTTGCAAGCACGCTATCACTTTCGAATCCCGGTGCTGGTGCGTGGCGAGACGGAACTGTGGGCTGGGCCTGTTCATCTCGACACGCTCGAAAATCTGATTGCGAGCGTGCTATCGGATTAAACGCTCGTTAAGACCGGAAGACGGCGCGCTCTGAGCTCGGCCAACCACTCTGGCGCTCATGTTCCGTTCATTGGCTGTTGCTGCGGCGCTACATCGAGTAAGATGCGCCGCGATACTGCGGTCGCCGCCTGACGCTCCCTGCCATATGCAACACATCCGTAATTTCTCGATCATCGCCCATATCGATCATGGTAAATCGACGCTGGCCGATCGCTTTATCCAGACGTGTGGGGGATTAGCCGATCGCGAAATGTCAGCGCAGGTGTTGGATTCAATGGATCTTGAGCGCGAGCGTGGGATCACCATCAAGGCCCAAAGCGTGAGCCTGAACTACACGGCGTCAGATGGCGCCAGCTATCTGTTGAATTTCATCGACACGCCCGGGCATGTCGATTTTAGTTATGAGGTATCCCGTTCACTCGCCGCCTGCGAAGGTGCGCTGCTGGTCGTGGATGCGGCCCAAGGCGTTGAGGCACAATCCGTCGCCAACTGCAATAAGGCCGTCAACCAGGGCCTCGTGGTTGTCCCGGTGTTGAACAAAATCGACTTGCCCGCCGCCGATCCGATTCGCGTCGCGCAAGAAATCGAAAACGTGATTGGGATAGATGCCACCGACGCCGCGCAGGTGAGTGCTAAGTCTGGGCTTGGCGTGCGCGAACTGCTGGACCGGCTGGTTCACTTGATTCCCCCGCCAAAAGGCGATCCTGCCGCTCCCTTAAAGGCACTGATTATTGACTCCTGGTTTGATAACTACCTAGGGGTTGTGTCGCTCGTGCGTATTTTCGACGGCGAACTGGTGAGCGGTGCGCGCATTCGCGTGATGTCAACCGGACGTGATGCGAATGCCGACCAAGTTGGCATTTTTACCCCGAAACGTCTCCGCACAGAAAAACTCTCAACCGGTGAGGTCGGCTTTCTGGTCGCCGGGATTAAAGATATTAACGGGGCGCCGGTCGGTGACACCATCACGACCTCGCAGAATCCAGCGGTGATACCACTGCCGGGTTTCCAGAAATCGAAGCCAAACGTATTTGCCGGGCTTTATCCGATCGAGTCTTCTGAGTACGAAGCGTTTCGCGAAGCGCTCGGCAAACTCCGGCTGAACGACGCCGCGCTGTCCTACGAGCCAGAGACTTCGGAGGCGCTGGGGTTCGGTTTTCGTTGCGGGTTCCTGGGCATGCTGCACATGGAGATCGTGCAGGAGCGCCTTGAACGTGAATATGGCATGTCGTTGATCACGACCGCCCCGACGGTGGTCTATGAAGTGGTACTGCGCAACGGGGAAGTGGTACGGGTGGATAATCCGGCACGCCTGCCCGATCCCGGCCAGATTGCCGAAGTACGCGAACCCATCATTCAGGCTGACCTGTTGACCCCGCAGGAATACCTGGGGAATGTGATCTCACTGTGTGTTGAAAAGCGTGGGGTCCAGAACAAGATGGATTTCCTGGGCGATCAGGTATCGGTCGGATATGAACTGCCGCTCAGCGAGATGGTGGTGGATTTTTTCGACCGATTGAAATCGCTGACGCGAGGTTATGCGTCGATGGATTACAGTTTCGCCTGCTATCGGGCCACCGACATGGTGAAGGTGGATATCCTGATCAACAACGAAAAAGTCGACGCGCTATCCGTCATTGTGCATCGTGCCGATGCCCAGCGCCGCGGGCGAGACCTGGTGGCGAAGATGCGCGAGCTTATTCCGCGTCAGATGTTTGATATTGCGATCCAGGCGGCGATCGGCGCGAAAGTTGTGGCGCGCGAGAGCGTGAAAGCCTTGCGCAAGAACGTCACGGCGAAATGCTATGGAGGCGATATTACGCGTAAGCGGAAATTGCTGGAGAAGCAAAAAGAAGGCAAGAAGCGGCTGAAACAAATCGGGTCAGTCGAGATCCCTCAGGAAGCATTTATGGCGATATTGAAAGTGGGTAAATAATGGTCTTTGATTTTTCCGCAGTGATGGTCTTACTCGTCGCGATTAGCGGCGGAATCTGGGCGCTCGACGCCTGGTTGTTCGCACCGGCTAGAGCGGCGCGAAACGACAAACTTCCGGAACATGAACGCCCATCGGAACCCATGCTGGTGGATCACGCACGGTCCTTTTTTCCTATCTTCGTGATTGTGCTACTGCTGCGGTCTTTTTTGGTCGAGCCGTTCCGGATCCCTTCTGGCTCGATGATTCCTACTCTCCTCGTGGGCGACTTCATTCTTGTAAACAAATTCACCTATGGTTTGCGCCTGCCGGTGTTGAACACGAAAGTCATCCCCATTGGCAGCCCGCGCCGCGGCGATGTAGTGGTGTTTCGCTACCCGGAAGATCCCTCAACACCGTTCATCAAGCGCATTGTGGGCCTGCCGGGCGACCGGATTACCTACCGAGATAAGCAAGTCAGCGTCAATGG
>JAYTEX010000265.1:0-20958 GCA_043734785.1 Pseudomonadota bacterium | reverse complement strand
GACGGGCGTCTTGCCGCCCTTGCCGGCGCCGTAGATGGCCAGCGCCTTTTCCAGCGAGGCGAAGACATTGGCGTAATCCACGATCACGCCGCTGTGCTTGCCGGGGAACACACGGTTGGCGCGCGCGATGGTCTGCATCAGCGTGTGGTTACGCATCGGCTTGTCGAGATACACCGTCGAGCAGCTTGGCGCGTCGAAGCCGGTCAGCCACATGGCGCACACGATCGGGTTTCGTATCTCCGCGCGATTTTGCAAGCTTTCGCCCCGCTCAGCGGGCAGCGTGTTCAACGTAGGTTGGGGTGAGCTTGCGAACCCCAACATCAATGATCCGCCGAGTGACCGCGTAGTCGCGAATCTGAGTATCCGCGCGAGCGGGTCTACTCACTGTTGGGCTTCGCAAGCTCACCCCAACCTACCAAATAAATCCGGAACATCCATCGAAATCGTTACCCGGCGTTCGTAGCGCGCTTGGCAGCGCGAGTTCGAAGACTATCTGATGTGCGGCCGGCTGGAGCAGCGGATTCATGCGAGTCCGCTGCGCGCGCTCTCTCTTCCCCCATAGTCCTAAAAAGATATCTGCTTATATTTATATATAGCGCTCTCGTGGCTCCCGGCCTCGTCCAACCACAGGGATAGGTCGTGGTTCGCTGCGCTCTCACGACCTATCCTTATTCGTTGGGTGGCGCGCCGCGACTGGCCCGAATATCTAGGTAGCGCACGCTGGTGGCGCTGTCTTTTGGCGGGACCTGGTAAGCAGAAGCGCTAAAAGCGCTGCCAAATCCCATTAAGTATTGTCCAGTAGGTTCTGCGACGGAAATCGGCCGCCCGTAAAACTGCGCACGAAGTGGCCCTGTTTTTGTTTCCCCTGCATTCGCAGACGCCACTCCAGCGCTGAGAAATTGGAAGTCGACTCGGAGTGTTGGAGAAATGAGAAATTCGATAATCCCGGTTCCACCCTGTATGAAAAACGAATCGTTGGAGTGGTCTGCATTGAAATGCATTTCCAACACAATCGCGTGCTCCACCCCGGCAATGTCGACTCCGATCGAGTATGGAAAAACTGAGAATCCAGTTGGCAGGTTTCGACTCAGGGGATCGGATGCCGTTAGCGTTAGGCTGCCTACGGTTAACTCCTGAAACGAAAAATCATTCAAAGGGATTTCAATAGATTCGCTGTTTCCCGACAGAACGACTGTGGAGCCCAGGTGGCTAAAGTCAGATCCATAGACGTTGGTGGAGTCCGCTATGGCGTAAGAGATAGGGATCGCTTGTGCGGCATTCGCGAGCAGCAGAGCAAAGAGTGAGAATGCGTGTTTCATTTGGGTCTGGGTGTCCGCTATGGGCGAGCTTGGCTGGGCCGCCAACTCATTTGTGGGTTTTCCGATGAGATTACTGAACGGTGCTCTTTCGCGCCATCTAACCACTCCCTTCACCGGCGCGAAACCAGCAAGCGAAGCGCCGCTGGTGAAGCGTCCGGTGCAAGGCATGGTTGGGCGTCGTCGGCGTATACAATGCGCTATCTCTCCCTTGCCAAATTGGTTGACGCCTCGGTCAAGGATGGTGAGGATGGAGCAATTCGCCCGGCTCGCTTGCATGGCGAAACTGGATGGCAGCTGTTACTGCACTGGCGCCATCCCTTCCGCGTCAACCCGGTAATCAAGCGGGACGGTTGTGCCTTGAAATCGCGAGGGCAAGTGCAGATTTAGACCAAAGAAGTTTACCGAGTGATCACGCAATAGGATGTGGATTGGCACGACAGTGGCAATTCGGCAATTCAGCTCAAACAAGTCGCCTTTGGCGTCCTTCATTGAAACCCTATCGGTCTTGTCCTTCGGGTCCCATCGTGGTTGGCCATAGAAGTTGTCGGGGAGACGGATAGAGACGACTGGTGATCGAAGCTCCGCGATTCCTGTGTTCTTCAGCCGAAACTCAACACTATAGTAGCCGTACTCTGGGTCGGCGAAAGTCCGTATTAGCCTCATGACAGTAAGCTCACAACCGTGCTGCCTCACAGTACGGAATCGGTACTCCATCTCCTTGTAGAGTTCGTCTCGCCACATCCGCACTTCCTGCTCGCGTAGCCCCTTCGACTACACAAAATTCGGAACACCCTCAAGACATCGGGCAAGGGTTGGAAGGTTTGGCCGACACGCCGACGCTTGTCGGCTGGAGCCGCGCGCGCCGCGTGGTGGTGCTCCGTCGGAAGCTGACGGGCGAGCTGCTGCTCACTGACAAAAAACACCGCCAGGAACAGTTCGCCTTCATTGAGGCCGACATCCCCACCGCGCGTTATGAATATGCCGTGCTGGTCACCTCAACCACGCACGCGATCCTGACCTTTGCCCAACTGCATCGTGATCGGGCCGATGCCGAGAACGATTTTGACGAGCTGAAACATCAATCGAGCTGGGACGGCTTCACCACCCAAGACCTCGCGCGCTGTTGACTCATGGCCCGCATGGTGACGTTGGTTTACAACTGGTGGACGCTGTTTGTGCGGCTCGCGCATCCGGATAAACACTTCGAGGCAATCTCCAGTCGACCCTTGTTGCTGCATGGCGTGGCGACGCAAACGCGGCATGCCGGACAGATCCGATCCCTGCGCCACCGCCTCTTCTACTTGGCGGGTGACGCGTTGCGGCCAGCTAACTGCCTTTTTAGAGTTATATTTCCTATCCACGGGAAACGACTACAAGGCTCAGATCATTGATTCGACTAAAACAACGCCCATTGCTGGGACTGCTCGTGAATCCCTTTGGCAAGACTGCCCGGGTCATGGAGCTCGATGGGTATCATCTGCGGATCACCAGACGTGGCAAGACCGCCTCGATGTCGTTGGAGGCGCTATCTGCAGCACCGATTGTTCGGAAAGGCGCGCTCGGCACCATACTGACCGTGTCGTCGAGGCAAGACGACAAGATAATTCTCAAGGGCGCGGCCTACAACGATGCCAGGGTGTTTTCTGAAGGCGTCAAGGAAGCTTGGATCAGCTTCAATCTGGCCGCCCTCGAAAAGGAAACTGGGCGCTTTGGGCGAATTCATGCAGCTATCGCTGCATTGAGCCGACCGATTCGGTATCCCGCCGCCTGCAGCATGACGCCTTTGTTGAGCGACGCCAGAAGCCTCGACGCCACGCTTTTGTCAAAGCTGCAGCCCGAGGCTATCGGCCCCGATAACACCCAACGCGTTACGCAGGTCAGGAATTTTGTAGCGGAACCGGCTGCCGCAAGAACGGCTGCCATCTCGACCTTCGTCGCCGCCGAACTGGTCCGTTGGAAGGATTTCTTCGACACGATTGAAAGCAAGCCCCTGACAGCGGAACAACGCCTTTCGGTAGTCGTGGATGAGGATGCAACGCTGGTCCTCGCTGGGGCGGGATCCGGCAAGACGAGCGTGATCACCGCCAAGGCGGCCTATTTGGTCAAGGCCGGCATCCGGAAACCAGAGGGAATCCTTCTGCTGGCATTCGCCAAGAACGCGGCGGCGGAAATGTCGGAACGAGTGGAGGCGCGCTCCGGTGTGCCAATCGTGGCCAGAACGTTTCACGCGATTGCTTACGACATTATCGGGATGGTCGAGGGGTCCAAGCCTGCGCTGGCCAACCACGCCACAGACGATGCGGCATTCACCGTTGTGATCAAACAGATCCTGAAGGACTTGGTTCACACCTTGTCGGAGGTGTCCAAGGCGATCATCGAGTGGTTCGCGCACTTCCTCGTCGAGCCGAAGACCGCATGGAATTTCGAGACCAAGCACGCGTATTACACCGACATCGAACAGCAGGACCTACGCACGTTGCAGGGAGAAAAGGTCAAGAGTTACGAAGAGTTTCAAATCGCTAACTGGCTCTACAAAAACGGTGTCGAGTACGAATATGAGCCCGTCTACGAGCACAAAATCCAGGAACCCGGCAGGCGGGACTATCAGCCCGATTTCCGTCTGACCGAGAGTGGCGTCTACATCGAACACTTCGGGGTGCGCCGTCAGAAAATGGCCGATGGCAGCGAGCGGCTGTTCACGGCACCCTTCGTGGATCGGGAAAAGTATCTGGCCAGCATGACTTGGAAGCGCGAGGTCCACGCCGCGCACGAAACTACCCTGATCGAAACCTTCAGCTACGAGCGGCAAGAGGGGCGTCTGCTGCCCTGCCTGGCAGAGAAGATCGCGCCCCATGTGACGTTGAAGCCCCGACCAGCCGACACAATCTATGACCAAGTCATCAAATTGAAGCAGGTCGACGCTTTTTCGCAAATGCTCGGGACCTTCCTGCGCAAATACAAGAGCGGCGGCTACAGCTTGCAGAACTGCGAAACCAAGTCCGAGCGAATGAATCTTGGCACGCGTGCCAAGGCATTCCTTGCGGTGTTTGCGCCGGTCTTCGAGGAGTACCAGAAGCGCCTCGGGGATCGTATCGATTTTGAGGACATGATCCTTCGGGCTGCGCACTACACAGAAACCGGCAGGTATGTCAGCCCGTTTCGCCACATCCTGGTCGACGAGTTTCAGGACATTTCGCAAAGCCGCGCCCGTCTGGTTAAGGCGCTGAAAGCCCAACACCCGGATGTGCGTGTGTTTGCGGTCGGGGATGACTGGCAGTCGATCTTTCGCTTTGCAGGATCAGACATTCATCTGATGCGCCATTTCGACACGGAATTCGGCGGCACTTTTGCTGGAGCGTCCGGGATCCACAGGACGGTAGACCTCGGCCGAACCTTTCGGTCGGTTGATCAGATCGCATTCGCGGCCAGAACTTTCGTCCTCAAAAACCCGACGCAAATCCAGAAGCAAATCGTTCCGGCGGGGACAGCAACCGAACCGGCCATCAAGGTCGTGATGACACAGAAGGACGAGGATGGGAAGAAGCTGTCCGAAGTCCTTTCGGCCATGTCCGCCAAGCTGGATGGCGCGGCAAATACCGCGACTGTGCTGTTGCTTGGGCGGTATCGTTTTTTGGAGCCAAACATGCAGGACCTGCGCTGCCGGTTTTCTCGACTGCGCATGAATTTCAAGACCATCCACGCCTCGAAAGGGCTAGAAGCAGATCATGTGGTCTTGTTGAATGTCGACAGCGGTCGGACCGGCTTTCCCTCAGAAATCGTCGACGACCCCCTTCTTGCCTTGGTCTCGCCCGAGGAGGACGCGTTCCAGAACGCAGAAGAGCGGCGGGTGATGTATGTCGCGATGACGCGGGCCCGTCACACTCTGACGATCCTCGCCTCGAATGCGCGGCCCTCATCCTTTGTCACGGAACTTAACAACGACCCCGCCTACGGAATTGTTGCTGCGCCCGGCGCGGAACAGGACGCCCACGATTGCGGGGAATGCGGCGGTCGGTTGTTGGGCGTGCGGGGCCAGGATGGTCGCATCCGGTATCGCTGCGAGCATGTCCAGCATTGTGGCAACCTGTTGCCTGCCTGCCCATCCTGCGGCACTGCACTGCCGCGTCGCGTCGACGGATCGACAGAGGTCCGCTGCAGCTGTGGTGCCAGCTATCTGTCATGTCCGGAATGCAAAGGTGGCTGGCTGGTGGAGCGCATCGGTCCTTACAGTCGTTTCCTCAGCTGTGTCCGGTATCCGACCTGCGTTGGTAAGGCAAAGATTTCGCCGAATGCGCAGGACGTCAGAACCTCGAAGCCAAGGCGCTGAAATCTGCTCCTGCGACGGGTGCACAATTGTGCGCTTTACGGCGTGAGACAGGCGGCGGGGCGCGAGTGACCGCGTAGTCGCGAATCCGAGTATCCGCGCGAGCGGGTCTACTCACTGTTGGGGTTCGCAAGCTCACCCCAACCTACCCAATCGGGTCGAGCTCACCCCAACAACCCGATCGAGTTTCGTATCTCCGCGCGATTTTGCTCCGCGCATGCGGGCAGCGTGTTCAAGGTAGGTTGGGGTGAGTACCGCGAACCCCAACATCCTGAACATCCCTTGAACCCCTTTTAGCGCGCAGTGCGATTGCGCACCGTCCAGACATGGATAGTCGGGGTTGTGCGGCAGGAGGCATTTAGCTAGTCTGCGCATCACCCCAGCCAAATAGTCGACCATGATCCGCTGTCATTTATCCACGCTGATGGGTCGCGACAAATTCCGCATCACGGACGTTGCGCGGCTCACCGGCCTCAACCGCAGTACGGTCACCGCGCTCTACCGCGAGGCAGCGACGCGGGTGGACGTGTTCGCGATCGACCAGCTCTGCCGGCTGTTCAAGTGCTCGGTCGGCGACCTTATTGAGTACGTGCCCGAGGTTGCCGGGGACCAGCTATGACGCTCGGCCCCAACCGCTGGCACGTTATCGCCGAGTCCAATTTTGCGTGGGAGCGCGAGGCACTCGATTGGCTGCGCAGCCACCTGCCGGACCGCGACCCTTGGCACGTCTGGACCAACTTTGAGTTCATCGATGACGAGGGCAAAGTCAGCGAAGTGGACGCGCTAGTGCTGTCTTTGGCTGGCCTGTTTCTCGTGGAAATCAAGAGTCGCCCTGGCATCCTGGCCGGTGATGCGCACACCTTGATTTGGTTCTAACGGGTCAGCGCGAAGGGATACTAATCAATCCAGTTCCCCGTGAAGCTGGGCCGCGCCAAGGCGAAAAAGGCGCGAAAGGGTGGCTGCCCGCTATTCCACTGGGTTGGTTTTCCGCGACAGCGATGGGGTTTGGTTTACGCCCAGAGAAATCTTCATTCTCAATCTCGACGAGGTTGTCGAATGGCCGACTCACCGCAAACAGCGAGTCGAAGATCGTCGCATGTCAGAATTCGAAGGCGGAGGTGACGCTGTTGCAGCGGCGAAAGCCTTGCTGAAAAGACATGCCGCAGAAACGAATGAATTGTTAAGAAGGCTTGAATAGCACCCCAAATACCGATATTGAGTGGTTTGCGGTTATCCGCGATACAACCCATTATCCCGCAATCGAGTGGGTGGCTTCACACCGCTCGCGTATTCGGACTCGCGTGTTTCCCCCTCGACAGGCGACTGTCACTGTGAGTCGCGGGTCTTACGGTGAGGTTGTTGGCCGTGTCAAACTGAAGAAGATCCGGATTTCGATGTGGGAGAAGACCTTGAAGCCGTCCACCGCTCTTGAGTTCAAGCGCGCCGCCGTGCGCGAAGTGACAAGCCGATTTCGCGCCGCGAATCCGCGTATCTTCGGTTCCGTGCTGCACGGCACCGATCGGGACGGCAGTGATCTCGACCTGCTGGTGGATGCATTGCCGGGTGCGACCCTGTTCGACCTTGGCGGTCTGCAAGTCGAACTGGAAGATCTGCTTGGCGTGTGCGTCGATTTGCAGACACCGGGAGATCTGCCGCTCAAATTCCGCGACATGGTGCTTGCAGAGGCAACCCCGGTATGAGCGAGAACCGCCTGCTCGATTACCTCGAACACCTCCGTCAAGCGGCCTCAGACGCGTGCGGTTTCATCCAGGGTCTGAGCAAAGAGGATTTCCTGGCCGACAAGCGCACCCAGAACGCAATCGTTATGAGCCTCGTCATTATCGGCGAAGCCGCGACGAAGGTGATGGATCGCCACCCGGAGTTCGTCGCGCAGCACCCAGAAATCCCGTGGCGCAACATGCGCGGAATGCGCAATCGCGTCGCGCACGGCTACTTTGATATCAACCTTGATGTCGTGTGGGATACCGCGCAGTCGGCCTTACCTCGACTGCTCCAAAGTCTGCCCGCCATTCGCGACGACGCGCACGATAAAGGTCTCAATAACGCGGGAGCGAAGCCTTGAATGGACGCGCGCACGTCTTAGTGGCGACGCAGCTCGGTTCTATGCCGAGCCGCGGATGCCATTGAGCATGTACTACAAAGGCTTAGTCACCGTAGAAGCCCGCGCGCTCGGGTTCACGCGCTCAGACGGTATTTTCTTCCCGGAAAATTCGACCGCTCAGGCCAGCAGGTGCGAGTGGCCTCACGCTGGGGGTCAGACGAGCTTCGCTTCCATAACGGTTTGATGTAAAAAACACAAGGCAAGCTCTGGACACCCGGAGCGGAGAGTCCATCGACCCGACGGTGCTGACCGGCGAGCATGAGAGCCGATTGATCTTGCTGGCCGGTCGCAGCCGGCGCGTGACAAGCGTCGAATGGTCCAAGAAGACCGTGTGGCTCGGGCCCGCCAAGGAGGGCACGCACCAGCGTCGATGTTGACGGCAGTGTGCGGCGACGCAGTCACACTGACAGACGATGAGCTGGCCGCGTTTGGCAAGACGATCAAGTTCGCTGGTTGCTTGCCGCGCAACCTGCTCTGCGAAACCGTTGTCGCGCGAGCTTTTGAGGCGCCTGAGCGCGACGCTTGAGCGTCGCGAGCCCTCTACTCAGGTGCTGTACCTGACACGGGTCCCGTGCTCGAGTGCGAGATCGAGTTCCGCAGCACTGATCGGCTTCGGAAAATAGCAGCCTGAGACGTGGGCCTGCGCGAAGCTCGAGCCCTCGAGCTCAGCCTCACGGAAATCGATGCCGCGCAGATCGGACATCCGAAAATAGCAGTCACGCAGGTCGAGTCCACGGGCATCGAGGCCGCGCAAATCAAGGCGACTGAGATCGGTCCCGATTAAATTACAGCTATCGCCCTTGGCTCTGCGCTTGTTGAATTCGGCGATTTCGCTCGTGCGCAAAAGCTTGTACAGGGCGCAGTCGCTGATACGGGGTTTGTCATTCATAGACGTTCCTCACGAAAAAACGGGCTTGCATCGGTTAGCGGCTTGAAGGCGCGCGAGGTTAATCGCGTGCGGAGGATATTTCCTTCGCGCGAAAACCCAACCAGGATAGATCAATCCGAGGGAGACTCTCCGGGGTGCCGCGTGAGCTCATTCGCGATTGCGCACGCGCGCGGCAGGTTTTGCGAGTTCGCGCAACAGGTATTCCTTGAAATCCTGCGGATAGGGCTGCGCGGCAAGCGCTTCCCGCATGCAGGCGAGCCAGGCATCGCGCTCGGCGCTGCCGATCGCGAGATGCGCATGTGTGCCGGGAATTGAGATCGGTCCGTATTTTTCCTGATACAGCTTCGGCCCGTTCAGCCAGCCGCATAGAAAGCGCCAAAGTTTATCGCGCGAAACGACGAGTTCTGTCGCATGCATGGCGCGAATGGTGCGTGCCTCGGGTTTAGAGTCCATCAGTGCGTAGAACTCGTCCACCAAGGCGCGTAAGCCCGCTTCGCCACCCGCCGCGCGGAACGACGCGTCGCCCACGCCGTAGACGGGTTTTTCGGAAGGACTGGTATCGTTCATCGGAAGCTCATTGAGCAGGTGGAATAAAAACGCGCCTTAAAGCTTGGTAAGCACTTGCTCGCCGAACAGGCGAATGTCGCGCAGCGCTTCCGGCTGCGGCGGTTCGCCTAACTGGCGCATGCGCAGCATCAGATAATCCGGCTTGATCTCGGCCTGCCACATCTGAAGTTGCTCAAGGCACTCGGCAGCCGAACCGGCAATCAAGCGATCCTTGGCGACTTGCTCGAAGGTGAGATCTTCGGCGCGTTTGATGTCCTGGAGGTATTTGTCCGGCGCATAGGCACCGAAGCCGTAATACCAGCGATGAGTGACCATCGTCGCGCCGCTCTTGTCCACGCAGTCCTGCCAGGTGTTGCCAATCACACAATCCCGCATCAGGCACACGTAGGGTTTCCGACCATTCGCGGCGGCCGCTTCACGGTACTGACGTGTGTATTCCTTGATCACGGGTAAGGATTGGATTGGGTCCGCGATCCAGCCATCGGCCATGCGCCCCGCGCGCGCGATGCCTTCCGGTACCCAGCCGGCCATCCAGATCGGGGGGCCGCCTGGCTGGTAGGGGGTGGGCGTTACGCGCACGTTCTCGATCTTGTGGTACTTACTCGGGTGCGAGAACGGTTTCCCGGTCCACGCTTTGCGTAGCACTTCGACCACTTCCTCGGTACGCCCGACGCGTTGCTTGGAATTGACGCCGAAGGCAGCGAAATCGCCGGGCTGATAGGCGATGCCTACCGCCGTGATGAAACGGCCCTTGGTCGCTTGATCGACCACCGCGATGTCTTCGGCGAGGCGGATTGGGTGATACAGAGGGGCCAGCAGCACGCAGGTTCCGACCTTCAGACGCTTGGTGCGCATGCCGATCATGCCGGCCATCAGGACCGGGGCGGGAAGATAGGCATCATCCTGTTGATGGTGTTCGGTGAAAAAGAAGCCGTCGAAGCCAACCTGCTCGCACACCTCTGCCTGCTCGATGATCTCGTCGATCATGCGCGCGACGTGCTCGCCTTTAGGGGGATCTTGCGTACAAGGGAAATAGCCTACGGGCAGCGCCATACATTCCTCCAGGTTTTTGTGCTTGAGACGAGGTAATCAAACCCGCCATGAGAGCGCATTATTGACCGAATAGCAGGCTATTGGGTATCAGCCGCAAGACGACTGTGATGGTAGGAATATGCGAAATAAAACACGCCGCCGATTCCAAGCCAGATCAGAAACCGCCACCAGGTGATAGCGGGCAGAAACGCCATCAACGCGCCGCAGGATAACGCTCCCGCGATAGGAATGAGCGGGTGCCAGGGTGTACGGAAAGGACGCTTGAGGGCGGGCTGCGTTTTGCGCAGCACGATGACGCCGATGCATACCATCACGAACGCGAATAGCGTACCGATGTTGACGAGTTGGGCGAGGTCGCCGAGCGGCACGAAGCCCGCGAAGATTGCGCACACCACGCCGGTGAACACGATAGTGGTGACCGGTGTCTGCGTGCGCGGGTTGATCTCACTGAACACGGGCGGCAACAGTCCGTCGCGCGCCATCGCGAAAATGATGCGCGTCAGCCCGTAGTAGAGCACTAGCATGACCGTCAGCAGTCCTGCGATCACGCCCGCGGCCACCACGCCAGACGCCCACCGATGACCGAGTTGATACAGGGCATGGGCGACGGGGGAGGACACATTCAAGTCGGTGTAGGGCACGACCCCGGTCAGGACGGCGGCGACCACGATGTATAACACCGTACAGATCGCGAGCGAAGAGAGGATGCCGATCGGCAGATCGCGCTGCGGATTCTTGGCCTCCTCGGCCGCGGTGGTCACCGCATCGAAACCGATATAGGCAAAGAAGACCAGCGCCGCACCGGCGAGCACCCCGACCGTGTGGCCGTCGGCGGTGCGCGTGAACCAGCCGAAGGGCATGAAGGGTGACCAGTTCGCGAGGTTCACGTTACCGAACGCGGCGACCAGAAAGACCATAATCGTCACGAGCTTGATGCTGACCATGATCATGTTCAGCCGGGCGCTTTCCTTCACGCCCACGATCAACATGCCCATCAACATCAGGATCACGACCACGGCCGGCAGGTTCACGAGGCCGCCATTGGCGGGCGCGGCCGAGATCGCACGCGGGAGTTCGAGACCAAGGGCCTGCAAGGCATTCAGGAAATACCCAGACCAGCCGTTGGCGACGGCGGCGACCGACATGCCGTATTCGAGCAGCAGGTTCCAGCCGATGAGCCACGCAATGAATTCACCGAATGCGGAATAGCTGTAGCCGTAAGCACTGCCGCAGCCGCCCAGGCTGCCCGCGAGTTCCGCATAGGAAAGGGCCGCGAAAGCGCAGGCGGCACCGGCAATCACAAAGGACAGAATCACGGCCGGACCCGATTGCGTGGCCGCAGCGATCCCGGTCAGCACAAAGATCCCGGTGCCAATGATGGCGCCGATGCCGAGCAGCGTCAGGTCAAAGGCCGACAGACAGCGCTTGAGGCCACTATCCTTGAAATCCTCATGGCTCAAGATGCGTGTGCGAAACAACTGATTCATCGCGGGTCTCCCGGTCTAGTGGATGCGCGACGCAGCGGTCGACGCCGAGGGTCCACAGTATACGGAATCCCTTGGTGTATACGGCGGCCCTGTAGCGGAGGTGAAGTAGAGGACAAAGATGGAGAGGCGGGTGACGGTGACGACCACCCGCCTCTAATCGTGGCGGATGAATTAGCCTTGCGGGCGACGACGGATGGTCACCATGCCGACCAGCGCGCTGCCCAGCATCCAAACGGCGGCGGGTACCGGCACGGCGGACAACTGGAGGTTGCCGTCTGCGCCGATCAGAATATCTGCACCGGCGTTGAACGCATGGCCCTGAACACTCGTGACGCCGTTGATGGAACTGCTGCGGATATCAAGCGTGAAGATGCCATTGGCGCCAAAAATACTCGGGGTGAACACATTCGAATCGAACGACGTGACCTGCACGGTAATCGCTTCGAATCCAACACCGAGCGATGGCGACAGACTGCCGATGCCGCCGATGATGTTGCCGGTAATGAGGATGTCTTGACCGGTGAATCCGCTGTCCGAAATATAGTTTTTGTCCGGCGTGGTATCGAAATACAACTTCGCGGTGCCGCCCGTTACCATGGTACTGACGCCAAAGGGGCTGACAGAGGTAACGATATCCTGGAAGTCGGCGACGACGGTAATTTCATAGTTGCCGAGGCCGAGTCCGGGACTTGATACGGTATTCGCACCCAGTTGATGGGCCTGGAGGTGGGCTTGAAAGTAAGTCGTAGAGGTGTTGCCGACCAAAGGTGCAAAAAGGGATCCGGTCACCGACTCGACCAAGGCCACGCCGTTCGCTAAATCGTAGGTATCGAACGGTCCGACAATATCTTCGAAGCCAACCGATGCGCTCGGCGCGAAGTTGTAGTTGGCTGTGACTGGATTCGCACCGGCGACCTGCATCCCCAGCGCGAGCAGCGCTGGAACGGCGGCGCCGGTCGCCATGATTTTCATTTTCTTCGTCATACTCGACTCTCCTTCAAGAATTCCGTTTAGTTGGACCACACTTAGACAGGCTGAGTAGCGCCTAGCGTGGGCGGAAGCATGAGAGCCGGAGGTTACGGTCGAATGTAGGTTGTGTGACGAGCGATTGAAGATTTTGAGTCCCTTGCGTGGCAGAAAAATGACGATGTATGCAATGGCACGTAAAGGACTGTTAGGTCGCGGCGATCATCAGTCGATGACCTTCTTCGAGGTGCCGAACAGCAGCCACACCACCGCGCCGAAAATGTTGACGCCCGCAGCAAGGGCGAAGGCAGTCGTGTAGGTACCGGTTACATCGACCAGCCAGCCGGTGAGCGCAATGCCGACGACGCCCGGCACCGTGCCCGCCGTATTGGTAATTCCCATCAGCACATCCGCGTAGCGTGGCGCGATCTCAAGGTGATTCGGCAGAAATCCGGCCCAGGTCAAGGAGAGCGTGCCCAGTGCCCCGCACATCAGACCAAAGGCGACATTGGCCGAGGTCACGTCGCGGGCTGCGAGTATGAAAAGTGCGGCACCGACGAGCCCCGTGATCTGCATCGTCTTGCGCACCAAGGTCAGATCGGCGCCACGCTTCAGGATGCGATCCGCCGCATAGCCGCTCAGCGTGCCGACCGCGAACATCGCGAGCCACGGCCCTGCCGCATAGAACCCGGATTTCGCGATACTCAAACCCAGCACGGTGCGGAAATAGCTCGGCAGCCAGGCGAGCAGCATGTAGAACACCCAGTTGGTACACAGGTGATTGATGATCAGTGCCCATACGGCGGGCGCGCGCAGGAGTCGACCCCAGGGCACCGGCGCGTTGTGCGAGTCGGCGGGCGCTTCGCGTTCCAGCAGTTCGCGTTCGGCCGACGAGATTCGAGGATGATCAGCCGGCCGGTCGTAGCTAAAAGGAAACCACGCGATGCACCAAAGGATGCCAATGGCGCCGAAGGCGTAAAACACCATCGGCCAGCCGTATTGATTGATGACCCAGCCGGTGGTCATCAACGCGAACAAAGTCCCCAGCGGGATCCCCGCGACTAGAAACGAGACCGCGCGCGAACGTTCCCCGGGCAGTACCCACCGACCATACAGGTTATAAATCGCCGGGAAAGTCGCGGCTTCGCCGAGCCCCATCGCGATGCGCGCGATAATCAACATGGTCAGCGACATGGCAGCCGCCGGTGGTGTGAGCAAGGTCCACAACGACCACCATAGCACCGCGAAGCCCAGCACTCGCTTGCCCCCAAGGCGATTGGCAAGCCAGCCGCTGGTCGGCATGAAGAGCATGTAACCAATGAAAAACGACGAGAGCACGAAACCCTTGACGGTTTCGCTCCAGCCATACTGCTCCTGCATCGCGATCACCGCGACCGAGATGTTGACCCGATCGATGTAACACACGAATACCGCGCAGATACACAGCGCGACGATTTTGTAACGCTCAGGCCAGCGGCCGGCGACAAGGACTGACGATGCGGTGGTCATGTTCACGAAAACTCCCCTGGTATACCGTGCGGCAGGCTTGGTGGCGCGCGTTGTTTTGACTTTGTCTGAATCATCGCAGCACGCAGCGCGACAACTCAACCCTGTGGCGGGATTTGGCAGGCAGAGCCGCGCGTGCGCACCCTGGCGCTCGACTTGGCTTACCGGGCGTCATCGCCTACGCTTGGCCACCTCCAGGGCCAATACGGAAGCCCTATAGCGGGTTGACACAATGCGGCCCATGAGCCGGTTCGACTCAGGCCTGAAGGTGATAGAACGGCGCCGCGTTCGAGTTTTTGTGATTGCCCTTGAAAAGTAAGCCTGCCGACGCCATTAAGAAACTGGCGGAATCAGGACCGCTCATCGCCATACGAAGACACCGAGCGTGATCCCACGCATGCACCATTTACAGAGGATATTATCAATGCCACCACAGAAAGGTGACGGCGGTCGGGGCGACCCCTGGAATAGCCAGTCCCCTCCCGATCTTCAAGACCTGATCCGGCACGGGCAGGAGCGGCTCAGGCAGGCCTTGCCCGGTGGTAGCCCGAGCGGATTAATCTTCTCCGCCGTTATCGCGCTCGTCGTCCTGGGCGCCTGGACGGCCTACTACACGGTACCGAGCGACTCTGTCGCGGTCGTCCAACGTTTCGGAAAGTACCTGAAGGACGTTCCGCCGGGACTGCATTTCAAGCTACCGCTGGGCATCGATGCAGCGACGATCTTGCCCGTGAAACGGCAGTTGAAGCAGGAATTCGGATTCGCGACCCCAGGTGCCATCGACCCCTACCAGAGCCCGCGTGACGGCACCCGGGAAACAGAGATGGTGACCGGCGACCTGAACGCCGCACTGGTCGAGTGGGTGGTGCAATATCGTATCTCGGATCCGGCCAGGTTCCTTTTCGAGGTTCGGGAACCCAGTGAAACGCTGCGCTACCTTTCCGAATCTGTCATGCGCGAAGTCGTCGGCGATCGTACCGTGGACGAGGTAATCACCATTGGCCGGCAGGAAATTGAATCCGAAGCGCTGGCTAAGATGCAGGCGCTCGCGACGAAATACGCGATGGGAATCAGTATCGACCAGGTGCAACTGAAGAACATCAATCCGCCCGGCCCGGTGCAAGAATCGTTTAACGAGGTCAACCAGGCCCAGCAGGAGAAGCAAAAACTGATCAACGAAGCCCGGCGCGATTACAACAAGGTGATTCCGCTGGCCGAGGGCGAGAAGGATCAGCGCATCCGCGAGGCCGATGGCTATCGGCTCAAGCGCATCAATGAGGCGGAAGGTGATGTCGCCCGGTTCAGTGCCCTGTTGGCGCAATACAGCAAGGCCCCGGAGGTCACGCGTCGCCGTATCTATATCGAGACCCTGCAGGACGTCATGCCGGGCATCCGCTCCAAGATCATTGTCGATGACCAGGCGCGCAGCATCCTGCCTTTGCTCAATCTCAACACCCAGAATCTCAATACCCAGAAGGGAGAGCAGCCATGATGGGGATCGCGCCGACTGCAGTTTTTGCTGTTTTGGCAGCCGCTGCGGCGGTGGCGACGAGTTCACTTTATACGGTGAGCGAAGTCGAGCAAATGATCATCACTCAGTTCGGCAAGCCGGTAGGCGCCGCCGTGACTTCCGCCGGGCTCAAGGTCAAGGTGCCCTTTATCCAGGACGTCAACCCGATCGACAAGCGGGTGCTGGAGTGGGACGGCACCCCGTCGGATATGCCGACCAAGGACAAGCTCTATATCTCCGTTGAGCTCTTCGCGCGCTGGCGGATTACCGATCCGCTCCAGTACTATCTGCGCCTGCGTGATGAGCGCAGTGCACAGTCTCGCCTCGACGACATTTTCGGCAGCGAGACGCGAAACGCCGTCGCCAAGCACGAACTGATCGAGATCATCCGCACCACCAAGGATCGCACGCCATTGCGTGACGTCCTGCTGACCGACGCAGAACGCGAGCTGGATATGGGTACGCTGGTGCCGATCAAGAAGGGACGTAAGCTTGTTGAACAGGTCATCTTCGCAGCGGCTGCGGAGAAAGTTCGTGTGTTCGGGATCGAGTTGCTCGATATACGGTTCAAGCGGATCAACTACAACGACAGTGTGCGCCCGAAGATCTACGACCGTATGACCAGCGAGCGGCGCCAGATCGCTGAACGCTTCCTGTCGGAAGGTAATGGCGAGGCTGCAAGGATTCGCGGCAATCGGGTGCGCGACCTGAACAAGATACAGTCTGAAGCCTACCGGCAGGTCGAGGAGATCCGCGGCGTGGCGGACGCCAAAGCCACCGAGATCTACGCGGAGGCTTATAATCAAAGCGCGGAGGCGGTGGCGTTCTATGAATTCACCCGCACCATGCAGGCCTACAAAACCATCATCGCTGATAACACGACCCTGGTGCTGTCCACGGACAGCGATCTCTTCAAATTCCTGAAGGGTATGGGCCCGGTTGGCGAGGTTGTCCCGAAGGGCAGTCCGGCGACAATCGATGACGACGCGGGTATGTGACTTTTTCGCCCGCAACCCGCAACCATAAGCCAGCCATCCCGCGTGCGGTCCATGTTGGACGGCACTGAGGTATAGCCTCGATTGAGCGTCGCGACCCGATTGGCCGTCGCAACCCATGGCCGGGCAGGTGCGCAAGAGTGTTTTGAAGTTCGATCATTTAACTGGAGAGATTATGGATACGCATAGAAGGGCATTTTTCAAGCGGAGCCTCGGTGTCGTCGCGAGTGTTTCGGTCGCGCAACTGGTTACCCATCGCGTGGCGTTTGCGGCCGATTTGCCGCACGTCGATGAAAACGGCGCACAGGCGAGCGGGCTTGGCTACAAGCAAGACGCGACGCAGACCGACAAGACCAAGTATCCGCGGTATCAAGCGGGAATGGGGTGCACGGGATGTGTGCTCTATCAGGGCGCGCCGGATGCAGAATGGGGTGGATGTGCGCTTTTTGCGGGTCAAGCCGTGTCGGCCAAAGGCTGGTGTTCGGCCTACGCCCCCAAGGCCTAGTCTGTCTTTTGCACAAACTCCGGCAGCGAGCGCGCCTTGTGCAAGGAGAGCACGAGCGCGTGCGGGTCACCCACGTTGAGCTTGAGTGTTAGTGCCGGCCGTGGGCACGCACCCG
The DNA here is from genome assembly GCA_043734785.1 of Pseudomonadota bacterium. Classification (GTDB taxonomy): domain Bacteria; phylum Pseudomonadota; class Gammaproteobacteria; genus CAIKBL01. The sequence continues at coordinate 3,600 of JAYTEX010000265.1, read as the reverse complement.
TGGACCGCGAGTTGGGCAAAGCATTGTCTGAGGTGTGGTACCGGGGCCCTGCATTCGGAAGACGGCCGCCACCACCGCTGCGCGACATGCGGATTCGAATACTTTCATAACCTTGCTGCGGCCGTGTGCGCCATCATTCGCTATCACGATGAAATTGCATTGATTGTGCGCGCACGCGATCCGGGACGTGGCCTGCTGGACTTGCCGGGCGGCTTTGTCGATCCAGGCGAGGATCTGGAATCTGCCGTGTTACGCGAAGTCCAGGAAGAAATTGGCGTCATGCTGCCGCCGCCGCGCTATCTATTCTCAATGCCGAACACCTACCACTACCGAGAGGTGGATTACTGGACGCTCGATGCGATGTTCGAATTCCGCGTGACCGACAAGCCTAAGGTCGCACCGAACGACGAGGTGCTCGCGCTGCATTGGCGCAGCCTCGACGCTGTCGCGCCCGCTGAACTCGCGTTCGATTCGGTGCGTGCGGCACTGCGCCGACTGAGCAATCTAAAATGAAGGAAATCCATCAAGACTGGCGCGAGATCGAAATCCTCGATCAGCGTGACGGAGCGTCCTGCGAAACCCTGCTGCGCGACACACAGCCTTAGGCGCGAACGATTCCCGGCCGCTGATCATCCACCACCCAGCTCGATAAAGTAAAACCGCGCGACGCAGGATCCTGAATCTTCACGACCGCGCGGAGATCGCAGGTCGTACGCACCGGTGTCACATCGAGTCGCGCGTAACCGCGAAAGCGTGCGGTGGCAAACTTCACATGCGGCGCGTCCAGACGAACCTGGTTGATGTAACTGTCGTCGCCGCCATAGGAGCTGATCGAGGTCGTGACGATTTCCGCCGCCACGGGCGCTTGCTCAGAACGCAAGAAATCCCGGCGCAGGTCATTCACCCAAAAACTGTGTACGTCGCCGCTCAGGATGATCGGATTTGAGACGCGGTTATCGATCAAACTGTCGAGCAAGCGCGTTCGCGCGGCGGCGTAGCCATCCCAGTTCTGGGTCTGCAGCTTCTCCATGGGGCCCGGAAATCCGTCGTTGCGTGCCATTAGTAGCTGTTGCGCAACGAGATTCCATTGCGCTTTCGAAGCGTGCAGCGTGCGATCGAGCCAAGCCTCCTGAGCGGTGCCGAGCAGGGTGGCGTTCGGATCAGCAAAATCTCCACAGGCGCGACCGAAATTATCGGTCTTCGCGTTGCGGCAAGGGGGATAGCTGCGGTATTGGCGAGTGTCGAGCAGGGCGATGTTAGCGAGTTGTCCCCACGCCACGGTGGTATAAAGGTGCATGCCATCTGCGGCGGGTCGCATGCGCGCTGGCAGTGGCAAGTGTTCGTAATAAGCCTGATAGGCGGCCGTACGACGGGCCAAAAATTTTGCGGTCTCGGCGTAATACATCGAACGATCGTGCGCGTAGTCGTTTTCGACCTCGTGATCGTCCCACACCACGAGCCATGGATAGGCCGCATGCGCGCGCTGTAGATCGCGATCCGACTTATAGCAGGCGTAACGAATGCGGTACTCATCAAGGGTGTACGGATCGGGCCCCAGGTGGTTGCGTACCTTTTCTGGTCCCCAGCTTCCTTCATAGAGGTAGTCGCCCACGTGCACGATCAGATCCAGATCATCGTCCAGCATGTGTCGATACGCGCAGTAGTAACCATGCTCGTAGTGCTGGCAGGAAGCGAGCGCGAGCCGCAGCAGTTTGGGCAAGACCTCGGCGGCCGGCGCTGTACGGGTACGGCCCGTTGAGCTGACGGCATCGCCCGCCCGAAAGCGATAGCAATACGCGCGCCCCGCCGCCAAGCCGGTGACATCCACATGAACCGAATGACCCCAGTTGGCCTCTGCGAGCGCATCCCCGCGGCGTACGATCTGTTGGAAGGCTTCATCGCGCGCGACTTCCCAGTGTACCCGCGCCGAATACGCGGGCATCCCACCGCCGGGTTCGAACGGACGCGGGGCAAGTCGGGTCCATAGCGTGAAGCCATCTGGCGTAGGGTAACCGGAGGCCACGCCTAGCGAGAAGGGCGTTTCAGTAAAACGCGGTTTGGCGCACACGCGCGGCGTGGTCTGCAGGGCCGCCAATGCCACGCCGCCCGCTAGCAGGCGGCGCCGGCTCAGGGAAAATTCAACCACGCGGATGGCTAATGGCCGTGCGTGGGATCCGAGCGCTGCTCAATGAATAAATCGACCGCGCAACGCAGGTCGATCTATTCGGGCAGCATCTCGCCCGAGCCACCGAAATCTGCAGGGAGATCCTTGAATTTCGGTAGGCCATCCTGCACGCGCACCTTGGTTTCGCTGTAGTAAACATGCAGCGCGGGCTCAAAGTTGAGCGTTGGCAGGATCGGGGCATACACATCCACCAAACCCATGCCGGGGTGTTCGGTCATCACGTGACCGCCGCATTTCTTGCACCACTTGCGATAACTTTTCTCGGTCTTGTGATAGGAGCCGAGGTGCTCGGCGCCCTGCGTGACGCTCACTTGAGCTGGCGCCCACAACGTAAAGGTGTTGATCGGTCCTGCCGACCACTGACGGCAGTCTTCGCAATGGCAGTAGCCCATGCCTGCGGGCGCACCGGTTGCGGTGAGTTTTACTTCTCCGCAGAAACAACCGCCGTGATAGGTCGCGTTAGCATTCATTCGCTTCTCCTGATGATGAGTTTACACAATATGCCTGGCGCGCAGATCGGTGATTTGCGCTGCCGTCCAGCCAAGTTTTGCCAGGATCTGATCCGACTGCTCGCCCAGGGTGGGGGCCGCTGAACGCACCCGCGTGGGCGTGCGCGAGAACTTGGCAGCGGGGCCTGTCAGCGGCGCGCGCGCGCCCCCCGCCAGCAACGTGTCCTGCAACATATCGCGGGCTTGCACATGCGCATCCTGCGCGGCTTCGGCAAAAGTATTCACGCGTGTCACGGCAAGCCCGAGCTGGTTCAGCGTATCGACCACCTCCGTTGTGGTGCGGGTCACGCACCATGTCGCGAACACGGCGTCCAGTGCTTCCCGACGTGCAATACGCTCCAGACCATTAAGTTCTGCGAGATCATGGCGCCCGATGTGTTCGGTAAACGTCCGCCAGTGTGAGTCCAGTAATACCCCGGTATAGACCCGGCCGTCCGTGCAGACATACACATTGACGGGTGCGGCGATCGCGAATTGATTACCCCAGCGTTGGCTAGGCAAGCCGAGTGCCCCGATGGTCAATTGCCCGTTGCTCTGAAAGAGCAAGCCATCGACTAGCGCAACATCCACCTGTTGACCTTCGCCCGTGCGATTACGGTGCAGCAGCGCGCCCATGGCACCCAGCGCGCCATGCACACCTCCGAGATCGTCGCCTAGAAAGGTTGGGGCCTTGGTGGGGCCGCCTGCAGGATCACCGTTCAGTGAAGACCAACCCGTGAAGTTCTGTGCAATCGGGTCGTAACCTGGGCGATCGCAATACGGTCCGAACTGGCCGTAGCCACTAATGGACACATACACGATATTCGGCTTCACCTTTTGGACGTGTTCATAACCGATATTCCAGGCCGCCAAGGTGCCGGGTTTGAAGTTCTCGATCACGATATCGGCGCAGGCACAGAGCTGCAG
>JAYTEX010000264.1:0-6020 GCA_043734785.1 Pseudomonadota bacterium | reverse complement strand
CCGGGATAAAGCATCGCTGTGGCGAACTCGGTCGTGGGGGCGTTGCGTTGCGTGACGTGCCACGCGCCGGCCGCGACCACCGCGACCAATGCAAGCATGACGAAATTGCGAGATTTCATGACTGACTCCTCCCTAGGTGCGGCGCATGCGAAACAGCGCCGCACCGATCGCGAACAGCGACAGGAGGAGCGGGATCGCGCCGATGTTCACGAACTTAAGCTGTGTCCCAAGCCGCTCGATGTTTTTTTGCAGATCATGCTGTACCGCGCGAAGTTGTTTACGTGTCTTAAGTTGCTCACCGCGAAACAGTTCGATTTCCTTGCGTTGGGCGGGACTCAACAGCGCTTCGCCGTTGCCTTCCTGTGTGGTTTGCAAGGCCTGGAGTTTCGCTTCGGTCTCCTTCAGCGTGGCCCGCAAGGCCTGCTCCTGATCGCGGTACGCGGTCTCCGCTTCGCGTTGAATTTGCGCCACGACTTTGAACGGACGCGAGTATGCACCGCGACTCCGTAAGCTGATCAGGTCATCGTTACCGCCAAGGTTGTCGATCGCGTTGACCAGGAAATCGCCATTGTTCGCAAAGGGATTCGGGACCTGCATGTCGAGGAAGCGCTCCATCCGGACCCAGAAGCGATCGGCCAGAATATCGGTGTCGGCCACGACAATGAGATTGACCGGGTTAGTCGAGGATTTCAGGTGTGCTGGGTTGCCAGGGGCGCGCTTGTCTTTCTCATCGAACGGCGCGTCAGGAAATGCACTGTCGATGTGACCGGAGATACGCGCGGCCAAAGTCAGATTGGACTTGTCCGCCTTGAAGGTCTTGAGCATGCCCGCCGGATCGCGCACGAACATCACCGCGTCGCGCGAAATAAGGCCAGACTTCGGTCCGGTCATGAGCAGTGGCGTGAAGGTCGTCTTGGCGTCCTTGGTAGGTTCCAGGACACCTGCGCTGCCGACATTGACCGATTTCAATTGATTGGTAATGAAATCGTCGTGATTCAAGCGGGAGCCGGCGAGTTGCAGCCAGGGCAGATAGTTGACTTCCTGTGGTCCACGCTCGCCGTTAACGGACACGCGGACCGCCGCCTCGAGATCGCCTGCCACCTGGTCCGGGGCCATGCTGATCCCCCATTTTGCAAAAAGCTCTGGTAGCCCGGAATCGATTTTGGGCATCACCATCGGATTGTTCGGATCGCGCTCCGGACGGTCTTCCTCCGCCATCGGATCGACAAAAATAATCGCCTTACCCCCACCGAGGATGAATTGATCTATGGCGTAGAGCATTTTGCGGGGGAGATCCTTGGGATGCACGATCAGCAAGGTATCGATATCTGCGTCGATTTTGCCAAGCTCACGATCCAGTGTCTTGAGCTCAAAGAGTTCCTTAAGCAACTCAAAACTTGCCCACGCGCGGCCGGGCTCCCCGGTCTGGGGGTTCGGGCTGCCGGCGAGTACCGGCAGATCCGTCAGCACGCCGATCACGCGTTTCTTCGGATTGGCGAGGGTGTAGATCAGTTTGGTGACTTCGTATTCAAGCGCACCTTCGTGTTCAGGGTTGAGATACGGAATCGGAATTTCCTGAGCAGTGGCATTGGTCCCGACCAGGCCGAGATAGCCCGTGTCGCCCGTGGCGCTGATGGGCAGCTGCTGAATCCCATAGCCAACGGCCTGATCCTCGGCTTCGGAGAACGGTTCCGGCTCGATCACCTGCAGGTTGAGCATGCCTTTGCTCGCGGCCGCATATTCCTCGAGCAGATCGCGCACGCGCTTGCCGTAGGTCAGAAACTGTGGGATATCGGCGAACTGTCGCGCTGAGAAATAAAACCGCAGGGTCACCGGCTCATCGAGCCGCGCGACGATATTGCGGCTGCCGTCAGACAGCGTAAACAGTTTATTACTGGTCAGATCGAGCCGTTGTGCGGTCAGCGTCTCGTTCGCAATGATATTGACGCCGATGAATAGCGCGAGGGCTACCAGAAAGCTGAAAGTCACCTGGGTTCGATTCATGGTTAGCTGCTCTTTTTGGCGTCAATCGCCAACATATTGGCATACAGAAAAAATCCGATGAGCGAGGCAAAGAAAATCACATCGCGCAAATCGATGACCCCCTTCTGAATGGAACTCGCGTGGGTCAGGAAGCTGAATGAACTGATGGCGTCCACGATTACCGCGGGCGCCCATGCCCGGAAGAAGTCGAGCACAATCGGGAAGCCGCTGAGGTTGAAACCGAAGCAGATCACGAAACTGATCACGAACGCGATGACCTGGTTTTTAGTCAGGGCCGAGATACAGGCGCCGATCGAAAGGAAGCCGCCGGCCATCAGAAGGCTGCCGAGATAGCCCGCCGCGATCACGGTGTTATCCGGATCACCCAGGTAGTTAACCGTCATCCACAGCGGGAAAGTCAGTGCGAGCGCGAGCGCGGTGAATAGCCACGCCGCCAGAAACTTGCCGAGCACGGCATCCGCCAGTGAGATCGGCAACGTCATCAATAGCTCAATCGTGCCTGACTTGCGCTCTTCCGACCACAGACGCATCGAGATGGCCGGGATCAGCAGCATGTACAGCCATGGCAGGTAACGGAAGAAGGGTTCAAGATCAGCCTGGTTGCGCTCGTAGAACCCGCCCACATAGAACGTGAAGATGCCGGTTAGGAATAGGAAAATCACGATGAACACATAGGCGACGGGGGTGGCAAAATAGCCGCGAAATTCGCGACCCATCAAGGTCATGATGCGGTTCATGAGCGATTTCCTTCAGCAGTGCCCGTGGCACCAGTGGTGATTGAACGGAAGACTTCATCGAGATGTCCGCTTTCAACGAACATCTCCTGCACCGGCCAGCGCTGTTGCTGTGCGGCCTGTTGAATGATCGCAAACAACGCTTGACCCTCCCGCGCCAGCGCGGTGAGGCGCGCAGTGCTGGTGGTCGGATGGGTGATTTCGACCGCAGTCACCTGGGGCAGTTCGCGCAATGCGGCAGCGATATTGCCTGCGTGCGCCGTATCGACTGTCAGGGTCACCGCGTGGTGGTAGCGCGAACGCGCTTCAAGTTCGGGCGGCGTCCCTGTGAAGAGCAGTCGACCCTTGGCAATGATCACTGCGCGGGTACAGACCGCGTCAACTTCCTCGAGGATGTGGGTGGAGATGATGATCCCTTTATGCGGCGCCATTTCCTTGATCAGCGCGCGCACTTCGTGCTTCTGGTTGGGATCGAGACCATCCGTCGGCTCATCCATAATCAGGATTTCTGGATCGTGCAGAATCGCCTGGGCCAGGCCTACCCGTCGTTTGAATCCTTTAGAGAGCGTTTCGATGGTCTGATTCAGCACCCCTTCCAGATGAATCTTGGCGACCACCTCACGAATTCGTGCGGCTTTGACGGCCGTGCCCATGCCACGAATATCCGCGATGAATTCGAGAAAGCTTGCCGGCGTCATTTCGCTATACGCCGGCGCGCCTTCGGGCAGGTAACCGATGCGCGCTTTGGCCGCCAGCGGGGCCTCGGCCAAATCTCGGCCACAGACCTTGATGGTGCCGCTGGTCGGCGCTAGAAAGCCGGTGATCATCTTCATCGTGGTGGATTTGCCGGCGCCGTTTGGCCCCAGAAAACCCAGGACTTCGCCGCGGGCAATGGTCAGCGATACGCCGTCCACTGCGACCAGGCTGCCGAATTGCTTGCGCAGGTTCGACACCTCGATCAGGTTTTCCATGCTGCATCCCTCTTTGAAAGTGGCGCTATCCCCAGGACCAGGGTGGCTGGCGAGGAGTGTTCTGGCGGCCCGCGGTGAGTCGTTGTCTCGAAGCTCTCGGCGCCCTTAGGCCGCGCGCAATTTTTCACAGCGCTCCGAACCCGTCAACCCTGCGCTAAACAGGTGCTGCGCTCGAAAAGTTTCGCGGGCCACGGTGCGCCACTCGCTCTGGGATAGCCAGCACCCGACATTTGGTGCCGTCGGCCGGAAAATTGGCGATCAGGTTCTTGGACGAAATGGGCGCGCCGGTTATCCTTGCGCGCCCTACACTCAGCGCAACAAGGTCACTGGCACATGCGATACCCGGAGCTATTCGATGTCATTGTGGTGGGTGGGGGTCACGCCGGGACCGAGGCCGCGCTGGCCAGTGCCCGCATGGGCGCGCGAACTTTATTACTGACCCACAGCATCGAGACTTTGGGTGCGATGTCCTGCAATCCGGCGATCGGCGGCATTGGCAAGGGCCATCTGGTGCGGGAAATTGATGCGCTGGGCGGCATCATGGCGGTGGCGGCCGATCACAGTGGGATTCATTTTCGGCGTTTGAACGCCAGCAAAGGGCCCGCCGTGCGCGCCACCCGCGCCCAGATCGATCGCGCGCTCTACCGCGCCTATATCCGCCAGGCGCTTGAAACCCAGCCGAATCTCGCGTTGTTTCAGCAGGCCGTGGACGACCTGCTGGTTGAAGGGGACGTGGTCCGTGGGGTCATCACGCAGATGGGGCTGACCTTTGCGGCGCCCACGGTTGTGCTGACGGTGGGCACTTTCCTCGGCGGGCTGGTGCACATCGGAGCTGCTCAATTCCCGGCAGGCCGCGCGGGGGAGCCACCGGCGAACCGGTTGTCCCAGCAATTGCGTGAACGGAATTTGCCGGTCGGTCGCCTGAAAACCGGCACGCCGCCACGGATTGACGGCACCACCATCGATTACCGCATGTTGGAGGTCCAAGCAGGCGATACGCCGACTCCGGTCTTCTCGTTTCTCGGGCGCGCACACGACCACCCCGCGCAGACCGTGTGCCACATCACCCATACCAACGAACGCACGCATGAGATCATTCGGCGAGGCATCGATCGCTCGCCGATGTACAACGGTCAAATTGACAGCACCGGCCCGCGTTACTGTCCCTCGGTCGAAGATAAGGTGATGCGGTTCGCTGATCGGACTGCGCATCAGATTTTCATCGAACCAGAAGGGCTCAGCACGCGCGAGGTCTATCCGAATGGCATTTCGACCAGTCTGCCATTTGATATCCAATGGGAGTTGGTACGCTCGATCAAAGGTTTCGAGGCGGCCCATCTCACGCGCCCGGGCTATGCGATCGAATACGACTATTTCGATCCGAGGGAAATTACCCCGTGGCTGGAGACCAAAGCGATCCAGGGTCTGTTTTTCGCAGGACAGATCAACGGCACCACCGGCTACGAGGAAGCTGCGGCGCAAGGGTTGGTCGCGGGCATCAATGCCGCGCTCCGTGTGCAAGCGAAAGCACCCTGGTATCCGCGGCGCCAGGATGCCTACATCGGTGTTTTGATCGACGATCTCGTCACGCGTGGCACTGCCGAGCCGTATCGCATGTTTACCAGCCGCGCTGAGTATCGCCTGCGCTTGCGGGAGGACAACGCAGATCTGCGTCTAACCGAACAGGGGCGCGCATTGGGCTTGATCGACGACCTGCGCTGGGCCCAGTTTGCGCGCAAGCGACAGTTGTTCGAAACCGAGCAGGCGCGCTTGGATTCAACCTGGATGACGCCGGAGCGTCTGCCCGAAGCGTTGGCGATCCCGCTACTCGGACAGGCTTTGCGCAAGGAGCAAAGCCTCGCCGATTTGCTGCGTCGACCGGAACTCGACTACCCGACGTTGATGCGCTTGCCGGGCGCGGGCCCTGGGGTTGACGAGCCTGCGGTGGTCGAGCAACTGGAAATTCACGCACGTTACAGCGGGTATTTAGCGCGCCAGGACGAAGAAATCGAACGCGCCAGACGCAACGAAGACACGTGCATGCCGGGTGATTTTGACTATCGTGCGGTGCGCGGCTTGTCTAATGAGATTGTCGCCAAGCTGTCCAGTTATCGACCGCATACCGTGGGCCAGGCAGCACGCATCTCCGGGGTCACCCCGGCGGCGATTTCTCTGCTGCTCGTGTATCTCAAACGAGGGTCTATGCGTCCGGCTGCCAACGGTTGAGGCACTAACGCGTGACACTCGTCGAGACCATCCATACGGTTGGGAGCAGCCTCGCGTGCCCGTTGTCGCCGGCCCAGGAGGAGAT
>JAYTEX010000263.1:0-12725 GCA_043734785.1 Pseudomonadota bacterium | reverse complement strand
CTGCGTAACGTGACACCCACGAAATCGGTCTTCTCCCCCGCAAAAATCTGCCGCAGCAGCACCACCGTTTCGCGCACACGCGTAAGTGGGCGCTCGAATGGCAGCCCATACCAACGATCGACCATGTTGCTGGTGGATGCACCTAGCCCCAGCACGAAGCGACCGGCAGCGCGTTGCTCGGCAGCGAGCACCCCGGTCGCCAACACGGCGGGCGGACGATTGAATACCGGCACCACACCGGTGCACAGCCGAATCCGTTGAGTTGCCACCCCCAGCGCTGCGGCTAACGCGATCGGATCCTGGAGTCCTTCGGCGTCGGCAAACCAGAGATCATCGAAACCTGCCTGCTCTGCCCATATCCCACGCTCGAAGCCCGCGCCGAGACCGGGCGCCGGCCACAGCATCAAGCCAATCCGTTTAGGCCGGATCATCCCTGGTTCGGCCGCTGGCCAGGATCCGGTTCTAACGCATCGACCTGCATCACAGCGCCTGCGGCGTCATCAAGTTACGCCGGCCGAAAACACCGACAAATCCTGCGGTCCGCCGCGCTCAATCGCGCGCTTGTAGCCATCGCGCGCGCGTAGCCGTGCAAGATAGGCCTGCACGGCCGGCAAGGTTTTGACGCGGCCACGGCATTCGCTGAACTCGAGCGCCCAGCCAAGATTGATATCTGCCGCCGAGAATCCTGATTTCAAAATGTACTCGCGACCCTTGAGCGTATCTTCAACGTACTGGTGGTTCTTCACGATTTCGGTCTCGAAGAACCCGATGAAGGTCTCGTTTCCACCGCCGGTCCAGGCGTAAATCAAATCGACTCCAAGCCCGGGGAACAGCGTGCCTTCGGAATAGGCCATCCATTGCAGGTACTGGCCGTAATCCGGCGAACCAGGGCCATGGCTCAAGCGACCGCCAGCACAGGCGTGACAGATGTACTCAATGATGGCGTCGCTTTCGATGATGACCTGGCCGTTGTGCTCGATGGTCGGCGCCTTGCCGAGCGGGTGCACCTGGTACAACGAAGCGGGCGAACGCAGTGTTTCGGCATCGCGTAGATGCTTGACCAACTGGTATTCGATGCCCAGTTCCTCGCACAGCCAGACAATGCGTTGTGAGCGGGAATTGTTCAGATGATGGACGGTCAGCATGCCGGATTCCTTGTCGGTGGGTGTAGGGGAGGATAAAAGCCCTTGGTGGGAGAACGCAAGGCGCGATGGGGAATAATTCCGAGAAATACAGTGATGACGATGCCGAGAAAGCGGCTAATCTCCAGCATGACGTTACCGGCAGTCGCAGCCCTAACGTGCGATTCGCGAAACCGAGTTTGAAGTGGTCGATGACGTCCGGATGATTGAGGCCGAGCTTCTGCAGATAGCGCCGTCCCGTGGTGATAGTCGATGATCTGGCTTAATAACACGTGGCCGTCTGCGTCCGGGACTACCGGCGCCGGCAGCTTGGGTGCCGCCCATTCCCCGCATTCCTCGCACAAAATCCCGTCAAGGGGATAAGTGTCGGAATCTGTTGACACCAAAATAGACGCTATTAGTATATTGATAGCAAGCCGACATCGAGTTTGAGAAGCTCAAACAGCGTGTCAACACACAGGGAGGTTGACCCATGACCACGGTTCAGATCACGTTGCCCGATCAGCTCGCCCAGGAGGCCCAGCGTGCGGGACTGCTAGCGCCAGCGCGGCTTGAGCAGTGGTTGCGCGAGCAACTCAAGGCCCAGCGCGTCGATGCGCTATTTACCGCGATGGAGCGCATGGCCGCAGTGGATGAGCCGGCGGTGATGTCGCCCGAGGAAGTCGCGGCCGAGCTCGTCGCGATGCGCGCCGAGCGGCGCGCTAAAAACGCGAGCTGATCGGCCGCACCGTGCGGCTGGTCCTCGACACCAACGTGGTGGCATCCGCGCTCTTGTGGGACGGTGCACCGCGACGATTGTTGGAGGCCGCGCGTGCGCAACGCATCGAACTTTTCACCAGCACGCCGTTGTTGGCCGAGCTGACCGATATCCTTGGCCGGCGTAAGTTTGAGAACAAAGTCGCGGCCTCGCAGCTTTCCATCGACCAACTGGTTGAGGGCTATGCGCAGCTTGCGGCGCTCGTGCCAGATCCAGATGACGATGTGGTGATCGGCACGGCGCTCGCCGCCAACGCCGAGTTCATCGTCACCGGCGATCGCACGTTGCGCTCACTGACCGAGTACCAGAACGTCAAGATCGTGCGGGTTAGTGAGGTACTGCAGACACTGCCGTCGTGATCGTCGCGTGCGGATTGTTTCAATCCCGGGCGATTTTGAGGGATATCAAGATAAGGGTGACCCGCGTTGCGTCGCGCCTAGCGCGTTATACGCGGTCGGTTTCAGTGCAGGTGCATGCTAAAAATCAATTCGAATCTTTGCTTCCCAGGAGGCGAACATACAGGCGGTCCGGTCTCTGAAAGTAGGGCCACTGGTGTCTGTTGATTTAAAACAATCGTTGGCCTTGGTGCGACAGCTCAATATTTATGCGTATGACGCCTATCTGCTGGACTGCGCGATGCAGCTTGGTACACCACTGCTCACGCTTGACGCGCCATTGAAGGTTGCGGCGGCCTCCCTTGGCATCGAAGTTATGGAAATCTAAGCGATGAAAGTTTACACATTCTCCGAAGCGCGACAGAACTTCGCCACCGTCCTGGACAATGCTCAGAAGGAAGGCGCCGTTCGCATCACGCGTCGCGACGGTCGAACGTTCACTATTCAACCGGTCCAAGAGTCTCAATCTCCGCTTGAGGTAAAAGGGGTTAAGCTCAATTTAAACCGCAATGAAATCGTTGCTGCGGTTCGAGAAAGTCGTGAGCGAACACCCGGCAGCTAATCGGTGACCGCCATGGATGGCGCATCAAGCCGATTAAACAACCGTTACGTGTGGTTTTAGTTTTACCGGCAGATGTTTGAGGCCGCCAACAAAGGTCGATTGCACCCGTTCGACCGGGCCCGTGATTTCAATCCCGTCATAGCGCTCCAATAATTCTTCCATGGCGAGGCGGATCTCCATCTTGGCGAGCGGGCCGCCCAGACAGAAATGCGGACCGGCACCGAAGCCCAGATGTTGATTCGGATGACGGGTGATATCGAAATCATACGGTCGCTCAAAGACTTCTGAATCGCGATTGGCCGACGGAAACCACAGCATCACGCGCTCACCCTCGCGGATCTTACGGCCGCCAAGTTCGGTATCGGCGGTGGCAGTGCGCATCAGGGAAATCACCGGATCAGACCAGCGCACGAATTCTTCGGCAGCCAGGCGAAGCCGTTTCGGATCTTCGCGCAAAAAGGCCATTTGATCGGGATGTTCGAGCAGCGCGAGGACGCCACCGGAGAACGCGTTGCGGGTGGTTTCGAAGCCCGCGAGTATGATTTGAACAGCGTTATGGGCAACCAGCGAGGGTGTGAGGGGTTGGTTGTCGACCGTCGCGTTCACGAGCAGCGTGAGTGGATCGGAGAATGGACAGCCGCGACGTTCGGACGAGCGACGCATGCCATAGTCGTACATCAGGCGAAAGCCACGGCTGACAGTTTCGGCCGCAGTGCCCTGCTGATATTCAGGGTCGGTCCCCCCGATCGCCATCTTGCCCCAATCCAGCATATCGTCCCAATCTTCGGCGGGGAGTTCCAGGATGTCGCAGATGACCGCCATCGGGATGCGGACCGCGAGATCGGTGACCAGATCGATCTCGCCGTGAGCCGGGATCTGATCGAAAATTTCTCCGATCAGCGCCTTGGTCCGCGCCTCGCCGTCCGTCAACGCCTTGGGCAGAAACGGCGCGGCAATGACCTTGCGAATTCCAGTGTGACGAGGCGGATCGATCGTCGCCACATTCTGGCCGATCCCCCATGCCTCGCGCACGACCGCAGCCATCTCGGCGTCGACCACCGGCGCCACGCCCTCGCGCTCGGAGCTGAACAAGATAGGTTCGTTGAGGACTGTTTTGACGTCGGCATGGCGGAACACGGACCAGTAGCCACGGCCATCCGGGCTCTGGGTCCAATGCACCGGATCCTCAACGCGCAGGGTGTCGAAGAGCGCGTATTGTTTGCCGGTGGCGAAAAAAGCGGGGTCGTTCAGCTGATCGTCGAGTTTCATCGGCGGCTCCTCCTCAAGCGTAAATCACGGCAAAGGCTACTCGCGTCCGTGCATCGGGTATAGCCGACTTTTATCTTGAGCGGCGTTGTTATCATGGCATTAGCTCGTTGTCGTTGATCTGCACGCGCCGGCCAACGAATTCTTCTTCTTGCAGGCGCGCGATCAGCGCCGGATTCCCAGTCGTGGTCATCGCGCGCTGCCCCTGCAGCGTGTCGACCAGCGCGATGCCGCGCGGCGACTGCCTGCGGCCGTGCAGCACGGTGTAGCCCACGACCGTCGCCTCACCCGTGAACGCATTAAGCACCTCTCGGGTACGGACTTCGCGTGCGACAGCCGCGCTCAGATCCGCCTGAACGAAACCCTGCGGTGCCGGACTGACGGACCATAGGCCGAAACCCTGCTTGGTCAGCAGGCCTGACACACTCGATACCAGCGCTGTGCGTGCCCCGCCCTGGCGCAGCAGTTCGGCCGCGCGGCAGGTGGCCTGGAAGACATAGTTGTTGAAGGGGCCACCGGCGAATGGCATGCCGCCGGTGATGGTGAGCTCGCGCGTGAGGGGGATGCCGAGCGCGGTAGCAAAGGTCTCGACTGCGACCGGAAAGCAGCTGTAGAGTTCTACTAGATCGATGTCTTGTATCTGCAGATCCCCGGCGGCTAACGCCGCCCGACCGGCTATTCGCGCGCCGGGACTAGCCGCGAGATCTTTGCGCGCCGACACCGGCACCATGTGATTCGATTCCGTGCTCGCGACCGGGAAGATCCAGCGCGAGCGCGGGATCCCCAGTTGCTCTGCGCGTGCCGCAGAACAAAACAGCAGCGCAGCCGCCTGGTCCACGTTCCAGGTTGAGCAGTGGAAGCGCGTGTAGGGAAACGCCTGCATCGGATTTCGGTCCGACGCCTCGCGTATCGCGCGAGCATCAACTGCGCGGCGCTGCCATGCGTGCGGATTGGCCGCCGCCACTTGACTGAAGCGCGCGCCGAGTTCCGCTAGCCGGTCCCTGTGCTCCGCGACAGACCAGCCTTGCTGCGCACGAAACGCGCTTTCCATGATCGCGTACAAGCCCACTGCCAATTGCAGGCCCGCGCGCGTTTCTACAGGATGGAACAGTTCGTCCTCAGGTGCCAGGTGGATGTCGGGCGCGTCGTCCTGCACGCACTCGCCCGCTTGCCGCCCGGCGATCTGCGCGCGAAGCAGCCGGTAACCTGCGTCGGCGCCAGCGACGAGCGTGGTATGCGCATCGCCACGCGCGATCCGGGCGCAAGCCTCGCCGATCAGGCTCTGTTGCAGCACGCCTACACTGGCGAGCACGGTCGTCGCTCGCTCGGCGCCGAGCGCACGCGCCAGCGCGCCTGCCGGATTGCGGTATGACCAGCGGCCGTGTGGCACGGCGAGGTACTGCGCACCTGCAAGTGTCACCGACGAACCGCTGTCCATGCCGGCCGCAGTCACCGCTTCCAGCATTAGGTCTAGCGGCTCCAGCGCGCGCTCGAAATCCTCTTCGCGCCGCGTGGCCGTGCCGATGCCGACGAGAACGGGTGTGTGGGCAGGTAGGCGGTTCACGTCCGCCGCGCGAAAATGAGGACTTCCAAACTTAATGGCTGGTTCATCAAATGGCGTCTTTGCACTGTCATCCGGTGAAAACGTTGGCCAAGCTCAATATCGGCTGTTTACTTGAACAGATAGGCGGATAATCCCATACTCAAGTTGTACGAACAAGTTCGTACGATGGCTCTGTCTTGTGCACACGGACGCCGATCAATCTCGCGCGATTCCGTAGCGCTGCGCACAATATGTCCGTACAGGAAAGCCAGCATCGCGCCAATGCCCGTCGATAAGAAGATCACCCCCCTGCCCGCGCGATCGCGCCGGATGGACGCATCGAAGCACAGCATCGTCACCGCGAAACTGTTCGATCAGATCCGCACCGGACGCTACCCGCCTGGCGCATTGCTGCCTTCGGAGCCTGAGCTGTGCCGACAATTCAGCGTGAGCCGTCACACCATCCGCGTGGCCTTGCGCTCGCTCTATGAAAAAGGCCTGATCCTGAGCCAGCAAGGGCGCGGGTCGGTGGTCCAGACCACCGCGCCCCAGCCGCGCTACGCCTTCGCCTGCCATTCGATCGCCGATCTGCTGCAGTATGCGGCCGCCACGCCACGCAAACTGGTGCAGACAATCCGTGTGCAGGCGGATGCACGTCTCGCGCAGTGGTTAGGCTGCGAACCCGGATATTTCTGGTGGGAGATCCATACGAATCGTCTGCAGAACGCAGGCGGCACAGTGATCGCTTCGTCGAAGATTTATGTGCCGGATATATTTGCAGATGCAGTCCATGAACTGCCTCGCAGTCCGTTGCCGTTATTTGCGCTGATGGAAAAAAAGTACGGGCATCACATCGCACAGGTACGTCAGAGTTTCTCGGTAACCGCCGCGAGCCACGAAGAGGCGACGGATCTCGCGCTCGAACCCGGTGCCTCCGTGATGTGTGTAGAACGACGTTTCTTTGATGAGCGAGGAGGGCTGCTGGAAGTCTCGCGTTCCGTGCATCCGCCCGAAAACTTTCACTACGAAATCACCGTCCGCCAGATCATTGGCCAAGGATCTGGGTAAAAGGCGGCCGTATCACGATCTGGTGGGATGTGGCTGAAGTCCCTGAACCGGCTCTATGACGCCCGCGCTCGACCCAGAATTCAGAGTGTAAAAGGGACGCGTGTCTTTTACTCCGTCCTTTTACTCGCACGATCGAACCTTAGTCGTTGGGCGTCACTACGCTCTTGACAACCAATAGCCTGGCTCGCGAGCGTCGGGCCGGACCGCGTAGACCACAATCTCAGCCTTCTCTTCACGGTACACGACAGAGAATGGGAAACCATTGATACGCATGCGGCGGCAACTGTTTTCGTCAGGCTTGCCCGCCATTGGAGTCCGTATGATTCGCCCGAACGCGTCATCTGCAGCCTCGCGAAACTTTCGGCCCGTTCCGGGGCGAGTCGCTTCGTAGTATTTGGTTTCGTGAAGCAGCTCGGCTCGTGCGGCGGAGTCGAGGCGCAGGCGAGTCACGGAACAAGCCGCTTCGCCTCGGCCATGACTTCTTCGACGTCGTAAAGAACGGCATCACCGCGTTCGTACGCAGCAACCCTTCGCCTGATTTCAAGGCGCCAGGCTTCCTCTACGTCTGGATCGGGAGACTCAGTCAGTGAGTCAAGGAGTAAATCGACAAGGCGTTCGCGGTCCCTCGCATCCAGGGCGCGGCCGCGTTGTGCAAGTTCGATTACGATATCTGGCATGGCAAAGCTCCTCAGCGCAATCGAATGTTACAACGTTCAACAGAGAGATCTGTTGAACGTGACGCCCAACGTTTGGGGTGAGGCGACCCGAGGGTTAGGCCGCAGGGTTTGCTTGCGTCGCTTGAGTGCGGTGAGCGTAGCATACGAATGCCCATGCGAGGTGTACTAGCCCTGTCCAATGGGGATCACCGCCATAAAACCGCCCCCGTCCTCATCCTTGGACCGGGCGGTCGAAAAACAGTTTACAGGCCCCTCGAGAGTGCCCGGATCTGCCGCAGCAGTGCTGCGCTCAGCCGTTCAACGCTTTAAGACGACGCATAGGCGCCAGTCTGAACAGGCTTCGTGGGCAGCTCGATATCGACGGTCGTGAAGCCCAGTGAACGCTCGATTTCTCGCCACCCCGGTAGGACCTCGCGCAGGGATTCCAGCTTGACGTGCCCGTAACCGCGAATGTCACACGGCACCCTCGCCAGGGCTACCGCAGCCGCGTAATTATCGCGGGTGAGATGCCGTAGCGCTGTGTCGATCGACACGCGGTAGGTCTCGATCAGGCGCCGCTCAAGCTTACGCTCGGCGGCGTAGCCGAAGACATCGAACGGGGTGCCGCGCAGAATTTTGAGATGTTGCAAGCCGCGCAACAGCGGCATCATCCACGGTCCGAATTCCAGTTTACGCGGGCGACCGTGCGCATCGAGGCGTGCCAGCAGGGGTGGGGCCATATTGAAATGCATCTTTACTGGCGCCTTGAATGTGCGCGCGACACTGTTCCGAAACTCATCACTCGCGAACAGTCTCGCCACCTCGTATTCGTCCTTGTACGCCAGCAGCTTGTGATAGCCATCGGCCACCGCACGGGTGAGCGCGAAGCCATTATCGAATGCTGCTTCTGCCTGCCTCACCGCACCAATCAGCGCGCGGAAGCGTCCGGCATAGCGGGCATTCTGGTAGTCACACAGCCGCGCAGCGAGCCGGTTGATATAGGCGTCGAGATCCTCCGGTAGCGTGGTGGTAGCAGATGTCACAACGTGTTCTTCTATCCTCTCGGGCGCGGCCGCTGCGCGGCGTCCCGCGTTGAATGCCTGCAGATTCTCGGCCACCGCAACCCCGTTTAGCTCGATCGCGCGGTTAATGGCCTCCGCGCCGAGCGGAATATGACCGCGCTGGTAAGCAAAGCCCAGCAGCAGCAGATTCCCGGTCTGCGGATTGCCGAGCATTGACTCCGCCAGGCTGGTGCTGTCTAGCGCGGTATAGCGATCGTCGACGGCAGTGCGTAGCAGTGCCTCCAGTTCGTGCCGTGGGAAGGTCCAGTCCCGATCCTGGGCGAACGCTCCGGTCGGCTGTTCGAAGGTATTCACGATTGCCGTCGTGCGCTCAACGTGGGTGCGCGTGATGACTTCCGGATCCCCGGCAGTGATCATGTCGTAGGCCAACAGGAGATCGGTCTCGCCGGCGGCAATGCGTTGTCCGCGCAAGCGAGTCGGATCGTTTGCGATACGAATGTGCGACATCACCGCACCGTTCTTTTGGGACATGCCGGTCATGTCGAGCACACTGACTGCCTTGCCTTCAAGGTGCGCGGCCATGCCGAGGAGCGCGCCGACCGTAATCACACCGCTGCCGCCAACCCCCGTGACGAGGATATTGAAGGGTCGGTCCAAGGCTGGTTTCTGCGGGTCAGGGAAATCCGACTCGAGGGCCGGCGTCAGCGCGGGTCGCGGCGGCGGCGCCTGCAGCTCCACAGTGACGAAGCTTGGGCAGAAACCTTCGACACAGGACAGATCCCCATTGCAGGCGTCCTGGTCGATTGCGCGTTTGCGTCCCAAAGCCGTTTCGAGGGGCACGATTGCCGTGCAATTCGAGACCCGACCGCAATCGCCGCAGCCCTCGCAGACTTCCGCATTGATGAATACGCGCCGGGCCGGATCCGCGAGTTGCCCCTGTTTGCGTCGGCGCCGCTTCTCGGCAGCGCAGGTTTGGTCGTAGATCAGAACACTGACGCCCGCAAACTGCCGGAGGGCTTCCTGCACCGTATCGAGCTCGGTACGCGCATGGATCGTCGCGCGCTCGCCGATGGTGGAATCGGCGCGATGCGGCCCAGGATCCTCGGCCACAATGGCAATTCGTTGCACACCTTCTGCTGCGACTTGGCGCACGATGGCGCTGACCGACAGCGGTCCGTCGATCGG
This sequence comes from Pseudomonadota bacterium, assembly GCA_043734785.1. GTDB lineage: Bacteria > Pseudomonadota > Gammaproteobacteria > CAIKBL01. Next base: position 3,129 of record JAYTEX010000263.1, on the reverse strand, counting down.
CTGACCACCGGTCATCGCGACCGCATCGTTGAACAGAATTTTATAGGTGATGTTGACCCCAGCGGCGACGGCGGCGCGTATCGCCAAGCTGCCCGAATGGTAGTAGGTGCCATCACCGAGATTCGCGAACACGTGCTTTAAGGTTGAAAAAGGCGCTTGTCCAATCCACGTCGCGCCCTCACCGCCCATCTGGGTCATGGTCCTGTTCGATTCGGGAAAAATAGCCGTAGCCATCACATGGCAACCAATGCCAGCGAGCGCAATGCTGCCAGTGGGTGTGCGGGTCGATCGATTATGCGGACAGCCGGCACAGTAATAAGCCGGGCGTGGCGGCGGTTTGTATGCCGTTTCGAGCGCGGCTTCTTTAGCTTCGAGGAAGTGAAGGCGCGCCGTGATGGCATCGCTCTTGTGAAAGCGCTTGATGCGGTTGGCAAGCACGCGCGCGATCTGCGCGATCGAGAAATCTCCCTTGGCCGGTAACAGCCACTCACCGCGCGGCGCCACCCACTCGCCGTGTTCGTCGAACTTGCCGATCACGCGGGGCCGCACATCATCCCGCCAGTTGTAGAGTTGCTCCTTGAGTTGGTATTCGATCATTTGGCGCTTCTCTTCGACGACCACGATCTCCTCGAGGCCCGTCGCGAACTCGCGAATGCTTTCGGCTTCGAGCGGCCATGGCATAGAGATTTTGAACAAGCGCAGCCCGATGCGTTGCGCCTCTTGCTCGTCGATGCCCAACTGATCTAGCGCCTCCAGGACGTCGACAAAAGATTTACCGGTGGCTACCACGCCGAGGCGCGCGGGACGTGAGTTCCACACGATGTGGTTCAGCCGGTTCTCGCGGGCATAAGCCATCGCCGCGTAGATTTTGTAGTCCTGCATCAGCGCTTCTTGCTGGCGCGCCTGCCGCCCCAAGGTTTCGTTCGACAGACGCGCGTTCAAGCCGCCAGCCGGCAGGTTCGGATAGTCGGGAATGCGGGTCTCGATCAAAAAGGGATCGGCACTGACACTGGCTGAGGATTCGACCGTATCGGCGAGCGCCTTGAAGCCAACGGCGCAACCGGAGAACCGCGACATGGCCCACCCATGCAGCCCGAGCGTGAGATATTCGTTCACGTCGCAGGGATACAGCAAAGGGATCATCGCGGCCGCGAACTGGTGATCACTTTGATGGGGTAAGGTCGAGGAGTAGGCACCATGATCGTCGCCGGCGACCAGCAGGACGCCGCCATGCCGCGCAGTTCCCGCATGATTCATGTGCTTGAAGACATCGCCGCAGCGATCGACACCGGGGCCTTTGCCGTACCACAGCGCAAACACGCCGTCATATTTTGCGGGCCCGAGCAGATCAACCTGCTGCGTGCCCCAGACTGCCGTTGCCGCCAGTTCTTCATTCACTGCGGGCCAGAATTTGATGTGGTGCCGTGCCAGGTGAGGCGCGGCTTTCCAGGCGGCCTTGTCCAGCCCGCCGAGTGGCGAGCCGCGATAACCAGAAATGAAGCCAGCGGTATTGAGCCCGGCTGCGGTATCCCGTATGTGTTGCAGAATTGGCAGCCGAATGAGCGCTTGAATGCCGCTCAGATAGATGGAACCCGAGGTCGCCTGGTACTTGTCGTCAAGCTTCAAATGGTGGTCGATGACCGACATGGTGTGCTCTCCAAAATTGTGTTTTGGGATTTCTGAAGGCAGGCAGCAAGGTCTTTTGCGCCTGCCTACGTTGGCGAAAGGAGACTCCGGGTAGGAAATTCACCTGTTCGCGCCCGGTCCGCCACACGGGATATCGCGTGGCCACCAGCTTATTACTCGCCAGATCGATTACCAGATCAATAGATATGATCAATCGCCTGGCCCATTCAGTGCAACGGTCACGCAGCGTCTATGGGGGTCCGTCTGGCAGCGCAAAACGAAAACCACGTGGGCTTATATGCGATTGCGCTCGCGCATGACTCATCGGCGTGCAAGCGGCCGCTGGTACCGCCAGCAGAAGGTACCTCAGTTCATCCTGTCCGTACAAGCTACCAAGATCTATTTCGATTCTACACGTCAGGCAGCGCGAATCACCTAATAGGGTCGTAATCCTCTTCAGTCCCTCTTGGAAGATGCCTTGATTTGTACGTACAAGGTAGGCATTCTTGCTGGCCAGCATTTCTCGCAAATGGGCTTGAACCCGCCGCGAGAGCGCCAAGTCGGACGCTGACGCCGTGCCGAAACCTGGCCTGGCCCAGTGAATAGCAGATTAGCAGACAGGAATTATTTTTTATGTACAAAAAAAGCAATCCCGTGACCCGTTTGTGCACGAGCGACATTGACAACATCTGGATCCGTGGCCGCAATCTGTGCGACGAAATCATCGGCAAGATGACCTTCACCGATTTCATCATGTTCCACTTCTTCGGGCGTGAGCCGACGCCCCTACAGCGCACGATCGTGGATGCGGTGCTGGTCTGCATTATGGAGCACGGCATGACGCCATCCGCAGTCGCCAGCCGCGTGACCTTTCTCGGTGCGCCAGAATCGCTGCAAGGCGCGGTTGCAGCAGGATTACTGGGCGCTGGTTCGCGCTTTGTCGGGACGGCGGACGAAGCTGCAAAATTGCTCGAGCAAATCGCCAGCAAGCCGCTGGCCGACCGTGCGGCGGAAGCGGCGATCATCGCGCGTGAATTTACGAGCGCCAAAAAATTCCTGCCCGGTTACGGCCACCCGATACACACCAACGGCGACCCGCGGGTCAAACGCCTCGACGAAGTCGCGCGCGCCGCTGGGGCAAAGGGGGAATATCTGGACGCGATGGTGCTGCTGGGGGATGCGATCAAAACAGCCAGTGGCAAGAATATTGTCATCAACGTCAATGCCGCCATTGGCGCCGTCTTGCTGGAAGCCGGTATTCCACCGGTCATCGCACGTGGATTCAATCTCATCGCGCGCTGCGCCGGACTGGTCGGACACCTACTTGAGGAACTCGAGGAGCCAGCCGGCTACCACATCTGGCAACTGGCAGACGAAGGCGTTCCCTACGCCGCGCCCTGAATTGGCAGCCGAATCGGCGCCGCATGCGTCGGTATTCCCCTCGACCCAACTGGAGCTGATCCGCCGTGACTAACATCGCAGGATTAAATGACCATAGCGAAC
>JAYTEX010000262.1:0-4699 GCA_043734785.1 Pseudomonadota bacterium | reverse complement strand
CCGCTCTATTTGGTCGGCGAGGGCTTCGACCTTTCGCATGTGTGGCGGGTGCTGCTGACCAATGGGGGTACGGCGCTTGCCGCATGCGTTCTCCTCGTTCTTGTTCACCGCGGTTACATTCGCGCGGCGGCAAGCCTCGCGGTCTGGGGGCTGTTCGTGTTAATCGCGTTTCTGGCCGCAACGAACGGTGAACCGATGCACGTCAACGTCGTGAACTTCTCGTTGGTGCTGGTGCTGGCAAACTTCCTCCTACTTCGCGATGAGGCCATCTTGGCGACTATCGCTTGCGTCTTGGCGATGACGGCAATCGCATACAATCAGGCTTTAATCGCGAGTCCCGGGAGTGCTCAGGAGATTTTCGTGGAAACGGTCGTGCAGTTTCTGCCCCAGTTTATTCTTATCGCCTTCCTGCTCAGACTCATGCAGAAGAGGGAGGGAACCGTACAATGAAGATACTCGTTGTAGAGGACGAGCCAAAGGCTTCAGCTTATCTACGCAAGGGACTGACCGCAAGCGGCTATGTCGTCGATGTGGCGGCCGATGGCAACGACGGGCTATCAATGGCTACCCACGTGAGCTATGACCTCTTGATACTTGATGTGATGCTTCCGCGGCGCGATGGATGGTCCGTGATCAGCGAGCTGCGCGCCGAGGGCGTGCGCACTCCCATTCTGTTCCTGACCGCGAGGGATGCTGTGCACGATCGCGTCAAGGGGCTCGAACTGGGGGCCGACGACTATTTGATCAAGCCTTTCGCATTTTCAGAGCTGCTCGCGCGCGTGCGTTCTGTGCTTCGCCGCGGGCAGGAGCGGCGCCCCGAGATCGTACGGATCGCCGATCTCGAAATAGATCTGATTCGCTGCCGCGCCGTGCGTGAAGGGCAACGCCTCGAATTGACACCGAAGGAATTCGCGCTGCTGTCCTTGTTGGTCCGCCGATCGGGGGAAGTTTTATCGCGCACGCTGATCGCAGAGCAGGTGTGGGATATGAATTTCGATAGCGACACGAACGTGGTGGATACCGCGGTTCGCCGCTTGCGGGCCAAACTGGACGATCCGTTCGAGCGCAAGCTGGTGCACACCATTCGGGGGATGGGGTATGTTCTCGAAGTTCGTGACTCATAACTTCGCTTCAAGCGGCACATCCGGTTCGACATCAACTCTCTCTATCGCCGCACGGCTCACGTTGTGGCAGGCGATGTGCGGGATGGTTGTACTCGTCGCGGTGACCGGCCTGCTGTACTGGACGCTGGTCAAGAGCCTGGACAGTGATGACGATCAGTTTCTCGGCGAGCGCATGGCCGTGCTCCTGTCGTTGCTTGCGGGCCGCGCGGACACGCGCGCGGAACTCGCCGCCGAGATCACCAGAGAAAGCGGCGTGCACAATCCCGCGCGCCTCTACATCCGGCTGCTGACCGGCGATGGGACAATCTTGGGCGAGACCGCGGGAATGGCCCAGGCGCTGCCGAGTGAACTCTTTCCGAAACCTCCTGCCCGCGGCTCCGCCGGTATGGAACAGTTCGATCTGGACACTACCGCCGGCCGCCCGTTTCGCGCGGCGACTGCTGCCGTGTCGGCTGTCGGGGCAACGAACACGACGATCGTCCACATGGCGCTGGATCGCACCAGGGAAGAGCTTTTGCTCAGGACGTACCGGGCCTACATGGGAATCATGCTTGTCATCGGCCTGCTCCTATTCGCGCTCACGACCTGGCTCATCTCCGGTCGCGGAATGCGACCGGTCGCCTACTTCACCCGGATTGTTCAGGAGATTCAGGCCAACCGCATGCACCCGCGGGTCGGAGCCGGCCATTGGCCCGGAGAATTGACCGAGCTGGCACGCAGCTTCGACGCCATGCTCGAACGGCTCGAACGGGCGTTCCAGGCGCTCGAACGTTTCTCCGCGGATATCGCCCACGAACTGCGTTCACCGCTCAATATTCTGCGTGGCGAAGCCGAGGTGGCGCTTCAACATGCGGTTTCTTCTGATGAGTACCGGGCGGTACTGGAATCCAGCCTCGAGGAATACAACCGGCTCAGTCGCCTGGTCGACGCGCTCTTGTTTCTCGCGCGCGCCGAGCACGGCAGCGACGAAATCCAAAAGAAGACGCTCGACGCTCGCGCCGAGGCTCTGGCGGTATGCGACTTCTACGAGACCGTAGCAGCCGAACATCGCGTCACCATGGACGTCACAGGCAACGCCGCGCTCGTCGCCGATCCCATGTTGGTGCGGCGTTCGCTCTCGAATCTGCTGTCAAACGCGCTACGCCATACGCCTCGAGGGGGAACGGTGCAGATATCCATAGCGCAGAGCATCAATCGCGGAGTAACCATCGAGGTCGCCGACACCGGTTGCGGTATCGCCGCGGAGCATCTGCCGCGCGTTTTCGACCGATTCTATCGTGCGGACGAGGCTCGGGCACGCGACGCCGAGGGCGCGGGGTTGGGACTGGCCATCGTAAAGGCCATCATGGCGCTCCATGGCGGAAGCGTTGCTATCGACAACAACCCGGCACGAGGAGCAACGGTCACGCTCTGCTTTCCGTAGGCAGTGCGCCGCTCGCCCGGTGGTTTGTTTCGCGCGAGCGGGCGGCTAACATGACGATTTTGTAATGTTTCGGTCAGTTTACTGGCACCTCGCGCTCACTAGCATCCGGGTTGTGATACCCCGGACGCGTGCGCCTATTCACATCATCGCTTTCGCGGCGGCCTTTCTGACCGGCTGTACGACGCAGCCGTACCAGGACAGGCCGCTCGCGCCGGCACAGACTCTGTCGGCCTACGAGACGCGCACGCTCGACGCTGCCGAACTGCGCGAGTTTTTGCAGCGCACTCTGATGCGGGAAATCGAACCCTGGCCGCTGAAGTCCTGGAGCCTCGAACTGCTGACCCTCGCGGCTTTCTACTATCATCCGGACCTCGATGTCGCGCGCGCGAAGTGGGGCGTAGCCAAGGCTGGCATCATCACAGCCGCACAGCGGCCGAACCCGCAACTGCTGGGCGCCGGAGCGGAGTACAACTTTGATGCACCATCGGGAAATTCGCCCTGGAAGCTGTTCGCATTGCTCGACATCCCGATCGAGACAGCCGGCAAGCGTGGTTATCGGATCGCTCAAGCGCAGCAACAGTCTGTCGCCGGGCGTTTCGAGATCGAAGCGGCGGCGTGGCAGGTGCGCAGTCGCGTGCGTGCCAGCCTCATCGAACTCTATCCGATCGAGCCCCTCCTCGAAAAGCAACGCGAACTGCTGCAGGATATTGTGAAGCTGATCGAGCGCCGCTTCGCCGTGGGTCTCGTATCGCAACCCGAAGTCACACAGGCCCGGCTGACGCTGTTGCGCACCGAGCTTGCGCTGAACGAGACGCGCAAGCAGCGGGCACAGCAACGCGTGCGTCTGGCATCGGCTCTCGGATTGCCAGTGAACGCTCTCGATCAGATCGCCTTGCTGCTGACCGACTTCGAGCACGTGCCAAAGCCGCAAGTGATTCCGGCGAAAGAGGCACAGCGCGAAGCGCTCCTAACCCGTTCGGATATCCTCGCGGCGCTGGCCCATTACGCGGCGAGTCAGGCAGCACTGCAACTCGAAATCGCGAAGCAGTACCCGGACATCCATCTGCAGCCGGGTTACACCTGGGATGCGGGCGCTTCCATGTGGGCACTGGGAGCCGCCTTGGAGCTGCCCATTCTCAACCGCAATGAGGGACCGATCGCCGAGGCCAAGGCGCGCCGCGAACAGGCGGCCGCGAACTTTGCTTCTGTGCAAGCCCGCGCGATCGGCGAAGTGGAACAGGCCAGCGCAGGCTATCAGTTCTCTCTGCGCAAATTGGAGGCGGCAGAGTCGGCACTGTCCGCGCTACGTCGGAACGAGCGCACCGCGACCGCATCGTTTCGGGCAGGCGAGGCAGATCGCCTGGCGCTCGTCGGCGCACAGTTCGAGACTCTCAGTGCCGAGCAAGCCAGAATCGAGGTGCTGATCCAGACGCATCAGGCGGTGGGTCAATTCGAAGACGCGCTGCAACGCGCGCTCGGCGAAAGCACGCTGCCGTTGCGGCAGACAGAAAGTCCTCGTCCAGGGAAAGCGCAACCATGAAGCTAAAGCCATTGCTCGTCGCTGCAGTTGTCGCCGGCGTACTCGGTCTGGCGGTGTGGGGCTTCCTGGAAGGCCGAAAGGAACAGGCGATGGAACGCGAACGCGAGAAGCCGGTAAAAGCCCCGCTGCGCGTGGTTACAGATAACGGCGAGCGCGTTGTAGTCCTCGACGAGAAGACGCGCGCGCGCGCCGGTCTTGGCGTGGCAACGCCAATAGAGGGATCGCATCGCGCTCAGGTGCAGGGCTTCGGCACTGTCCTTGGTTTGCAGGAACTGGTTGATATCAGAAACAACTACACCGCCGCCAGAGCACAGGCCGAGAAGGCTCGCGTCACGCTCTCTGCTTCCAGCCGGGAATATCAGCGGCTCAAGATCCTGCACGGCGAGGACCGTGCGATCTCGGACAAGGTGCTCCAGGCCGCAGAAGCGACCTGGCGTTCGGACCAAGCCACAGCGCACGCTGCCGAACAAGCACTCAATGCGGTGGAGCAGAATGCTCGTCAGCAGTTTGGTGCGGCCTTGGCGCACGCGGCTGTGAATGGCGCGCAACTGTTTCAGCGCCTGGCACAGCAGCAGGCTGTGCTGCTGCAAGTGACGCTTCCCGCTGGCACGC
>JAYTEX010000261.1:0-14340 GCA_043734785.1 Pseudomonadota bacterium | reverse complement strand
AGCGAAGCGAACCCCAACACTAACTGACAAGGCTGCGCGATCGAAGTGCCAACGCGGTTGTTGTTGGGGTTCGCTTCGCTCACCGCCAACCTACCTGTAGAACCCCCAATCCGCATGCGCGGCTGTCAGCGTACAAGAAAGGCTAACCGTGCTGTTCGACGAAATCGAGGGTCGTGCGTGGTTAAATTCGAACGGCGTCAGTCGACGTGCTCGCCGTGAATGGTGACCGTTGACCATGGAATTTCACGGGACCGTGGCGCCATCGTCGCACTGAAAGCGTTGCCTGATCTGAAATTGTGGTGACTTGGTTGAGTGAGCACGAGATGGCGCGGATCTTCGATCTGCTCGCCCCGGCCGAAGCTGCGCGGATGGCTGGCGATGACGGTGTGGCCATCGAGGATGCGCACGGTGTCGAGGCTGGCGAGCAGCACCTGCGCACGACCGACGCGCCGCCCGCTCGGCGTCAATCTCAGCGGCAGGATCAGCTTTATAAAAGCCTGTCGTTCATACGAATCACGCAAAGAACGATTTTGAAAACACCTGCGGTCAAACCCCAAAACCCCAGAATCAGGCGCTTTTACGCCGCCGTTAACGCTCACACAAATAATCGAACCTGTGCCGATACGCGGCGCGCGGCCATAGTGGGTCGCGGCAGACCAGGTTCAGCAGCGCCAGGGGGTTGCGCCTGAGCGCGTGGATCACGTGGTGACAGTCCACTACATGACCGTGCTTGAGGGTTAAAAGCCCTCCCTTACCCGATTAGACAGCTATCCGGAAGTTTCAGGTGGTGCGCAATTCTTCACGCAGTACTTTCCGAAGTACGGCTACGGTCACCGGCCGATCGTCCGTACTCTTGCCTTTCGCGGCGGAGAGAACGTCCCGAAGGGCCGAATTGATCAGGGTCTGGTAGCCTGTGCCTTGAGCTTCCGCTGTCGTGCGGAAAAACTCGATGACTTCGTCATCCAACATAATCGTAATGCGGGTCTTCCCTGACGAGGAGATGACGGCGCCAGGCTTACCTTTGGAGAAATCGTATTCTTTACGCATGATATTGCCCTGCTTCGCTGCGACTGGCCTTTCGCGCAGAGATCAACCGGGTACGGTTTTCGCGCGGGGTGTGGATCACAACAAGCACGCGACCGATTGAATCCATACCAAGCGTGACAAAACGCGGTTCGTTTTCGGCATCTGGGTCTTCAATCGTCACGGCATGTGGGTCACGAAGGACCTGCTCTGCGTCGGCAAAGCTGACTTTGTGCTTAAGGATGTTTGCACGCGCCTTGCTCGGATCGAACTCGCTGTCCCCGCTGTCATTATGCAAATGGCATGCATATCGTCAACCGGTTGCGGCAGCTCGAAGCCGTTTTTCTGCGTCAGCGTCTCGGCGCCGGTCATCAAGCCGATGCCGTAGGCCACGCTGTAGTTGATCAAGAAATCGACGGTGGCCGACACCGAAAACTCCGCCCCCTTTGCCCCAAGCCCACTCAGGCCGCTCCCGTGGTAGGCTTTCCCGCTACGATCACAGGCTGCGAAGGAAGAGGAATGTCTGATTCGGTGTTCAAGCTAGGCCTGCTCAAGCTCGGCTGTATTGGGGCGGCCCCGTTACTCGACTTGTTGCTCGACGAACGGGCCGACCGCGAAGATCTGGAGACCCGTGCGTTCACCGGCGGAGCCAAACTCGATTCGGCCTCGTGTAGCGCATCGACGGATGCAAACCCGCCTAACGCCGGCAGGAACCCACAGGCTCACTCAAGCAAGTCACCCATATGACCTACTGCATCGGCATCGCTCTCGAGAACGGCCTCGTTTTCTGCTCAGACTCGCGGACCAATGCGGGTGTCGATCAAGTCAGCAGCTACAGCAAGATGCACACCTTCGGGGTCGACGGCGAACGCCAGTTCGTGCTGCTGAGCGCAGGGAATCTCGCCACCACGCAGGCGGTGGTGAGCCAGCTGCGACAAGACATCCTGACCGGCATCGGCGCCCCCAACCTTTTTAAGACGAAAACGCTGGCGGAAGCCGCAGACTACATCGGGGAAGTGAGCCTGAAACGCCAGGCGCGCTACCTGGAAAGCAGGCACTCCAGTTTCGACCCCAAAGTCACCTTCATCCTGGGCGGTCAAATCATCGGCGAAGCACCCGAGATCTATCTGATCTATCCGGAAGGCAACTATATCGCGACGTCGCGCGATCACCCGTTCCTGCAGATCGGCGAGAGCAAGTACGGTAAACCGATTCTCGACCGGGTGATAACGCCCGCCACCAGTATCGAGGCTGCTGCCAAGTGCGCCATTGTGTCGATGGACTCGACCTTGCGCAGCAACTTGAGCGTCGGCCCGCCGGTCGAGCTGCGCGTTTACAACCGTGACCAGTTTACATCAGGCCACTATCTGCGATTTGATGAGGATGCGCCCTACCTGCGCCTGCTCGGGAAGCGCTGGAATCAAAAGCTCATCGAAGCCTTCGGCACGCTGCCCGAAATCAGCTGGGATTCCTAAGGGCCGCGCTTACTCGGGATGCGCAAACCAAGCGGCCGCGCACCAGTGCCCACTGGATGGGGGTCGCGCGCGAATTAATTCCGGGCGCTCCTGAGGATCTCGCTGACCGCCCGCGCCCCTTGCCGCAGGAATAAGGTATCGACCCCGCACGCCACCAAGGTAAATCCTTCCAAGAGTCGCGGCAGCACGAGTGCCGGGCTGATCGCGAAGAAGCCGAGCGCGAGGCCGGCGCTTTTCGTGACGGCCGCGACATGCGCGATAGCCTGCACCACCTCCGGATCCTCCAGTTGGCCCAGCTTACCCAGACTGGCCGACAGGTCATAGGGCCCAACGAACACGGCATCCAGGCCCGGCACACGCACGATCTCCTCGATCTGGTGAACCGCGTCGATATGTTCCGCCTGCACGATCACGGCGGATTCCTGATTGGCGCGCGCGACATGCGGGCCCACGTCGTAGCCGTAGCCGTTCGCACGCGAAACACCGACGCCGCGCCGCCCTTCCGGGGGAAACTTGGCGTATGAGACTATCGCGGCCGCTTGCGCGGCGGTATTCACCTGCGGGGCGATAATGCCCGCAGCCCCGGCATCCAGCGCGCGCTTGATTTCGATCTCCGCGTGGTTAGGAAGGCGCACCACGCAGGGTATCGCGTGCGCGCCCATGATCATGCGCTGGAGTTCGAGCGGTCCCACGGGCGCATGTTCGGACTCCAGGAACAACCAGTCGTAGCCGCTGCCAGCCAGAATCTCGGTGACTTCCGGGCTCGCCAGGCTAGCGATGGTGCCGATCAGGCGCTCGCCCCGCCGCAGGCGCGCACGAAAAGAAAAGGGTTCGGTCATGTTGGTTCAGCCTCCGCGGCACGCGTTCATGGTCATGCCTTAACCTTGAAAGAATGACTCCATTCCTTGCCCTGGGAGTCCACCACATTCGCGCGCAATTCGCCCCCCTTCTGCGGTTTGAAGAAGAACCGGAAACTCGGGTCCTCGCTGATCGAAATGCCGGTTTCCGCACTCATGATGAGACTACCGTTGAAGAAGAGCTTCAGTGACTTCACGAAATGTGCGGGCCGAATGAGCTGCGTTTTCTGATCCTTCTGCATGCCGGTAATGTTCGGGTGGCTTAACATCAGCTGGCCGATGATGGCGCCTTCCGGCGTGCGCTCACCGACGGTCCGAAAATTAATCTCCCCGATCCGCTCCATCGCCGCTTTTAAATCCGAGCCTAGCGGGGCCGAACATCCGCCTTGGGCCTTCACGAAATTGGTCACCATGTGGTGTTCGCCCGTATTCATGACGGCGATCGCGCGCACATTGGTGTAGTTGTCGATCCGGATCCTGAGCGCGAGATCGGCGCGCCCGATCTCCGGGGTGAGATGGAACAAACCCGCCAGCGGCTCGGGGTTGTTGTCGACCACCACGTAAATCTTCTCGATAAAGCGCAGAGGGGTTTGCGGGAATTGGGCCTTGATCGTGACCGGTGTGAACGCCGCGTCTTCGGCACGGTACGGCGTTTTCATTTCGATGACGGAGGTGTCTTCAAGCAAAGGGATCGCCCCGAAATACTTCGGTTTCAGGAACGTTGCCCAGACATCGACCGGCGATTGCTCGCCCGCCTGCGGCATCTGCCAGGGTGCGAGGCCACAGATGCCTAGCAACAGGCCCCACAGCGGCAGCGATAACTTTGTCAACATGGTGTTCCCTCGCCTTGGTTAGGGCATCCGTTTAGGCATTCCCGATCTTGGGTACCGGGACGTTTGTCAGATTTGACGTTGCCGCTCGCGTTAGATTCCGCGCGCCACGCGCTCGGCCCATCATAGCGCCAAATCTCGCCCGCGAAATTCATTCAAAGTGCCGGAATCCGGCGCGGTCGAGCGCCAGGGCGTGACCATTTTCGTCAATCACCGCAACCTCCCCCCGCGTGGCCGTGAAGACACCCACCTGGCGTAGTGGATGATGCGCCCCGAGAGTTCTTTCGAGCATCTGTGCGCGGTTCAATGGGATTGAAAAACATAGCTCGTAATCATCGCCCCCGGAGAGCGCGTAGGCGAGCGCGTCGGTGCGCGGCACCGCTGCGCATAAGGCATCGCTCAAAGGCAATAAGGCGGCCTCGAGCAACGCACCACAACCGCTCAGGCGCGCGAGATGCCCCAAATCGGCGACGAGTCCATCGGAAATATCAATGCAGCTGGTCGCGATCCCTCGCAGCGCCCGGCCGAGCGCCACCCTGGGAGTCGGCCGGGCGAATCGCGCGACCAGAAAATCCGCGGCGGCATTGCGCGCGTCCTCGCGTTGCATGCAGGCGAGACCCGCGGCAGCATCACCCAGGGTCCCGGACACGTAAATGGCGTCGCCTTCGCGAGCCCCTCGTCGCAGCAGCGCAAGACCCGGCGGCACGCTGCCGATCAATTGAATCGTGATGGTCAGTGGGCCGCGCGTCGTATCGCCCCCGATCAGCGCGACGTCATGGGCCGCCAGCCCAGCCTGTAGTCCCGTGGCGAACGCGCGCAACCATTCCTCGCGCGCGGCGGGCATCGTCAGCGCCAAGGTCGCCCAGCGGGGGGTCGCGCCCATTGCCGCAATGTCGCTCAAATTCACGGCCAGTGCGCGGTAACCGAGATCTGCCGGCAACAATGACGGCGGAAAATGCACCCCCTCGACCAGGGTATCCACCACCACCACGAGCGCTTCCCCGACCGGGGGCTGGACCATCGCACCGTCATCGCCAATCCCTAGCAACACGTCCGTTCGACGGCTTGCGCAGGGCTTCAGGATTTTTTCAATAAGCGCGAATTCGTCCACTGCTGGCATCCAGGCCGATCAGCAACGCCCGGAGGATGGGCCACAAATAGCTCACGTGATCGGCGACTCGCGGGCACCGATTTCTTGTGCGCGCAGGCAGCGCGCGGTCTTGTCGAGTACCCCGTTGATGTACTTGTGGGCTTCGTCTGCGCCGAACATTTTGCACAGTTCAACGGCTTCGTTCACGACCACCCGCCAAGGGATATGCGGGCAGAAGTGCAGCTCATAGGCGCCCACCAGCAACACGCCCCGTTCGACCGGGCCAAGTTTGTGCCACTCCCGGTCCAGCGCGGGCTTGAGATCCGCCTGCAGGGTTTCGAGATGGCGCGGAATCTCGCGCGTGAGCGTGGAAAAATATTCCATGTCGACTTTAAAAAGTTCGCGTTCGGCCACAAACTCGCGCAGGATTTCATTAGGATCCTGGCCGGCGAGTTGCCATTGATAAAGCGCCTGCACCGCGCAGCGGCGTGCGCGCACTCGACCGTAGTGGCCGCCGGCAGTGCTCATTTAAATCTGACGCAACACGGCAATCATTTCAATCGCGGTCAGCGCCGCATCGGCGCCCTTGTTACCGGCCTTGGTGCCGGCACGTTCGATCGCCTGTTCTATCGAATCGACCGTGAGAACACCGAAAATCACTGGCACGCCGCTATCCGCGGCCACGGCCGCAAGACCGCTCGTGCAGGCGCCAGCCACGTGATCGAAATGAGGTGTTGCGCCGCGGATAACCGCACCGAGCGCGATCACCGCATCGCACTTGCCACTCAGCGCGAGCTTGCGCGCGACGACCGGCAGTTCGAACGCACCGGGCACTTTAACGACCGTGATATCACTCTCCGCGACACCGTGGCGACGCAAAACATCCACACAGCCTGCTTCGAGCTGGTCGACAATGAAGTGGTTAAAGCGGCTGCAAATCACCGCGATCTTGACCGGATCGGACATAACCAGTGTGCCTTCGATGACTTTGTAATTACCCATAGGTGACTATCTCTGGTTGGAAAACCCGTTGCGCAATGGTCGGAATTCGCGGGTGCGGTCTGATGCTCAGGTCACGTATTCGACGACTTCGAGCCCGAATCCAGACAGCGCATGGTAGCGTCGCGGATGGCTCATGACACGCATCTTGCGCACCCCAAGATCGCTCAGAATTTGTGCGCCCAGACCGATCTGGCGGAAATCGGCGGTGACCGAACCGCGCTTCGGGGTTTTAAGATCTTCATTGGTATTGCTGGCGCAACGGAAAATTTGGCGCACGAGCTCATCGTTGTCCACCTGGTTGGTCAGTACGATCACGACCCCCTCGCCGGCTTCCGCGACCCGCCTGAGCGCATCGCGGAGCGGCCAACCGGCATCCTTGCGAATGCTCGCCGTGAGATCCTCGATGGGATTATAGATGTGGACCCGCACCAGGGTCGGGCGCTCGGCGTCGATTTCGCCGCGGACCATCGCCAGATGCAGATCGCCGTGAATGGCATCGCGGTAGCCTATCAGGCGGAAATCACCGAATTCGGTTGGCATCACGGCTTCTGCGGCGCGCGCGACCGTTTTTTCATTCTCGATCCGATAGCGGATCAGATCCGCGATCGTGCCGATTTTGATTTGATGCTGGGACGCGATTTTTTCCAGGTCCGGTCGCCGTGCCATGGTGCCATCGTCGTTCAGGATTTCCACAATCACCGAGGCCGGTTCGAGTCCGGCCAGCCCGGCCAGATCGCATCCGGCTTCGGTGTGGCCGGCACGCGTCAACACGCCACCCGATTGCGCCATCAACGGAAATATATGGCCGGGTTGTACGATGTCGCTGGGACGCGCCTCGGGCGCGACCGCAACCTGGATGGTGCGTGCGCGATCGGCAGCAGAAATGCCGGTGGTCACGCCCTCGGCCGCCTCGATCGACATCGTAAAGTTCGTACGATGGGTGTAGTAGGTCTCCTGCACCATCAAGGGCAGATTGAGGCGGCGGCAGCGTGCCTCGGTGATCGTCAGGCAGATGAGTCCTCGGCCATAGCGCGCCATGAAGTTCACGTGGTCAGCGGTGCAATGCCCGGCGCCAATCACGAAATCGCCTTCGTTCTCGCGATCTTCGTCGTCCATCATGATCACCATGCGGCCGGCGCGTAGATCCTCGATGATTTCTTGGGTGGTATTCAATCCCATGCTGGATTCCGTAGCCCTTATCTGTCAGTCATTGTTAATGGATATTGGTTGAGCCGAGGCGTTAATTCGGTGCAGACGTCATGTTTTTTCCCTCACCGATCATCAGGCGTTCGAGATAGCGCGCAATGAGATCGACTTCCAGATTCACTCGACTGCCGGCTTCGAGCTCGCCCAAGGTGGTTTCACGCAAGGTATGCGGAATCAACAGCAACTCGAACTCTGAGCCCTCGACTGCGTTGACCGTCAGGCTGACGCCCGCCACGCAAATAGAGCCCTTATGCGCGATGTAGCGTGCCAGGGCGGAGGGCGCACGAATTCGAAAGTAAACATAGTGCTCGCGTGCTTCACGCACGAGCACATTACCGACCCCATCGATGTGTCCGCTCACCAGGTGCCCGCCCAGGCGATCCGCCAGTGAAAGTGCCTTTTCAAGGTTAACCGATGCTCCAAGCTGCAACTCGCCGAGCGTCGTGTGTGCCAACGTCTCCGCCGAAACATCCACGGTGAAAGTGTGTCCCTCAAGCGTGGTGACAGTCAGACACGGCCCGGAGACTGCGATACTGTCGCCGAGCTTGACATCCGCGAGCTGGAGCGCGCCGGCGGCAATGGACAAGCGCATGTGCTGGGCACTTTGGGTGAGCGCGCAAACGCGTCCTACGGCTTGAATGATTCCGGTGAACATCCGGTCACTATCGAGGATGGTCCGCAACGCGTCAAGGTGAGGGCAGGCGCATCGTGACGCGTTGGTCGGCGCCAACCCGGATCGTGTCGATGATCGTGCAGCGAGGGGCCTCGGCAAGATTTGAAAGCACCGGCCAGGCAAAGGCGTTACGCGCTTGCGCGCCCAGGATGACCGGCGCGATGTAGAGCACGAGTTCGTCTACAAAACCGGCCGCCAGCAGGCTACTGACGAGGGTCGGCCCGGCCTCGACCAGCACGTCGTTGATCTCCAGTTCGCCGAGCCGTCTCATCACGGCTGCCAGCACGATGCCTTGCGCGTCGCCGGGGGTGGTTTCGATGATTGCCCCGCGTGCGCGTAAGCGCTCGGCTTCGAGACTCGTCACCGAGCGCTCAGTAAAGATCCGGACCTCACCGGGGACTTCGAACAGACGGGCGTGCGGTGGCGTGCGCAAACGAGAATCAACGATCAGTCGCGGCGGCGGACGGCCGCCAATGTCAAACCGCAGATCACGCACATTCAGTAACGGATCATCGGCCATCAACGTACCGCTGCCGGTCAGGATCGCGCCGGCGGCCGCGCGCAGGCGTTGCACGTCCGCGCGTGCATCAGGGCCGGTGATCCATTGACTCTGCCCGTTTGCGAGCGCGACTTTGCCATCGAGACTCATGCCGAGCTTGACGGTGATAAACGGCCGTAGGTGCTCGCAACGCATGAAGAAGCCGCGGTTGAGTTCACGCGCTTCACTGGCCATGAGACCGCCGGCACACGCAATGCCGGCCGCCGCGAGACGGGCGGCACCGCCACCCGCGACTCGAGGATTGGGATCCTGCCCGGCATACACGACCCGTCCGATCCCCGCTTTGTGCAACGCGTCGGCGCACGGCGGGGTGCGACCAAAATGACTGCAAGGTTCCAACGTGACGTAGGCCGTCGCACCCTTCGCGGCAGCCCCCGCCCCGCGCAGCGCCGCCACTTCGGCATGCGCCTCGCCTGCGCGGTAATGGAACCCCTCCCCAACCACACGCCCTGCCTGCACAATCACGCAGCCGACTCGCGGGTTCGGGCGGGCGGAATACAATCCGCACCGCGCGAGACGCAGCGCGTGCGCCATGTGCGCGTGATCTTGGCGGTCAAACATTGGATGAACTCCAGGCGGCTACGGCGGGCACCCAGGGTGTGCGAGTGTCGCCGCTGGTGGTGCGCAGGGTTTTAGCGCTTACGCGGATTCGTGTCACTCGGAATGAGATCGAGCTGCTGTTCGCGAAGATCGGGCGGTAGGTCGTTTTCCAAGCGTTCGATTTCCTCCAGGAACGCGCGTACATCCTCAAAGCTGCGATAAACCGACGCAAACCGCACATAGGCCACCTGATCAAGTCCGCGCAAGGCGTCCATCACATGTTCGCCGATCTGGTGTGAATCGATTTCACGCTCGCCGCTCTCGCGGATCCGGCGCTTGACCTGATTGACCGTCGCCTCCACCCGTTCCATCGCGATGGGTCTCTTTTCGAGCGCCTTGAGGATCCCACCGCGTAGCTTGTCTTCGCTGAACGTTTCGCGCCTGCCATCGCTCTTGACAATGCGCGGCAAGATCAACTCAGCCGTTTCGTAGGTCGTAAAGCGCACTTTGCATTCCATGCACTCTCGGCGGCGGCGAATTTGATCGCCTTCACCCAGCAGGCGTGAGTCGATGACCCGCGTATCGTGATGGGTGCAGAAGGGACAATGCATAGAAAATGCGCGCGCTCAGGGTGCGGCGGCGTACACCGGAAATTGCCGGCACAGATCGATCACCTGGTGGCGCACACGCGCGATAGTTTTTTCATCTTCAATATGCTCGAGAACATCGCACATCCAACCCGCCAGCGCCTGAGCATCCGTGGCGCCGCAGCCGCGAGTGGTCATGGCCGGCGTGCCGACCCGGATACCGCTGGTGACGAACGGCGACTGCGGATCGTTCGGCACCGCATTCTTGTTAACCGTAATATGCGCGGCACTGAGCGCGGCATCGGCGGCCTTGCCGGTTAAACCCTTGGACACCAGATCCACCAGAAATAAATGGTTGTCGGTACCACCGGAAACGACATTGAACCCACGCGACAGGAAGGTCTCGGCCATCGCGCACGCGTTCTTCAGCACCTGTTCCTGGTAGGTCCGAAACTCAGGTTCCATTGCTTCCTTGAAGGCGACTGCCTTGGCCGCAATGATGTGCATCAGCGGCCCGCCCTGGGTCCCCGGGAACACTGCGGAATTCACTTTTTTGGCCAATGCTTCGTTGGCTTTGCCGAGAATCAGCCCACTGCGGGGACCGCGCAACGTCTTATGCGTGGTCGTGGTGGTCATGTCGGCGATCTGCACCGGACTCGGGTACAAGCCGACCGCGACGAGGCCTGCGACATGCGCCATGTCCGAGACCAAGTAGGCGCCCACTTCGTCCGCGATTTCGCGAAAGCGCGCCCAGTCGACAATACGTGAATAGGCGGAAAAGCCCGTCATGATCATGCGCGGCCGGTGTTCACGTGCGAGCTTGAGGACCTGGTCATGGTCGATGCGACCAGTCGCCGGGTCGAGACCGTATTGCACTCCTCGGTAGGTTTTCCCCGAAAAATTGACACTGGCACCGTGCGTCAAGTGACCGCCATGCGCAAGACTCATCCCGAGCACGCAATCGCCGGCGTTCAACAGGGCGAGATACACCGCGCCGTTCGCCTGCGACCCGGAGTGCGGCTGGACATTCGCAAAGTCGGCACCAAACAGCGCCTTGGCGCGATCGATTGCGAGTTGCTCGATCACATCCACATGCTCGCACCCGCCGTAATAGCGCTTGCCGGGATAGCCCTCTGCGTACTTGTTGGTGAGCAGCGTACCGGCCGCTTCGAGGACGCGGGGGCTGGCATGATTCTCGGAAGCGATAAGCTCGATATGGTCTTCCTGGCGCTGCGTCTCGGCCGCAATCGCCTGCGCGAGTTCGGGGTCGAACCCCGCAATGCGCATGTCCTGACTAAACATCGCTCAATCCTTGTAGTACGAATGGTGGCATGCCGGGCCTCACGGACTCAGGCGTCGGGAGATCGATCGACACCGGTGGCGCACGGGCGCTGTCAGCCCGTTGCTGCGCGTTGCATTATTTCGCATTAGCGCGCGAGACTCAATCTTAACCCTTTTATTTTTAGAGACTTATCGTTGCTACCGAAATAACGAGCTAACGCTCGAAAAAGTGAAGACGACGACCGCGCAGCCGCTAACCTCTCGTATGGGAAGTCACCCACCAAACTGGGGGCCGCGCGAACCTCGGCAACGTGATCTCGAGAATCGTTTTGCGGCGGTCACCTACGATCGGTTGCGCCGAGTGTTTGAATCATTGCCACCACGTCAGCAGGATGTGGTGGCAATGATTCCACTCCTGTTTCACCTGAATCACCCATTGTTGCCGGGCTATTGCGGGCCTGAAACCCCTCACGGAATTGCGGATTACTCCCCGACCCGCCCAGCACTCGCAGCGGCCCGACGCCTGCTCAAATCCTTTACCCACGAGTCTCGCGGGTTGCGCGAATTCGCGATCAGAGGGATCTATCTGATGGGGAGCGCGGGCACCGTGGCATATGCGCGGAACAGCGATTTGGATGTCTGGATCTGCCACACGACGGAGCGCAGCGCAGCGGAAATTGCCTTGCTCAAGCGCAAGGCTGCGGCCATCGAGGCATTCGCCCAGACGCAGAGCGTCGAGGTTCACTTCTACGTCTTTGATCCTGATCGCTTTCGTGCCGGTGAGACATTGAGTTTATCGGAGGAGAGCAGCGGCAGTTCGCAGCACTACCTCTTGCTCGACGAGTTCTACCGCTCGGGCTTGCTGCTCGCGGGCCAAAAGCCACTCTGGTGGTATGTGCCAGCGGACGAGGAAGCAAACTACGACGCATTCGTCGAGGGCGCGATTCGACAACGCCGAATTGCGGCGCGCGACTATGTCGATTTCGGCGGGATCCCGGCCATCCCCGCCGCTGAATTCTTCGGCGCCGCACTCTGGCAGCTCTATAAAAGCATCGACTCGCCCTATAAGTCCATGATGAAACTCCTGCTCATGGAAAGTTATGCGGCGGACTATCCAAAAGTTCGCTTACTGAGTCATCGCTACAAGCTCGCACTGAGTGCACCCAAACTCGGCCCAGATGATCTCGACCCCTACCTCGCGATGTATCGTCGGCTTGAAGACTATTTGATGTCGCAAAACGATACTGAGCGACTCACGTTGTTACGGCGTGCCTTCTACTTGAAAACCGATGAAAAACTGAGCGCACCTGCCGATCCCCGCCACACGAGCTGGCGGCGCGAGATCCTGGAGAACATGGTCCGCGCGTGGGACTGGTCTCCCGCCGATATTCTCGCACTGGATCGTCGCGCGCACTGGCGCATCGATACCGCGCGCGAGGAACGGCGTGAACTGGTCAAGGCCTTGCAGAAAAGCTATGCCGTGCTCTCGGAGTTCGCCCGCACGCACGGCCGTGCACAACACATTACCGATGCGGATTTAAACATCCTGGGTCGCAAGCTCTACGCGGCGTTTGAAAAAAAGCCGCATAAGATCGAGTTGATCACGCGCGGGATCTGTCAGAACCCAGCTGAGCCCATTCTTTCGATCCGGCAGGTTAGTGGTCAGCAAACGAATACCTGGATGCTCTATACGGGCGAGATCAATTCTGACGGCGAGATCCGCGCAACCGTACTTAAACGCGGCAACTCGTTGGTCGAAGTCGTCGCATGGTGCTACTTCAATGGTCTCGCCGATTTGCAAACCGAGTGGCATCTGTTCAGCGACGGCCAGCGATTATCGCTGGTGGAGCTGCGTCGCCTGCTGGATGCGCTTGCCGAATCATTTCCAACCCGCCAACCGGCGGCTAGCGAGATGGCAGCGCTGGCGCGCCCGCCCCGTGCGCTGACAGTGCTGTTTCTGCTCAACATAGGGTGCGATATCGCACCCGCGCGCCGTGCACAGGGCGATGTGCTCACCAGCAGTCACAGTGACGCCTTCCAGTTCGGTGGAAGTCGTGTCTGCCTGATCGGCAGTGTCGATCTCCTGGTCGAGAATAGCTGGGGTGAACTGTATGCCTATCGTTATGTCGGCCAGGACGCCCTGCCGCTGGCTCTATGCGAGTATCTCGAGCGCCTCACACGCGGCGCCGTCATACCTGCGAGGGTTTACGCCTTCTCTGCCGACTACGATCACCTGATCCGCCAGCGCATCACGGCCTACCTGGCAGAGGTGACGCGGCATTTCTGTAAGCCCGATCGCCGCCAGCCTATTCATCACATTGTAGGCGTCGGGGATTTCCATCACGAGCTATTTCGCCGTAACGAGCGGCTCGAGTATCGCGTGCATACCAACGCCCTATCGCTGTTTAAGAGTTTGGCGGAGCCGAGCGCGACCTTCAGACACGTCATTTTCGATCCCAACTGCGCCGACACGCTACCGCTGGCCGCTATCTACGCGCATAACAAGCCCCATCGCATACAGCTATTTGTTTATCAACGCGTAGCGAAACTCGATCTGTATGTGCTGGACGAACATGGCGATCTCTATGTGGAACGTCAGATTGGGCAGAACATTCGGACCACGCTTGACCACTTTAGCCGCTTTTTTACAGGGATTCGGAACATTTCAGCATCGGCTCCGCTCGCGAACACCCCATCGATACTACCCGTCGAATGGTTTCAACTGACCGGCAATGCGGCGATCGGTTGGCGTGCGCAGGTGATGAGTGTCGGCGCCCTGCGCGCGGCCGCTTATGCATCGCTACGGATGTTCGTCGATGTGACTGCCAACGGACAGGCGGAGTTTACGTGCTACTGCGATGACCAGGAATTCAGCTCGCGCGAGCATGGCGCGCACCTCTTCGGCGCAATCGCGGGCCACGTTCTCGCGACCCGCGAAAGCCAGGAAGGTTATCCGGTTTACCTCACGCAACTTGAGTTATCTGAGCGCTATGCGATAGAGCGAGGTGGGTTCGCCCGCCGTACCGTACGCCTGCTCGAGTTTAAGAAGCGCATCGAATACCACCTGACTAAGGCCCTGCGCCTGCGCCGCGATGGCTAACAGACTTGTCGATCCTCCTGACGAGCGCTGCAGCGCGGGCGCGCTGGAACACCAGACCCTAATGTTGTAATCCCCCAGCCGGCGCCTTCGGGCGAGACCCCTGCACCCTGACACCCC
>JAYTEX010000260.1:0-4563 GCA_043734785.1 Pseudomonadota bacterium | reverse complement strand
GGCCGTGCTCCGCGCGCGCGCCTTATATTTCTACCAGGTCGGGGAATACACAACGTCGTTGTCGTTAGACCCGAAACTGCGCGACGAACTCGCCGAGCGACGCTTTAAGCTGTTGATCTGCCGCCCGCTCATAGAATAGCGCTCCCCTTCCCTGGCCTTATGATGATTCATCTGGCGCTGGAACGCATGGGCTTCAACGGCCAAGATAGTATCGGTTTTTCGGCGCACGGATTCCAGGCGACGGCTTCAACCATGCTGAACGAACTGAGCTTTCGTTCCGAGGTGATCGAGCGCCAGCTAGCCCATGCCGAACGAAACAAGGTGCGGGCCAGCTACAACCAAGGCGAATACATGGAAGAGCGGCGGGCCGTGCTGCAGCAATGGGCAGACCTGACCGACGAAATGGCGAAGAGTCAAAGCAAGGTGACGCAGATCAAGCGAGCGGCAACGTAACAGCATGCAGGCTTGAGTATGTAATCAACAGGTCCGGTCAAGGGGTCACGGTCAAGGGGTCAGGTCTCGCTTTGTAGCATTCGGGCCCAGAACGGTGCCGATGAGCCGCGCGGGCCACCGAACTAAAACCTCGATGCCAATCTGTCACCGCGTGAGGTCCACTGCATTGTTGGACGAAGCCGCTACGCGGCAGCAAAAATCAGGCTTCATGGTTAACCTTGTCAGTGTGCTCAATCCCGAGCACGTTGATAGCGTTCCAGATTTAGCCAAGCAATCAATTTGTATGTCGATAAAGTAGGGCAGTAGGCTTGCAGGTTGGTCGAAACTCATCCCAAATAGCCCTTTATGCCGGTTCCGATTACCCGTCCCCAACACTGCCGGAACCGCCTGATACCGATGTCCTATTAGGACATCACTGCGCCATAAAAGGTATTTCCCATATACAAAAGGTGTGCCGAGCATCACCGGGCTCGTCCAACAAACGGGTTAGATCGTGGCTCGCTTCGCTCTCACGACCTATCCTTATTCGTTATGCCACCTGCTGGCGGTCGTTTTTTCGTTGCCTTACAGCCGATGGCGCGTGCTGCGCGATGGTTTGAGGCGTGGCCGATATGGGGGACAATAGCGCCTTTCGTGCATTCGGTTCCAGATCATCGCCACGGGGTACCAAAAGAAATAGCGGGTATCTAAGCGGGTATTAAGATCAATATTATGAAATCAGTACCTTATAAATCAAAATGATAGCTGCTCTATGATTCTGATGATCGACAATTACGATTCCTTTACCTACAACCTGGTGCAGTATTGTGGTGAGCTCGGCCATACAGTGCAGGTGGCGCGCAACGATGCTATCGATCTGTCGCAAATCAGGGCGCTAAAACCCTCGCATATCATTGTTTCTCCCGGCCCTTGCACCCCAAACGAAGCGGGGATTTCGCTGGCAGTGGTGCGCGAATTGGCGGGCGAGTTCCCGATCCTCGGGGTCTGTCTAGGCCACCAGAGCATTGGTCAGGCGTACGGCGGTCGTGTCGTCCATGCGCGCCGGGTCATGCATGGCAAAACCTCACCGATCCACCATCACGGGACCGATGTTTTTCGCGGCATCCCGGATCAATTCATCGCGACTCGCTATCACTCGCTCGTGATCGAAAAGGACTCCTGTCCTGACTGCCTGGAAGTGACCGCCTGGACCACTCTGCCCTCTGGCGAGCGGGATGAAATCATGGCCGTGCGCCATCGCGATTTCGCGTTGTTTGGCGTGCAGTTTCACCCGGAGGCCATCCTAACGGAGCATGGTCACCGGCTGCTCCAGAATTTTTTCGACCAAGCTGCCTGACTCATCCGCCTAGCATGAATATCCGCGATGCCATTGCGCACGTTGTTAATCGCCACGATCTAACCCTGACCGACATGACGGCCGTCATGCGTCAGATCATGGCCGGTGAAGCGACGCCCGCGCAAATCGCCGGACTGTTAGTCGCGCTGCGCCAGAAAGGCGAGTCCGTGGATGAGATCACCGCTGCCGCGTGCGTGATGCGGGAATTGTCGGTGAAAGTCGAAGTTGACGTGGCACCGCTGATCGATACCTGCGGCACCGGCGGCGACGCTAGCGGCACCTTCAATATTTCCACCGCGTCGGCCTTCGTGGTCGCCGCCGGCGGCGGCTACGTGGCCAAACATGGTAATCGTTCGGTGTCGAGCGCCAGCGGATCGGCCGATCTGCTGGAAGCGGCTGGCGCCAGACTGGCCCTGACCCCCGCCAACATTTCTCGCTGCATACGTGAGGTAGGTTTCGGTTTCATGTTTGCGCAGGCGCACCACGGCGCAACCCGGCATGCCGCCGGACCTCGGCGCGAACTCGGTATCCGCACCCTGTTTAACGTGCTGGGTCCCTTGACCAATCCTGCGACACCACCGCTGCAACTGGTGGGGCTGTTCAATCGGGACTGGGTCCCGCGGATCGCAGAAGTTCTGCTGCAACTCGGCAGCCAACGCGCGCTGGTGGTGCATGCCACCGATGGGCTTGATGAAATCAGTATCGGCGCCCCGACCCTGGTGGCAGAACTGCAAGGTGGTGTGATCACGCACTACGAGATCAACCCCGCTCAACTGGGGATACGCGCCGCCTCGCTCGATACTTTAAAAGTGCTGAATGTGGAAGAGAGTCTCACGCGCATTCGCGCCGTGTTCGAGAATGTGGCGGGCCCCGCGCGCGATATCGTCGCACTCAACGCGGGTGCCGCACTCTATCTGTGCGGCTTGAGTACCGACATCGTTGAGGGTTACCAGCGCGCTTTGGAGCTCATCGCGAGCGGCGCAGCCCGCGCGCGTTTCGAACGCTTTATCGCGTTGACCCAAACCCTGGCCGAGCCTGATCACCATGGAGCGACGACATGCCCTCCGAAATAACCCCCTTAGCGCCTGGCAGAGACCTTCTGCAGGAAATTTTTTCGCACAAGCGAACGGAAGTAGCGGCGCGCGTCGCACAGCGCCCGCTCGCGGAAGTTCGCGCAGCCGCTCGCGCCCAGCCACCCACACGGGGTTTCGAGGCGGCGTTACGACGAAAAGTGGCGCAGGGCGCCGCTGGCGTGATTGCCGAATGCAAGAAGGCGTCGCCGAGCAAAGGCTTGCTGCGCGATCCTTATGTGGTGGCCGAGATCGCGGCGTCCTATGCGCGCGGCGGTGCCGCGTGTCTCTCGGTATTGACCGACACCCAATACTTTCAGGGTACCGACGAACACTTGCTCATTGCTCGCGCAGCCTGCGAGTTACCGGTCATCCGCAAGGATTTCATGTGCGACGAATATCAGATCTACGAATCCCGCGCACTCGGTGCCGACTGCGTGCTTTTAATCGTGGCCGGGCTTGAGGACGGTGCACTGCAAGGTCTGGCGGATACCGCGTGCGAACTGGGCATGGACGTGCTGCTCGAAGCGCATGATCGCGAAGAACTCGAACGCGCGCTGCGCCTGCGCCTGCCGTTGATCGGAATCAATAACCGCGACCTGAAGCGTTTCGTAACGAACATCGACACGACGCTTGGCCTGTTAAACGATGTGCCTGAAGATCGCCTGGTCGTGACGGAGTCCGGTATCGGCTCGCGCGAAGATGTGGCGCGCCTGCGCGCGCGCCAGGTGAATTGCTTCCTGGTCGGCGAAGCCTTCATGCGCAGCCCTGATCCGGGCGCGAAGCTTGCCGAGTTATTCGGCTGAGATGGCAGCCGGCGTCATCAGTCAGTTTTGGCAGCGCCGAAGGCGAGACAATTGCCACTGGGATCGGCGATCGCGAACCATGCCTCGGTGCGCCCCTCGGGCATGGTTAGCGTGGTCGGGGGCATGCGGTAGGTGATGCCGACGTAATTCAGGTGATCGACTGCGCGATGCCAATCTTGCCAACCCATCAAGAGCCCAAAGTTCGGCACCGGCATGGCCCTACCACCGCGTCGGCCATGGACGGCAGCAGGCATGGCATCGACGCGGAAGGCCTGTAGACGGCCGCCGAAAAACGACAGTTCGAGCGTATCCACATCTTCCCGCTCGACTTTCGACCCGAGCACCTCCACATAGAACACGCGCAGTGCCGCCAGGTCCAGGGCGGGGATCGCGAGCTGAAAGACTGGCTTGCTCGTGAATTCGGCCAGTGGGCCGCTTGGCTTATTCGGCTGATTGTTGTCCATAGGTCTTGAAGCGCTCCAGGACTTCGTGCATTTCTGATGTGCCGAGCAACACCGGCCCACCGCATTGCAACGTGATGCAATATTGATGCGCGAGATCTTCGATCGCAAGCGCCAGCTCGTAGGCGGCTTTAATACTGGCGCCAACGGCCACCACGCCATGGTTGGCAAGCAAACACGCGCGACGCTCGGACAGCGCCTCCATGACTGCAGTGGACAGCGCCTGCGTGCCAAAGGTGGCATAGCGCGCGCAGCGTATCGATGTTCCGCCGCCTATCGCTACCATGTAATGAAACGCTGGAATCTCACGACGCAAACAGGCGAGCGCCGTAGCATACGGGGAATGGACGTGCACCACGGCGTTAACTTCAGGCCGCGTGCGATAGATATCGCCATGCAAGCACCATTCACTCGAAGGCGTGCATTGATTCGCGCTC
>JAYTEX010000259.1:0-4989 GCA_043734785.1 Pseudomonadota bacterium | reverse complement strand
GTGTTTGCTGCTGAAGCGGCATAGAGACAAAGCCTTATCGTAATAAGCAAATAAGCAAAGCTCCGGCACCGGATGCGGCCCTTACGCTCGCCCCGACCCGTGATCATGCACCCGTAGGTTGGGGTGAGCTTGCGAACCCCAACACTTCACCCGCAAGATCGTCAACATGCGATACCGAAGATCCAACACCCCCGGCGGCACATTCTTCTTCACGGTTAACCTTGAGGATCGCGCCAAGAGGACGTTGGTCGAACGGATCGACACGCTGCGCGCGTCAGTCCGGTACGTCAAAGTACAACATCCGTTCGACATCATCGCGTGGGTTGTATTGCCGGAACATCTCCATGCGATCTGGTCGCTGCCGCCGGACGACGGCGATTTTTCAACCCGCTGGATGCTGATCAAAGCGGGCTTTTCGCGCCGTGTTGAACGTGCCGAAGCGATTGGCTCAAGTCGTTTACGTAAGGGCGAGCGTGGAATTTGGCAACGTCGATTTTGGGAGCATCAAATTCGGGATGACCAAGACCTACAACGTCACGTGGATTACCTCCATCTGAACCCAGTTAAGCATGGGCACGTCGCACGCGCAGCTCAATGGCCATGGTCGTCAATTCATCGCTACATTCGGACTGGACTTCTAACGGCGGATTGGGCCGGAGACGGCTGCACCATCGCACCAGGTGCTGAGCGGATTTATTGATTTATTGATGTTGGGGTTCGCCTACGCTCACCCCAACCTACGCAAACCCCACACGCGCTCACGCGGATCCGTAGGTTGGGGTGAGCATGCGAACCCCAACACTTCGCCCGCAAGATCACCTGCCTGCGATATCGAAAATCCTGCACCGCAGGCGGCACATTCTTCTGCGCAGAAAACATTTCAGGATTAATTGATGTTGGGGTTCGCCTACGCTCACCCCAACCTACGTAACCCCACACGCAATCACGCGGCCCGTAGGTTGGGGTGAGCATGCGAACCCCAACCTACGGGCCGCAAGATGACCTGCCTGCTGCAGGGTAATCAGCGACGTATCTTGAAAGCCGGCGATATCCTGGTGATGGGCGGCCTGCCCCATGCATGGGAGAACATCTACGACGCGGACTGCACCTACGTATTCGTCATCGTCGGCGCGACAGGCAAAGCCGGTTGGACCTGGAGGCGTTCATGAAGCATACGCCGCCGCGCCTTATCCACCCATCATGTAGGTGGGTGACCTTGATCGGTGCTCTGCAGATGGAGGTGTTTCTTGGCGCCCGAGCGTAGCGCTTGCTGGCTGAACTCGGTGTTCAGGATGTCCTCGACGATGGTGTCTCGGAACAGGCCAAAGCTCATCTCGCGTCCGAACCGCTCGCTGGCCTTGTTCGGCTTGCGATAGAAGCTGAAGTTCTCGTAGCGCGTATGTTCGCGATCGATCGGCCAGATCTTATGGAACACTGACGAATCGGCGCCGACCAGCCACACCACATTGGGAAAGATGGTCGTGACGTCGAGCGCCCAGTTGCTGATGCCGCCGGGATTGACACCGGAGCGGCGGCTGTCGAGGGAGTTGCGGGCATCAACCAGTGCCGCGCCGCCGGTGGCGGTGATACACCTCCTGAAAGGCATCGAGGACAATCTTCCAGTTGCAGTTCACCACGCCCACATCGACAACGCCTTGTTGCCGCAATAGTCGCGTCATTGACCATGGCTGGCCTTAAAGGTGAAGAATTTAACACCCCGAAGTATGCCCGGGCGCGCCTCCGGGCGTACACTCCCAACCCTTATAACCAGGGGCAAACGCCCACGCGTGCCCCCCACTGGAGCTTCCCAATGCACGTAGGTATGGCGTCTATTTTTCAAAATCCCGATCACGCAGGCGGTACTAGCGACTATTCCGTCTACCAGAAAGACATGAAGCTGGCCCTGATGGCTGAAGGTCTGGGCTTCGAATCCGTATGGGGTATCGAACACCACTTTACCGATTACACGATGATGCCGGACGTCGTGGATTTCCTGTCCTTCGTCGGTGGCGCCTGCCGCAAAGTTAAGCTCGGGACCATGGTGGTCGTGCTGCCTTGGAACGATCCGATGCGGGTGGCGGAGAAGATGTCGATGCTCGATTGCATGAGCGATGGGCGCGCGATCTTCGGCATTGGGCGCGGTTTGGCGCGCGTTGAATTCGAAGGCTTCCGCGTCGACATGAACACCTCGCGCGAGCGCTTTGTCGAGAGTGCCGAAATGGTGCTGCAGGGCCTTGAACAAGGCTTTTGCGAATATAACGGCAAGCATATCAAGCAACCGCGCGCGCGCATCCGCCCTGAACCCTTCAAATCCTTTAAGAATCGCACTTACGCTGCGGCCGTTTCTGCCGAATCCTCGCAGATCATGGCCAAACTCGGCATCGGGATCCTGGTCATTCCGCAAAAGCCGTGGGAACAACACGCGCAGGAACTCAAAGACTACAACGAACTGTTTCTACAGATGCATGGCCATGCGGCACCGCGCCCGTATATCGCGGGCTGGGTGATGTGCGACAAGGATGCTGGTAGAGCCGAGGAGCTGGCGCGTCAATACATCGCAGGCTACTGGCGCTCGGTAGTCCAGCATTACGAAATGGAGAGCAATCATTTCGCGACCACCAAAGGCTATGAGTACTACTCAACCTTGAACAAAACCATTGACACCATAGGGGTGGACGGGATGGCGGATTTCTTCATGAACCTGCAGATCTGGGGCACGCCGGAGCAGTGCTTCGAGAAAATGAAGGACATTCACGCGCGGACCGATGCCTGCGGTGTTACCGGGATTTTTGGCTACGCCGGTATGTCGCTTGAACAATCGCGCGCAAATATGACCTTGTTCGCAAAGGAAGTGATGCCCGAACTGAAACAGCTCGGCGCGCGCCCCGCGTTCGATGTCGAAGACGCTCACGCACCCGCATTCCTGCGAGCAGTGGGCTAAGCGCGGATTGCGCATCCATGGTTGGAAGGGCGCCGCCTGCACAGCGGCGTCCCTACTCGCCGAATCTGAACCGAGCCCATCCTCACCCATCATTCTGCAAGGGAGACCCCAATGGCCATGCCGCAAAATATTTTGCCGATCAACCCGGAACTCATGGATACACTCGTGCGTGCCAGCGAGAGTGACTGGATCCCCCAGCCTATGGATCCCCATCGTGCATTTATCAAGATCCTCTACACCGGGGCCGAATCCGGCCGCTGGGCCGTTCAGTTTCGCTGGCTGAAGGGTTTCGTCGCGCCCCAGCACAAACATCTAAGCGCTTCGCACACGTTCATCCTCAAGGGAAAACTGCAGGTGCGTGATGGCGTGCTGAATACGGGTGATTACGTCTACGAACCGAACGGCATGCTGCATGGCGCCACCACCGCGCTGGAAGATACGGAGTATCTCTTTATCTGCGATGGCCCGGTCTTGTTCTTTGACGACAACGGATTCACCAGCTATCTCGGCTGGGAGGAACTGCGGCGGCTGCAGCAGGCACATGCCGCGCGCCAGGGCCAAGCAGCAGCAGCCTGAGCACGCCATATTGTTGTACTGAGCACCGCCGGGCTCGTCCAACGACGGGATAAGGTCTTGGCTCGCGTCGCGATCACGACCTTATCCCTATTCGTAGAAGCAGGCGGCGCGAAAGCCCCCTGCTACTACTGGCCTTCACCCGGCGCGTCAGTCGTGAACATTTTCGGGTATGCCGCGGCGCCCGCCTGTGGTTAGCGCCGACCCTATCGGGCTTCGCACTCAAGCCTGAGTCGATCCGGCCGACAACTCCAGGGATGCCAAGCCCAGAAAGGACCATCGCCGTGAGCACGCCAGCCTCCGCTCTTACTGAACACTCCCCGAGCGAGACCATCGCGCGCAGCCTTATCGAGGACAGCTCGGCGCTCGTATCGCCGCCGGATGTTTGCCTCAAAATCAATGATCTGGTGGCCGACGATCGCACGGTCATCGAAGACCTCGCCGCAGTCGTGATCCGTGATCCGAATCTGACCTCGAAAGTACTGAAGCTCGCCAACAGTTCCTACTACGGGCTGGCGACCAGAGTCGACACCGTATCGCGCGCGGTCATGCTGCTGGGCATGCGCGAACTGCAAAAAATCGTCTGCACGATCGCGGCCGTGCAGACCTTCTCCAGACTTTCCAGCGCGGTCACCAACATGAATGCCTTCTGGCGCCACAGCGTGTATGTGGGCTTGATGGCCCAGGCGATCGCGCGCCGCGCACGGATTCTGCACCCAGAGCGCTTGTTCGTGGCGGGGGTGATGCACGATATCGGAACCCTGGTCATCAACCAGCGCTTTCCAGAATTGGCCGAAGCCATGATCCGTGATGCGGCCGGCAGCGAGGACGAACTCTACCGAATTGAACAGGCACGGCTGGGCTTTGACCACACCTATCTTGCCGGTCTCATGTTACAAAACTGGAACCTGCCAGTGGTCTTGTGCGAGGCCGTGAGGTGGCATCATCTACCGCATCGCGCGCGACTCGCCAAACTTGAGGCGGCGATTCTGAAGGTTGCGGATACCATCGCGAATTATTCCGGTACCGGCAGCTCTAGCGAAATAATCGCGCGCGATGACGCTCACGACGTGTCGCTGCTAGCGCGCTTTGGAGTGGACCTGAATTGCACGAATGACGAATTAATGGACGAAGTCGATCAACAATTCGTGGAAACGATTTACCTCCTCGTCGGTTAGGCACGTCCGGTGTTTGGCTGGGAAATCGTCGTGGATTGGAAGCCACTGCGATAAACTTTGGATTCGCGGCTGAAGGCGCGCATGCCAGCAACTACCGTGATCTGCCTCATCAATCGCGCACTGATCTTGGGAAATCTCCCAAGGAATCTGTGCAAAAGGCAGAGATTTCTTGGGCACAGGGTTGGTCCCTAAGACGCGTCCTATAGTTAAGAGCGGGGCCGTTGCATTAAGGTAGCCGGGGTAAGCGAGCGCTTCCCGTTGCCGCGCTACCTGCGGGATCCCCGCCAATCCGTCTAC
>JAYTEX010000258.1:0-6902 GCA_043734785.1 Pseudomonadota bacterium | reverse complement strand
GTGCGTACGCACCGGGTGTTACGGAGTCAATATAGATTGTAACGATTTGTGCGCGCGTGACCGGCGTCTCACGCATAGCCTGACAAATGCCATGCCCGTCACAGTGGAACGTTCGCGCACCAGTGATGCAGCGAGAAGGCTCCGACCTACCGGTCGGAGCAGGTGGCAATGGGCCATGCGTCATTGCGTCGAGATATTTCTCGCGCGATCAGCATGACCATTCCCGGCAGGAAATCCTCGGGCAGGTGATCGATCTGTCGCGCGAGTGAACGGGTAACAGGGTAACCGTAGGCGGTGGAATCCTGACTTTATCGTCCCTGCGTGACTCGCGGCCAAACTGGCTCGTGAATATCAGGAAAAGGGACGGATGCGCTACCATGGTGCGCACTCGCCGCGATTGCACGCCAATCGAATTCACTGCTTCATGCTTTTCGCCGGGATACGATAGATAACTGTTGCGTGCGATGGGATTTTCAAGGTATTAAGGCGCGCAACTGGAAACAAGACACCCTATGGTCACGACGACCGCTCGCCAATCCTCAGTGCAGACACTGGCCTTACCCGCCGGCTTCAAGCTTCTCTGGTATGAGATTCGCGCCATCCTCGGGCAGGGCGGGTTCGGCATCACCTACCTGGCGCACGACACCAACCTCGATCAACTGGTCGCGATCAAAGAGTACCTCCCGGTCTTGTGCGCGACTCGCGGCACCGCCAATAGCGTGGTGCCGATTTCGCAGGCGAGCGACGACGACTATCAATGGGGATTGGGTCGCTTCCTCGAGGAAGGCCGGGTCCTCGCGAAATTCGATCATCAGGCCGTGGTACGGGTGCATTCGGTTTTCGAAGCCTTGGAAACCGCCTACCTGGTGATGCGCTACGAAAACGGGGAGACCCTGGGCGCCCTGCTCAAGCGCGAACCTCGTGTGGATGAACCGCGCCTACGCGCGATCCTGTTCGATGTCATGTCAGGACTCGAGGCCATGCACACAGCGGGCTTCGTGCATCGCGACGTCAAACCCAGCAATATTTATCTGCGTGCCAACGGGCAAGCCTTGCTGATCGATTTCGGTGCGGCACGGCAGGCGTTGGGGGTACAGACCCAGACGGTGACATCGTTGGTGTCTCCTGGTTATGCGCCGTTCGAACAATACCGCTCGGATGGCGCAGCGCAGGGTCCGTGGACCGATATCTATGGCCTCGGCGCCACCGCCTACAGAGTCATTACTGGCCGCGCACCGGTGCCCGCCATCGATCGTAGCCACCGGATCATCAACGGCAGCGGTGATCCGCAACCCCGCCTTACACAGAGCGGAATCATTGGATATAGCTTTGGCTTGCTGGCCGCGATCGACCGCGCACTCGCCTTTCGCGAGCACGAACGTCCGCGCACGATGGCGGCGTGGCGCGAGTTATTCGAGACCGACGAGCCCGTCACCGTCCAAGTCGGAAACCTGGTATCGCTGCTGCCACCGCGTCCTCACCCGGACGCTGCACAGGGGGCGACCGCCCCCGCGACGCACGCAGAAATTGACGACGCGACACGCCGCGAGCCGCTGGCACACGCCACTAGCCTATTATCGAATGCGCGCCGCTGGCCACGCGCTGCCGCGCTCGGGATTGTGCTGGGGGCCGCGCTCGGCTTTGCGTTGCTCAAAGTCTCTTCGCCGCAGACTTTCGCCACCACAGACGTGCGCCAGATGCGGGCTGTCGAAGTCGCCTCCGAGCGGCGCTCTGCGGGTGAACCTGGCGCGCGCCCGGCATCCGCACTGATGGAGACCCCACTCGCCGAACTGCTACGGGCGGCAGAAGCTGATATTGCAGCCCTGCGGCTCACCCTACCGGCAGACAATAATGCGCTCGCCAAATTCCGCGCGGTGTTGGCGCGCAATCCCAACCACACCGCGGCCAGATCAGGGGTTGACCGGATCGTTGGGCGTTATCTCGATCTGGCAACCGCCGCCGCGCAGAAGCAAGACTTCGACGACGCACGCGAATATCTGACCAAAGCCTCGCAGGCCAATCCGCGCGATCGTCGCGTTGAGGCAGCGGCCGTCGCGCTCACCCGTCACGAAGCAAACCCAAGCCCGCCGCAATCGGGATGACGCACCGCCCCACTTGTATCTAGACGATCCAGCGTATGGAGCCCTCGGGTGTCAAGTCTCGAATTGTGCGAATGCTTCCTGATAGTCGGCATGCCAGCGCGATAGCGCGGGCCGATCATCAATCAAGTCTCGCGCCGCCCACAAGATGCGCCGCGCATCTTCCGTGGCTGGCACTTCGTGGTCCGGGCAGAGGATGTAGAAACTGCCACGGGCGATAGCCTCGAGCATGTGATCGATGACTTGCTCCGGCAGCCAGGCAGCCGCCGGTTGGGTCTGCACGTGGCGGCGCGTCAGGCCGGTGTAGGTGTAACCCGGCACCAGCAGGTGGGCACTTACCTTGCAGTTCGGCGTGTTCCGCAATTCGTGCTGCAGGGCCTCGGTGGCGGTTTTGACGCCGGCCTTGCTGACGTTGTAGGCCGGATTGCCGGGCGGATTGGTGATGCCTTGCTTGGAGCCGGTGTTGATGATGAGGGCGGGTGTGCCCTGATCGATCATGGCCTGCGTGAACGCCTGCACACCGTGGATGATGCCCCACAGGTTAACGTTCAAGATGTGCTGCCACTGTTCGAGTGCCGACCATGCGCCGGTTTTCTCGCTGGTACCGGCGTTGTTCATGAGCACATCGACGCGACCGAAGTCGGCGTAGGCACGCGCCTTGAGCGCCGCGACCGTGGCGAACTGCGCGACATCGATGACCTGGGTTTCGATACGTTGGCCAGGGCGAGCACTCATCGCGCGCGCCGCGGCTTCAAGGCGCGTGCGGTCGATATCCGCCATCAGCACATGCATGCCGAAGCCGGCGTAGCGCCGCGCGGCGGCGAGTCCGATGCCATCGGCGGCTCCTGTGATGACGGCAACTTTGTCGGTCGTGAAGATCTCGTGATGGGGCATGGCTTGGTTCCGCAGCTATTGGACTCCCACCGTGACATTGAACACACTCATGCCGCAAGTGTCTGCGTAACACCCCGGTCCGGCTCGGAACTTGGGCAAAACAGATTGAATGCCCGGCAAAATTGTGCCACGTTATTTTGCCACTATGGACGACCGGAGATAGGCTGCAGAGACGCCGAGGCGCTCTTCTAACCCAATATCCACCTTCGCGGTCGAGCAACCTCATTTTCCCCACCCCATCACCGCCAGGAGAATAGCTTTATGCTTACAGTCCACCATCTCGGCGTTTCGCAATCCGATCGTGTCGTGTGGCTCTGCGAGGAGCTTGAGATCCCCTATGAATTGCGCTGCTACCAACGCGATCCAGTCACCCTTCTTGCGCCGCCAGAATATAAAGCACTCCACCCGTCCAAAAGCGCTCCGGTCATCACCGACGGAGATCTGATCCTCGGCGAATCGGCTGCAATTATTGAATATGTACTCGCCAAATATGGCGAGTGCCGATTAACGCTGAGGCCCGAACACCCTGAATTCGGCAGCTATCTGTATTGGTTTCATTTCTCCGCAGGCTCAATGATGCCAAGCGCGCAGCTCGATTTCGCGTTTTCCTTGCTGCCGCGGATAGAACACAATGAGACGTTGATCTCGATGAGGGGGCGTTACGATTTAGGGCTCGCGCAAGCAGAGCGCCGCCTTGGCGAGGTTCAGTATTTCGCTGGGAGCGAATTTACCGCCGCAGATATCATGATGCTTTTTCCGCTCTCCACGATGCGCTGCATCTACAACCCGCGCGACTTGTCGCCATATCCGAATATCCGTCGCTATTTGCGCCAGATTGGCGAACGTCCGGCCTATCAGCGCGCGGTAGCAAAGGCAGATCCCACCTTACAATCGGTACTCGAATAAGGTGACAGATTTATTTTCCCAATGGCCAACGTAGGATCAAGCGCTGGCACCCCTGTCACATTTAAGGAAATGTCATGTCGCGCCAGAAACTGACCCTGCTTATCGTGATTGGCGCGGCCGTCGGTGCGTTCTTCGCCTTCGATCTCGGTCAATACCTGAGCCTCGCCTATCTCAAGGAACGTCAGGCCGATTTCAGCGCGCTCTATGCAGCGAACGCGTGGCATGTCATTGCGCTGTATTTTGGGGGCTATGTGCTCGTCACTGCCTTGTCCTTACCGGGCGCGGTGATCATGACGCTCGCCGGTGGCGCGATCTTTGGCCTGTGGGTGGGGACCGTGGTGGTATCCTTCGCGTCTTCAGTCGGCGCGACGCTCGCCTTTCTCGCTTCTCGTTATGTGCTGCGCGACAGTGTGCAGGGCCGCTTCGGCACTCGCCTCGCGGAAATCAATCGCGGGGTCGAGAAGGATGGCGCGTTCTATCTCTTCACGTTGCGCCTGGTGCCGCTGGTGCCGTTCTTCATGATCAACCTGCTGATGGGCCTGACGCGCATGCGGGTCGGTGTCTTCTACCTCGTTAGTCAGGTCGGCATGCTGGCCGGCACGGTGGTGTTCGTGAATGCCGGCACGCAGCTCGCGAAGCTCGATTCGCTGCGCGGGGTGCTGTCTCCTGCACTGCTGGGTTCATTCGTGCTGCTGGGCATTTTCCCGCTCCTGGCAAGACAGTTGCTGGCTTTTATCCAGCGTCGCAAAGTCTACGCGCGCTGGGCGGCCGTCAAACCGCAGCATTACGATCGCAATCTGATTGTTATCGGGGCAGGTGCCGCGGGCCTGGTGTCGAGTTACATTGCGGCTGCGGTCAAAGCCAAAGTCACGCTCATCGAGCACCACAAGATGGGCGGTGATTGCCTGAACTATGGGTGCGTGCCCAGCAAGGCGTTAATCAAGACCGCCACAGTGCTGAAACAGATCCGCGAATCCCGCAAGTACGGGATCGCCAGTGCCGAGGTGAGTTTCGACTTCGCCGAGGTCATGGAACGCGTCGCCCATATTATCAAGACCGTGGCACCGCATGATTCGGTGGCGCGCTACACAAGCCTAGGCGTGGATTGCGTGCAAGGCTATGCGCGTATCGTGAACCCGTGGACTGTCGAGATCGACCGCGGCGCCGCCGGCAAGCAAACCCTGACCACGCGCAGCATCGTTATCGCGACTGGCGCCGAACCCATCGTGCCGCCGTTACCGGGAATGGAAGAAGCCGGATTTCTGACCAGCGACACGCTATGGAAATTGCGCGAACTGCCGAAACGCCTGGTGGTGCTGGGCGGCGGACCGATCGGCTGCGAACTCGCACAGTGCTTTGCGCGCCTCGGCGCTCTGGTCACGCAGGTACAACAACGACCTCAGTTGCTCCCGCGCGAGGACGCGGATGCCGCGGAAATTGCACTGTCCGCATTGCGGCAGGATGGCGTGACGGTGCTGCTCGACCAGCGCGCCGTGCGCTGCGAGCGGATAGGTGAGCAATGGCATCTCGTCGTTGAAAGTCAGGGTAAGGAGCAGCAGCTTATCCCCTTCGATCGCCTGCTGTGCGCGGTCGGTCGAGTCGCCCGGATCAAAGGCTTCGGTCTCGAGGAACTCGGCATCCCGACCGACCGGACGGTGGAAACCAACGAATATCTCGAAACGATCTATCCAAACATTCTCGCGGCGGGCGATGTCGCGGGGCCGTATCAATTCACCCATACCGCCGCGCATCAGGCTTGGTTCGCAGCGGTCAATGGCCTGTTCGGCACTTTCAAAAAGTTCAAAGCGGATTATGCGGTCGTGCCGTGGACCACGTTCATCGATCCAGAAGTCGCCAGGGTTGGCTTGAGTGAACACGAAGCGAGCACGCAGCAGATCCCCTTTGAGATCACGAAGTACGGCATCGAGGATCTCGACCGCGCGATCGCGGATAGCAGCGCGCAGGGTTTTGTGAAGGTCCTGACGGTGCCCGGCAAGGATCGCATCCTGGGAGTGACCATCGTCGGCACGCATGCAGGGGATCTGCTGGCCGAGTTCGTGCTCGCCATGCGCCATGGACTAGGGCTCAAAAAGATCCTCGGCACCATACACACCTATCCAACTTTGGCCGAAGCCAATAAGTATGTGGCGGGCGAATGGCAGCGTCATCATCAACCCCACACCGTGCTGAAATGGCTCACGAAGTACCATGCGTGGCGGCGGGGTTGAGCCGCTTGGTCCGAGCGGGCTGCATGCGCTAGGTGCTGACCGAAATAGTGCACGCGATACTCTAGCACCGCGCAAACTCGCCACGGCCATCAAACGCGCCATTCACTACCTGGCCAACAACGCGCACCTCGAAGCGAGACGCAAAATCCGGCCGGCTTAAACTCGGGCTCCAACACGTCTTCGGCACGTCTTCGAGGATCAGCGAGGATCAGGGTCACAGCGAGGATCAGCAGCGAGGATCAGGGTCAGGTCTCGCTTGGTAGCATGCGAGCGAGTATGCTCCGAGCATGGCCCGACCCCTCCGCATCGAATTCGCCGGCGCGCTATATCACGTCACGTCCCGCGGGGATCGTCGTGAGCCGATCTTCGAAGACGACGAAGATCGCGTGAAGTTTTTGGATGTCTTGGCGGAGGTGGGCACCCGGCTCAACTGGCTCTGTCACGCCTGGTGCCTCATGACGAACCACTATCACTTGGTCGTGGAGACGCCCGACGGCAACCTTTCGAAAGGGATGCGCCACCTGAACGGCATGGTCACCCAGGCCTCCAATCGACGCCACCAGCGGACCGGACATCTCTTCCAAGGGCGATTCAAGGGAATTTTGGTGGACAAGGACAGCTACCTGCTCGAGCTGACACGCTATGTCGTGCTGAACCCGGTACGGGCCGGGATGGTGAAGCACCCGGAGAAGTACCCGTGGAGCAGCTACCGGGCGATGGTGGGTGAGGTGCCGACTCCCCGCTGGCTCGCGAGCGATGTGTTACTTGGGCAGTT
>JAYTEX010000257.1:0-2667 GCA_043734785.1 Pseudomonadota bacterium | reverse complement strand
TCAGGCCAAATCCCACCAGCGCTAAAAACGCCAGGGTCATCAGCAATATCACGCCAAGGCTTGTCCCGTAGGGCTCGAGTACCGCCACCAGTGGGGCGCCGCCCGGGTCGCGCAGGTCAAGTATTTCTGCGCTCAAGGTCGATTTGAAAGCATCATAACCCCAGAACGAGATCATCGAGAGCTTGGCAATCCACAGACTCACGCCAGTGAGGGGGGTAAGCGCGTTGGATAATACGACTTGGGAGATCAGCACAATGGGTACCATCGCGATGGCTTTGTCGTTGGTATTCACGAACGCACTGATCGCGAGCCCCATGGCGGAGGCCGCCAATGCGCTGAGCGTCAGCAACCAGAGCCGCGGCATAAAGTCACCCGGCAGGGAAATCATGCTCGACGCCACGCCAAGCAGCAGCACGCATTGGATCAGGCACATCCCTGCAAGCGGTAAAAGTTTGCTGAAAATGTAGGGCGCGAGGGCGAGATTCACCGCCCGCTCACGTAGATATACCGGCAGTTCCTTGACGATTTCGCGTGCGGAGTTGAGGCATCCGAACCAGATTGCCGAAAGAACCAGCATGAAGGCGACCTGGCTTTGCGTCGTCGCCTGCGCCGCCAGTGTGCCGCCCGCGTTGAACACGGTGCCCACAACGGCACCGATCAGCGGCGCCTGCAGCAACATCATCGCGAGATTGCGCCTATCTCCGAGCATGAGGTCCAGATAGCGCTGCGTGAGAATCTTAGTCTGACGCCGAAAACTGCCGCCTCGAGCGGTAGATCCGCGAGTGAACGAGGCTGCCGGCGCGGTGGTTGCGGGTGCCTGCGCGGCCGGCGACAGACGATCAAGCACATAGCGCGTTCGCAACGGCGACGCTAGGTACTGCTCGGCCCAATGTTCGGGCGCCTGGGTTTCCAACGCCTCGTAGATATCGGAGAGCCGTTTGACCTTGAAGTAGTCCTGAACTTGCGCCGGCGGCCCAAAATACGCGAGCCGTCCTCGATGCAGTAAGGTCACGAGCTGGCACGCCGCGATATTCTCCAGCGTATGGGTCACGCAGATGAGGGTTTTGCCGCCATCAGCGAGCTCGGCAAAGGTTTGCATCATCTGCCGATCGGTGCCCGCATCGAGGCCGCTGGTCACCTCATCAAGAAACAACACCCCAGGTTTGGCGATCAGCTCTGCCGCCAGACTCACGCGCTTCAATTGACCGCCGCTCAGCGGCGCAGGCGTATCAATCAAGAATTCGGCTTGCGCTTGCAGACGTACGCTGTGCAACACTTCATCAAGATAGGCGGCGATTTCATGCTCGGCGGTATCGTCCGGCAAGCGCAGTCGCGCGGTATATTCCAACGCCCGCCGCAGCTTTATCCCGCGGTGTACGATGTCTTGTTGGGGCACGTAGCCGATGCTCGAGCGGTACATGTCGAACGCCGTGTACAAATCGACACCGTTATACAAAACCCGCCCTCCGGTGGCCGGTCGACGCCCGCTCAAGGCGTCGAGCAAGGTCGACTTGCCGCTGCCGCTGCCGCCGAAGATCACCATGAACTCGCCGGGCTCAATGACCAGCGAGATGTCCTCCAGCAACTGCCGGGATTGACCAGTCGAGCGCTCGCGCACCGCTTTGGAAAGCCCCAATGCTTCAATGCGCACCCGGCCCTCTTCACCATCGGCCCGCAAGCCATCGCCTGTAAAGCGATACAGGAAGGTCGCGATACCGACCCTATCGCCAACATTGAGCGTCACAGGCAGACGGATCCGCCGCCCGTTGACGAAGGTGCCGTTGATGCTGCCCAAATCTTCGATTAACCACCGTCCGTCGCGCACGCTCAGGCGCGTGTGTTCGCGCGAGACCAACGGCGAGTCGATCCTCAAAGTGCAGTCCGGGTGACGCCCGATCAGCACGTGTGCGCCAGTTGTCGCGACGCTCAGAGTGGATTGCTCCGCGGGGGCGGCCAGCGGAACACACGCTAGCTTCGGTGCTTCCGCCGCACGGTCGGCTTGTGCCAGCTTGAGTTGATAAGCGATCGAGCCGATCGTGACCCAATCGCCATGCTGAACCGGGGTAGGATCGGTGACAGGTTTACCATTGACGAGCAGACTCGCTCCGCTACCCGGCGCGACAAACAGCTGCTGAGGCCGCGTAATGACCCGGAGTTGACCGCCCACCTCCGCGTCTTGCTCGGTTTCAAACACCCCATCGCGACCCAACACATAGGTGCCGGAGTCGGCGAGCACCGTTTTAACGGTGGGCGCTTCCGAACTGCGGAGTTCGAGCGTTATCGGCCCCATAGCCCCTCCCCATGACAAGATACGAACCTGTAGATGATTCCAGGCCGCTATGCGCCGGCGTTTCGCGCCTGCAGTCTACGGCAGTTTCGAGCGGTCGCGGAAGACTCGTTCCTGGTGCGGGGTTGGCTCTAAGTCTGCTGCTCCTTCCCGGAACATTGGGGGACTCCCCCATCACGGCACCGTCGCCGCGTGCCTCGCCGCGGGGTTACCGTACAGGCGTCCCGAGCGAAACTCCGCGCTACGGGGTATCGTTCGCGACTACTCCCAATTTTGATGCATTGAGTGAAGGATAAGTGATTGGTGATCTGGGATTCGTCGATGCACACGCAACGCGCCACCGCGCAGAAAACCGTCCTGGTCTATTCGCGGTGCGACAT
>JAYTEX010000256.1:0-4275 GCA_043734785.1 Pseudomonadota bacterium | reverse complement strand
TATTACAGCGCCTGCGTTAAGACAGAGCGCGCGCCTGACGACTTCTCTCGGATGAACCGTCGCGGCATCCAAGGTGCCCTGAAAAAGCACTTCGAAGGCGATGACTTGATGTCGCGTGTCGAGAAACAGGCACCCAAAAACCTCGCGCTGCAGAGATTTGAACTGGGCGGCCAGAAAGACCCGCACGGCACCTGGGTCATTGAGCGGGCCGGCGCGTTCGAGGGTGCTCTTGAGATACCGTCGACTAAGTTCCAGGGCAGCCTGGAACTGAACATAGCGAGCCAATCCCAGGCCCGGCAGCTTTTGAAACTCCTTGAACGGCAACTCAAGCAGAGATCGGATGCCACCGGTTGCGGCCAGAATCTGACGCGCCAGCGCCACGGCGTCCACGCGCGCGGTGCCGGTGCCGAGCATCGTCGCAATCAATTCGGCATCTGAAAGTGCGGCCGGGCCGGCCGCCAGTAGCCTTTCGCGCGGCCGTTCAGTACGCGGCCAATCTTTAATTCCCATGTAAACTTCCTTGTCTAAGTGGTTAATTGGCGGTCGCTCTGGAGTGTTGGGATCCGCACGCTTGAGTTAGAATTCAAGCCACTTCCCAGCAGTTTCGCGACACCCCGCGTAAACGACCGTCGATGGCCTGCTGAGGGCTAGGCAAACGACAAGACCGATCATCGCGGGTGCCAAGGTTGAGCTCATAAATTTGAACGCGTTAATCCATAAACACGTCTGTCTCATTGTGACAGGCGGCATCGCGGCCTACAAAGCCCCCGAGATTGTGCGTCGTCTGCGCGACGCCGGGGCTCTGGTCAGGGTCGTGATGACGCGTGCCGCCCAGGAATTTGTCCGGCCTTTGACATTCCAGGCGGTGTCAGGACTGCCCGTCCATACCGAGCTACTAGACACGGCGGCTGAAGCCGCCATGGGACATATCGAACTCGCGCGCTGGTCCGAACTTGTCATCGTGGCGCCAGCCTCGGCAGATTTTATGGCACGTCTAGCCATTGGACAGGCGGACGACCTGGCCACTACCTTATGCTTGGCGACCCAGGCTCCAATCCTCATCGCCCCCGCCATGAATCGCGTGATGTGGGAACACCCGGCCACTCGGCACAATCTTGCCATCCTCGTGGCGCGCGGCGTGCAGCGGGTCGGGCCGGAGGAGGGGCCGCAAGCCTGTGGTGAGACTGGGTTTGGCCGGTTGGCGGAGGCGGCCCACATACTCGCGGCCGCAGAGACCTACTTCGGCTGCGGTGAACTTGTCGATCTCAAGGTCCTGATCACGGCGGGTCCTACTCAGGAAGCGATCGATCCGGTGCGGTTCATTACCAACCGCAGTTCCGGCAAAATGGGCTACGCGGTGGCGCGCGCTGCGGCCGCCGCCGGCGCCGTGGTCAGTCTGGTATCAGGACCGACCGCATTGCCGGCGCCGAGTGGCGTGTCGGTCAGGCGGGTCACCACGGCCACCGAAATGTATCAAGCAGTCATGGCGCAGGTCGCGGACTGCCACATTTTCATTGCCGTTGCGGCGGTGTCTGATTATACGGTTGCGGTGCCGGCCGCGCAGAAAGTTAAAAAACAGGGCGCCGATCTCACGCTCACGTTACGTCCGACTCAAGATATACTGGCAGCGGTAGCAGCGCGGGCCGTGCCGCCATTTACGGTCGGTTTCGCAGCTGAAACAGAAAATCTAATCGAACACGCGCGCGCCAAACTGACGCGTAAAGCGCTGCAGATGGTGGCGGCAAATCTTGTCGGACAACCCGGGACCGGGTTTGAAGCCGACGAGAATTCGCTGCATGTGGTGTGGCAAGGGGGAGAAAAACAACTTGGGCGTGCTTCAAAGGACGCGCTTGCGCGCAGCCTGATCGCTGTGATCGCGGAACGATACCGTGCTGCCGCAGCTGTCCAAGCTTAAGTCCAGATTCGAGGAGCTGCCGCGTGCCGGGCGCTATGTCGGCGCGGCGGTGCTACTGCTGGCGATCGTGCTGAGCGGCGCAAGTTATCTCTACGGCGAGATGAAGTCGCGCGCGGCGACGGAGCAGCTAGCCGCGTTTGATGCGGAAGCTACCTCGATTTCCGCGCAGGCAGCCACGTTGCTCCGACCCCAGATCATGGCGTTGAATCAGCTGGCGCAGGATCCCAGAGTGATTGCCGCGCTCTCGAATGCCAGCGATGATGCGCGCACCAAGCTGGCAGCCGAATTGCAACCGCAAATTCCGGGCGCACTGCGGGTGCGTCTGATTCCACGCGG
Organism: Pseudomonadota bacterium; assembly: GCA_043734785.1. GTDB lineage: Bacteria > Pseudomonadota > Gammaproteobacteria > CAIKBL01. The sequence goes on along the minus strand of JAYTEX010000256.1, from coordinate 2,024 downwards.
AATGACGCAGACCGATCCGAACTCTTCGCCGCCGTTGACCTACTCGTCGCTGGATTTGCTGCTGAAGGCTGAGCGATCAACGCAACCGCCTGACGCCGAGCTGCATCTGGCCGGCACTCCCAACGAACACCTGGCGCTGGCGCGCCGAGCCCCACCCAATGGCGAACCAGTCGGGTTTCTGCACCTGAGTTCGAATTCCAAAGACTTGCGCTTAGCGCTTAGCGCCCTGCTCGCGGCCCACGGCACCGTGAACGCCGAAATTCGTCAACCGGTGCCGGGCGCACCGCCGATTATCGTCGCGCAGGCCGGTCAGACCGACGGCCGCGATTTCGAAGTCATGACCAAACCGATCGCGGGCAGCGCCTGGGTGCTGGCGCTGCGCACCCATCATGTTGAGAGAAGTTTCGAGATCAATCCCCTGCTCCTGCTGCCAATCGGCATCGTAATACTCGGTGGCCTCGTCATGCAGCGGCGACAGATGGCCAAGCCGGCGGCGCGCACTAACACCGTTTTTCAGGGTGCAATTCAGGCCATTCTTTCCGGCGCCCATCCAAACTTTGCGCAATTAATCCCTGGGATGGGTGGCACGGCCGTGCAAGCCGTGCCCATCAACCCGATCGCGCCTGCATTAAACGCCGAAGACACTACGATGATGTCTGTGCCTGTGGAGCCGCTACCGCCGGCCGCTAACCCACCTACGAGCGAAGCACTGACTGCGCTCTCGCCATCGATCTTCCGTAGCTATGACATCCGTGGCATCGTCGGTGACACGCTGACTCCCGAAGCGGTCTACCAGATTGGTCGCGCCTTCGGCACCGAGGCGGCGGCGCGCAATCAGCAGACGGTGATCGTCGCGCGCGACGGGCGCGTTTCTAGCGTGACCCTGCGCGGTGCGTTGGTCGAGGGCTTAAGGGATTCCGGGCGCGACGTCCTCGATATCGGCCTTACGCCGACGCCGGTCTTGTATTTTGCGACGCATTATCTCGCTACCCGAACGGGCGTGATGATCACAGGCAGTCATAACCCGGCGCAATACAATGGCCTGAAGATGGTGCTCGATGGCGAGACCTTATCGGGTGATGCGATACAGGCAATTCGCGAACGAATCGAAGCCCAGGACTTCGTCACAGGATCCGGGAACTTGCAGGAGATCGAGATCGTCCCCGATTACATCCGACGCATCAGCGAAGATATCCCGGTATCGCTCGGCGAAGCGCTCAAGGTGGTGGTGGACTGCGGTAATGGAGTGTCGGGTATCGTCGCGCCACATATTTTGCGCGCAATCGGTCATGACGTGATCGAACTGTACTGCGAAGTCGATGGCGATTTCCCGAACCACCACCCGGACCCCAGTCAACCCGAGAACCTCCAAGATCTGATTGCCATTGTGCGTCATGAGCAGGCAGATCTCGGGTTGGCTTTCGATGGAGACGGCGATCGGCTTGGCGTAGTCGACCGCGAGGGTAATATCCTGTGGCCTGACCGACAGCTCATGCTGTTCGCGCAGGACGTTTTGAGTCGTAATCCCGGCGCCAAGATTATCTATGACGTGAAATGCTCGCGGCTGCTGGCGGATGTGGTGCGCGCGGCCGGCGGGGTACCTATCATGAGCAAATCCGGTCATTCACTTATCAAGCAGAAGATGCAGGAAACTGGCGCGTTGCTGGCGGGTGAGATGAGCGGTCATATCTTCTTCAAAGAGCGCTGGTATGGGTTCGACGATGCCCTGTACTCTGCCGCGCGCCTGCTGGAAATTCTCGTCGATGCCAACGAGCCGCCTGAGCAGGTTTTCGCGCGCCTGCCATACGCCGCCTCAACGCCGGAACTGCGGCTGGATATGCCGGAAGAACGCCATGCGAGTTTCATGCAGCAGGTCCGCGAGGCGCTCGATTTTCCGGATGGCGAGCTGACGGAAATTGACGGCATCAGAGTCGATTTCCCCAACAGCTGGGGGCTGGTACGCCCCTCTAATACCACGCCCTGCCTGGTCTTGCGCTTTGAAGGCGATGACGATGCAGCACTGG
>JAYTEX010000255.1:0-8514 GCA_043734785.1 Pseudomonadota bacterium | reverse complement strand
CCTGGCTATCAAAAATAGTCTTGTCGATGACCAGATCGTTGCCGTTGGCAGTCACCGCGATAACCCATAGTATCCATTGCATATCGAACCCCCTTAAAGCCGAACTGCACGCATAGAAACCCGCGAGCATGCAGGGCAGTCGGTGCCGCATGTCGCGCTGATGAATCAAGTAGCAAGTATTGGCGCGGCATGCCACGTGCACCGGATCATTGCTCAACGACTTCGCTTCAGGAGCACATACAATGCGCCAGTGCCGCCATCTGCGGGACGCGCGCTTACATAGGCTACCACCTCATTCGCATGCGCCAGCCAAAAGGCGACTCGTGGTTTGAGTACCGGGGCGTGCGCTGGCGAGCGATAGCCTTTGCCGTGCACGATACGCACACATTTGTACCCCGCTGAGAGGCATTCGCGGAGAAATCCCGACAATTGTTCGCGCGCCTCGACGATGGTGAGGCCGTGCAGATCTAAGGAGTCCTCGCGCAGGTATTCTCCCCGCCGCAGGCGGCGCCATAGCGCTGGTTGAACGCCGTTGCGCTTGAACTCCAACTGCTCAGCGAGATTGAGTTCGGTATCCGAGGGCTCGATCAACGTGGAGGCCTCCGGCATGGGCACGTGCTTGCGCGGCATTGCCTTTGGTGATGGTTTGCGGACCAACTGCGCGTCTGAACGCAGGCGCCTAACATCTTTTACCGCCGCCATGAATAGCGCGCTGTCTTCCGGCGTGGCCCTGGCATCGTGGGTGGCGGGGACGCGAATCCTGGACATGACGTGGTCGCCGTGTTCGGTACGGATCAGATCAGCAGCAGTGCTGGCGCAGCGTCCCGGCCAACAAGCTGAATATCGAAGCGCATTAATGCCGTCATCTACGTCCCCTAAACGGATTGGTTACGGTGCCGTGCTAGTCATGCAAATGTAACACGCTACAGTGGCACCGCAGTGGCACCGCAGTGGGTGATCCCATTCTGATCGCGGTCTTTGAATCACGTCTGCGCTTGGCGTGCTAACCTCACGCTAGAAAGCCGGCAATCTCACCCCCAAGGAACTGGAGCACCCTCGCCTCCATGTGGAACAAGACTAAATCCGCGCCCCTCGGCGTGCTGTTGAAGCGTTCCTGGCGGCCCGCCAAAAGTGCGTTAACGGGGCGGCTACTCAACGTGGCGCCAAGCGTGCGCGGTCAGCCTGATCCGAACTACCGCACGATGATCCTGACCTCGATCAAGGATATCGACGGCCCACGGTGGGATAGCTTAGTGGGACCTGGCGCGGTGACGCGTTCCCATGCGTATCTCGTGGCCATAGAAGCTGCCGGGATTGTGCATTGCCAGTATTTTTATCCGGTGATATTCAACTATCAAAATGAAATCGTCGCGCACGCCTGCGTCTATACGGTGCTGACCGATTTCGCACAACTGTTGCCGCGCGCGCTGCGCGCGCTGGTCGCGGTCGTGCGCGTGCGTTGCCCGAGTTTTCTACACGCCCGCATTACCGAATGCGCGTCCCCGCTGGTCGTCGGGCACTCCATCTCGATAAGCCCGGACGCCCCGCGCGCCCAACTTCTCAAGAAGATTGCTGATGCGGCAACGGATATTGCGTATTCGCAGCGCAGTCCGGTGGTCCTGCTGCGCGACTTTCTGGTGCAGGAGTCCGTCGATATCGGGACCCTGCTCGAACATGGATTCAATCTCGTGTCGAATCTGCCGTTGGCGCGGATTCGGGTGCGCTGGAAATCCTACGCCGAATATCTCGCGGGGATGCGGCCCCGTTATCGGAAGGATGTGCAACGCCGCTTGCGTCTGGCAACGCAAGCCAGGCAAGCGGTACATACCTTGCACGCTTTTGGCGATCAGGCTGAACATTTTCTCGAACAAGCACGCGTGGTGTACGAGGCAAGCAGAGGTTTTAAACGGGAGGCGCTGACCGCCGATTACTACCGCGAAATGGACCGCATGCTGGGCGCGCATAGTCGCCTGCTGGTGGTCATGCGCGACGGACGCGCGGTGGCGCATGGGATGGTGCTCACGGATGACAAAAATACCGTGGCGACGTTCTTTGGGCGCGACCCGGGCCCACCGGGCAGGGAATGGTTCTTGCTGGTCAATGAAGTGATTCGTCTAGGGATTGAACGTGGCAGTCGTTACATTCACCTGGGCCTTGGCTCCTATAGTGCCAAGGCTTTGGTCGGGGCAGATTTCGAATCGCTTGCCATCTGTTGCAAGAGTCCCTATGCATTATTGAACTGGTTGATGCGCGCGATGCCGAATGTGGTCAACCGCCGCGCGACTGCACAGAAGCACATCTTCCTTGATTGAAAACGCAGGCAGTGTCGCGCGCAGCCAGCGGCAGGCCCTAACGCAAGCGTATAAGGCGGCCGGCAACATCGCCGAGATGCAGCCCGCTGAAGTTGAACGGCACGCACTGCAGGCGAGTACCCACACAATGGCGTGGCGCTAGTCCGCGCCAAGCGCCAGCGACCAGGCCAGTGAGTCGCCTCGCGCCCCGCGAACCGCGTCAATCATCTAGTTCACGAAGCGCCGGGCGTTCGAGAAAATTCTGAACCACGGCGATTCAGCTTCTTGCCAAGCCGGATCTAGCCAGGAAAATTGTCGGCTCAGGAAAGCCCGTTCCGGGTGCGGCATCAGGATCGTCGCGCGCCCATCCTGCGATGTCACGCCAGTCACCCCCCCAAGCGAACCATTAGGATTGTGCGGATAGTATTCGGTAGTCTCACCACGATTATCGACATAGCGCAGACAACTCTCGGCCGGCGCGGCATCGAATTCGGCCCGGCCTTCACCATGTGCCACCACCAACGGCGCGCGCAATCCCGTCATCCCGGCGAACAACACGGAACTCGAAGCAGTCACCTCCGCCATGACCAAGCGCGCTTCGAATTGTTCCGAACGGTTCCGCAAAAAGCGCGGCCAGTGCGCGGCACCCGGAATGATGTGCTTCAATTGAGCCAACATCTGGCAGCCATTGCACACGCCAAGAACGAAAGTCTCGCGGCGCGCGAAGAAAGCAGAAAACTCGTCGCGGGTGCGAGCGTTGAAGAGTATGGACTTGGCCCAGCCACCGCCAGCGCCGAGGACATCGCCATAGGAAAACCCGCCGCAGGCGACTGCCCCTTGGAAATCCCGCAAGCTGACCTCGCCGGCCAGCAGATCCGACATGTGAACATCGAACGCGGCGAAGCCGGCACGATCGAACGCAGCCGCCATTTCGCGTTGCCCGTTTACCCCTTGTTCGCGCAGGATCGCAACGCGCGGGCGGGTCGTCGCGACTGCCGGCGCGCGGCGCGCGAATGCGGGCGGGATATGCAGGTGTAAGCCTGCGTCATGTCGATCCAGCACAATGGCGATTTCTTCGTCGGCACACGCGGGATTATCGCGCCTGCGCTGTAGCTGGTGAGTCGTTGCGGTCCATTGCGCCAGCGGCACAAAGAGATCGTCCTGGTACAGGATTTCTTGTCGCCTACGCACGCTCACCACTGTATCGGACGTGACCCGGCCCAAGACGTGCACATGGTCACTGAGTGCGGTCATGCGGCCAAATTGGGTCAGTACGGTCGGCAAGTCCACCGTCGCCACCTGGAGGACTGCACCCAGCTCCTCGCAGAGCAGTGCGCTGAGGGGGGTGCCGCCGAGCGGCTCGATGTCGATATCGAATCCACAGCGACCCGCGAACGCCATTTCCAGCAACGTCACGATGAGCCCGCCGTCGGCGCGATCGTGATAGGCGAGCAGATAACCCGTGTCGTTCAGGAGCTGCACGGTGGCGAAGAAAGCCGCGAGATCTGCCGGTCGTTCGAGATCGGGCGGGGTCTCCCCCAGGCAGTCACACACCTGCGCGCACACCGAGCCGCCCAGGCGTTGGTGACCGCGCGCCAGATCGACGAACAGCAGCACACTTTCGGTCTCGCGTTTGAGCTGTGGTGTGAGCGACAACCGCACATCGACCACCGGCGCGAAGGCGGAGATGATCACGCTGAGCGGCGAAGTCGTGGCGTGTTCGTCGGTAGCGTCGCCCCACGCGGTGCGCATCGACAGCGAATCCTTGCCGACCGGAATGCAGATCCCGAGCGCTTGGCACAGGACGCTGGCGGCGTTGACGGCGGCATAGAGGACCGCATCCTCACCCGGATGGCCTGCGGCCGCCATCCAGTTTGCCGAGAGCACCACGTCCGAGAGTTTGAGCACGCGCGCGGCGGCAAGATTGGTGAGCGCCTCTCCGATCGCGATCCGCACAGACGCCGCGCCATCCAATAGGGCCAATGGCGTGCGCTCGCCGATGGCAAATGCCTCGCCCGCAACGCCGCTGAAATCGAGCGCGGTCACCGCGCAGTCGGCCACCGGCACCTGCCACGGACCCACCATCGGATCGCGCACTGACAACCCGCCGACGGTACGATCCCCAATCGTGATCAGAAAGCGCTTGTCGGCCACTGCCGGAAACCGCAGCACGCGTTCGATGAGTTCAACCAGCGGCGGAAAATGGCTAGGCAAGGCGCGCGGTTGAAATGGCACACTGACGGCCTTGCGCGACATCTTCGGTGGCTTGCCGAAGATGACGTTCATCGGCAGATCGATGACCGCCTGTTGTGTGTGGCTGTCCCAGACCCACAAATGCGTGTCTTGCGTGGTCTCTCCAAGCACCGCGACCGGACAGCGTTCACGTGCGCAGATAGCCAGCAGCGTCGGCACCTCTGTCGCAGAGACACCGAGTACATAGCGCTCCTGGGCTTCGTTACACCAGATCTCGAGCGGCGAAAGGCTGGCATCGGCACTCGGAATCGCGCGCAGTTCGAGCCGACCGCCGCGTTGACTGTCATGCAGCAACTCCGGCACTGCATTGGATAAACCACCGGCGCCCACATCGTGAATCGAAAGGATCGGATTTTCCGCACCGAGTGCACAGCATGCATCAATCACTTCCTGCGCGCGGCGTTCCATTTCGGCGTTGTCGCGCTGCACTGAGGCGAAATCGAGATCGCTGTCACTGGCGCCGGCGCGTTGCGAGGACGCGGCCCCACCACCGAGACCAATCAACATCGCGGGTCCGCCCAGCACCAACACTTTGGCCCCCGCCGGCAGACGTTGCTTCTGGACATGGTCAGGGCGCACAGTGCCGATCCCACCGGCGAGCATGATGGGTTTGTCATACCCTCGCTGGGTCTGTGCATCGGTCCTTTGCTCGAAGGTTCGAAAGTAACCCCCAAGGACCGGACGTCCGAACTCATTGTTGAACGCCGCGGCACCGAGCGGACCTTCCAGCATGATCTGTAAGGGGGTGGCCAGGCGCGGATGGTGTGCGCGGGGCGTTTCCCACGCCTGGACAAAGCCCGGCAGGCGCAGGTGCGAGACGGAAAAGCCGCTGAAGCCGGCCTTCGGTCGGGCCCCGCGTCCAGTTGCCCCTTCGTCACGAATTTCGCCGCCGGCGCCCGTTGCCGCGCCGGGAAAGGGCGAAATTCCAGTGGGATGGTTGTGTGTTTCGACTTTGATCAGGAGCTGGTGCGCTTCTTCCTGGCGGCGATATTGGCGGGTGTCCGGCGCGACTTCCCAGCGTTCGCCGCAGTAGCCGCGGGTGACTGCGGCGTTATCACTGTAGGCCGACAGGACCTGATTCGGGTGCGTGGCGTGCGTGGCGCGAATCAGCGCGAATAGGCTCTGGGCGCGAGCGACACCGTCGATTTGCCAATCCGCGTTAAATATCTTGTGCCGGCAATGCTCCGAGTTCGCCTGCGCAAACATCATCAGCTCGGCATCCGTAGGGTCGCGGCCCAGCGCGCGATAACACTCCGTGAGATAGTCGATTTCATCCGGCGCCAGCGCGAGCCCGAGAGCCTCGTTGAGCGCAACGAACGCGGTGCGGCCCTGTGCCAGATACGGTACGTGACCCAATGCGCCCGGCGAGTGCACGCCATAGTCGAGCAGTGTTACGGTCGATCGATGAATCGTTTCAGTCATGCGGTCGTAGAGCAAGGCCGCTAGCTGATCCCAGTCGGTTTCGGTCGTGTCGGTGATCTGCCAGCGTACCGCGCGCTCGATGCGCAGAATGGTGCGGAGCGCGCAATTGCGCGCGATGTCGGTGGCCTTGCTGGACCACGGCGATTGCGTGCCCGCGCGAGGCGCCACATACCGGGCCGCGGCAAGGGACGCGTACGGCGCGTGCGAACTATTCAGGATCGCAGTCAGGCGCTCGGTATCGGCACTCGCGAGCGGCGTGCCGCTCCACACCACATAGACGAACTCGGCCTGCACGGCCGATACGTTCGGCGCGACCGTTTTCAGGCGCGCCAGCAGGCGCTCGAGCCGAAACGGGGAATAGGCGGTGTCGCCCAGAAAAAGCTGGGCCGTTGGCGGTGCATCTGCCGACATGGTGCGTGCTGCGAATGAGATCTGGAAGATTCCGGGCTGCGTGCGGGCGCCGCACTCATGGCCTGGCGAGTTTATCGGTCAACGCCAAGGCTTCCATTCAGTGGCCACCCTCAAGGTGGTTCTTCAACCTTGATCCATATGGAGTAGCTATTGTCGCTTTGACGCCGCGTTCGTGCCAGCAGTTCGGCGTCATGACCACCGCTGGCAATGTTGGCGCCACCCACTGAAATCCATTCGCCCAGCCGACCGCTGACCGTGGTCTGCGCGCGATGGGTTTCAATCGCGCCGGAACCGTAAGGGTCCGTGCGCTCGAGCTGGGGTGCGACCTCGAGGACGACGCGGTCGCCTTCTAAGCGGGGCGTGACATAGAGGCCACTGGAGACTGGCTGATAATGGATGCCGCTTTGGACTGTACCGCCGTAGGGCGTCACCGACTCCTGAGAAGGCTGTGGGATCTGGTGCCCGGTGGCGATAAACGCCGGCTGTCCTTCCATGCCCAACACAAAATGGGTGTTCGTGGAGTCTTCCTGTGTGCGCGTACGTTGGGTACGGTAGGTGACCGAACCCTGAACCGTCTCAAGGCCAATCTCCGCGCCGCCGATCGCGCTGTGATCCGGTACGCCGGTGGCGAAGTCGTCCGCGTGCGAGTGCCCCGACAGGGCCTCACCTTGCGCTTGTGCGACCGCACTCAGGTCTTGAGTGATCGTAATCCGTAGCTGCTTGATCCGCGTGTCGATTGCGTGGAGCACCGCGTGAATCTCCGCCAGATTCTCAGGGCTCGAACGCACTATCAATTGATTGGAAGTCCCGGTGGCAGTGCCGCCTGGGGCGAGCACGGGCTGGAGTATCGGCAGGACATCGCGCACTAGCCGGTGTTGTAGTGTGATGACTTCAAGCACCATGCGCTCGGCATTCGCCGCGAATGCAGCCACCAGCAGGATCAGCGTGGGAAGACATCTTTTCATGCAAGTTTAACGTTATAAATGCAGGCGACGCATATTCGCGTCGGGTTGCGCGCGCTGCCAAATTTCCTCGAATCGGTTCGTCAGATGGGTCGCCTGACGCGGATCCGCGAAGTTCGCGGTCGCCTCGGGGCGGTCACTGAAACGCCGATAGAGATATCCGGTGGCATCGGCCACCAGCCAAGCTTCATTAAGATTTTTGTATTCGGGCGCGGGAATTCGAATCGTGATGAAGCTCGACAGACGGCGTGCAAGCTCTACCAGGCGATGTCCGCGCGCAACGACGGGCGCGCTATCGAGCAGCAGGATGCGCACCTGCGCGCGGCGGCTATCCACGACCAGTTCCCGAATGGCGGCGCCAAAGGTCTCGTTGTCGTACAGCGCAGGATCAAGGTGGCGACTCACAATATCGAGCGAGCGACGGGCTTGCGTTGTGAGACTCAACACGACTTCGCACACGGTCTCGCTGCGCTCGAGTTCGAATTCTTCGTGTGTGGTGCCAAGGACACGGACATCCACGGTCAAATCTCCTGCGCCAGTCTGGCTGCGGTACCGATGTAGGTCGCAGGTGTCAACGTTTTCAAGCGCTGGCGCTCAATCTCCGGGATCGCCAGCGTATCAATGAAAGCATGTAGTGCGGCGCGATCGATGCGTTGTCCGCGGGTGAGCCCTTTGAGCGCTTCATAGGAGTTCACGATTCCGTAGCGACGCATCACGGTCTGGATGGGTTCGGCCAGCACTTCCCAAGCGTGCTCGAGGTCGGCGGTCATGGCATCCCGATCCAGGCCCAGCTTGCCGATCCCTCGGCAACAAGATTCCAGTGCCACTACGGTATAGCCGACTGCCACGCCAAGATTCCGCAGCACAGTCGAATCGGTGAGATCCCGTTGCCAGCGCGAGATCGGAAGCTTGGCCGCGAAATGCTCGAACAACGCGTTCGCAATGCCACAGTTTCCTTCCGCATTTTCGAAATCGATCGGGTTGATCTTGTGCGGCATGGTCGAGGAGCCAACCTCGTTGGCGATACGTTGCTGCCGGAAGTAGCCAATTGAAATGTAGGCCCAGGTGTCGCGACAGAAGTCGATCAAGAGCGTGTTGATCCGCAGACACACCGCGCAGAACTCCGCTACGTAGTCGTGCGGTTCGATCTGGGTTGTGTAGGGATTCCACTGGAG